>NC_014934.1:3666264-3971786 GCF_000186265.1 Cellulophaga algicola DSM 14237
GGGTACAAATTGGTCTAAATTTATTTAGACATTATCGACTGTATAACAAGAGCCGTATGAATCGAGAGGTTCACGTACGGTTCTGTGAGAGGTTTAGGGGTGAAACTCCTCTTTACCTACTCGACTGGCTGTTGTTTTTGAGTTTAATAATGTTTTTTGTCAAATCCATCCATATAAGAAATTTTCCAACTTCCAGATTCCTTAATCACAGTTAGTGGGTAACCTGTTTTATATTCATCTATCCAATCCCATTCAGTATCTTTTCCCCAATCCCAAGTTAAATTAACAGAGTCATTTTTTAAGTCAATCGTTTTAATTATCATCGTTTTCCAATATTCATCAGGGTGGTCTTGGCAATGACACCATTCATTTGCTCCAGTACCAAATGGGGGAAGATAGCCTTTGTACCATTCATAATCTCCATTCTTAACTTTATAATCTATGTTCTTTAAAATTTCTCTATAATTTGTAATGAAACCTTTTGAGAAATAATCGGTTTTTTCTAAATCATTTTTATTAGAATCAAATTCATTCCAGCCAATTCCTATATACTTAATTGCTTTTTCTCCTTCAGAGCTCCAGCTAACAACCGAATAATCATTGTCTTCAATTCCAATGTCAAAATAATTACGAATATTACTTTTATTCCATTTATAGACTTTTCTTATAAGGCTCTGTATGTCAACACTATCTTTTTTAGTAATGATTGTATTCTTAATAGATAATTGTTCATTTTTCAATTTTTCAGTTTGTGCTTCATTTTCTTTTTTCTTAGAAGAACAACTTATAAACAACAGTAAAATGATTGAGATTTTTAATAAGTTCATATTTTTTATAATAACAGCTAACGTTTGGGTATATGAAAAGTAGCGGCTTAAAATGCGATAATTTTCAGTTTATTACTAATCTTTATTAATATGCCAAAACTTCAATTTAGCACTGAACCCGATATTTTTTATATACCGTGTGTGTGCCCAGTATGGGCATCTTTACCTTATAGCAATATAAGGATTTATTTAGAGGGTGCAAGTCCCTTATGCGCTGGATTGATATCTGGAAGTATTAGTAAGTCGCAAGGGTGTTAACCGTGAGGTTATATCTGAAGAAAGCGAGACTACAAACCTCGGTACTGACGAACAGAAACCGTATGCAGAGGCATAGATACTTGGGTAAGCAAGCACATCATTGTAACGCCCCAAGAATATGAGAAAGGGTATTAATTTAGATACGGCAGTTATTGAGGGAAACCTGCCTGCCGGCAGGCAGGGAAGATGCCATTACCTGGGGAGGTCTCTACAACTACGAGTTGGTTATGTAGAGAAGTCAGCAGAAGTCATAGTACTTATGAGAAACGAGTTGCAAATAGCAATTGCATAGGTCTCACGAGTAAGGAAGGACGGAACGTATTCCTTTTGGAAATTCATATAGGAGCTTTATTAAGTAGCCTATATTTAAAGTACAAAATAGTTGTTGTCGGTGTAAAGAGCGATACAAAGATGACGAGACCCGTAAGTACGGTGGTGTGAGAGGCGCACTCTACTCAATTATGAGGAGAGCCGTCTAGTCGATGTGTGCTGTGTAAGCTATGATAAAGATGGAGGTAGGTCCTCCGATGAGGGTTTTTAGGAAAACTCATCAAACCACTTCTATGACACATCCAAGGCAACAAAGGTGTGTGAAGCGATAGAAGAAAAGGCTATTTAAAATAGTCAGGTAGGGATAGAAGAGATGAGCGAAAGCGAACCTTGCGAAGAAGTGACGAAAAGACCAGTCGTTGTCAAAACCTGATTTATATCGAGGAATCGGGGATAAGTGTAGAGGGCACCTAATTACTGACTATACGGCAACCGTCATAAAGCGGGCATGACTTTTATCTAGGCTTTATCGTGGAACCACAGGAAGCCTATGTGCTATGCCAAAAGGAAAACACAAGCAGGAAATACCTGTGAGTCGATTACTAATGAGCGCATAGGTTGCGGATGAAGTTGTAGTAGTGTTGAAACTCCTGTAATGGGAGCGGAGCGAAGGACTTCAGTTATACAGTTTAAATTTAAGGACAACTTAAAATTGTAAGGATGATTTTTAAAGAACAAACAAAGTCGATACCCATAACCAAGGAAATGATGTGGGAGTCCTACAAGAAGGTAAAAAGTAACAGAGGAAGTGCCGGGATAGACCATCAAACCCTATCGGAATTCGATAGTGTACGTTCCAAGGAACTGTACAAGGTTTGGAATAGACTGGCATCAGGAAGTTATTTTGCACCTGCGGTAAAGCGGGTAAATATTCCAAAGGCAGGGGGCAAGACCCGACCTTTGGGTATTCCCACGGTAAGCGATAGGATAGCACAACAAGTGGTGAAGCAGTACCTTGAACCTAGGTTGGAATCCATATTTTCAGAAAACTCTTATGGATACCGTCCCAACAGGAGTGCACATTCGGCTATTGAAGTTGTACGTCGAAACGTACTACGATACAGCTGGGTGATAGATCTGGATATACAGGAATTCTTTGAGAATGTAGACCATGGTCTTCTGTTGAAAGCTTTGGAACGCCATGTTTCGGAGAAGTGGGTGTTGCTCTACATCAAACGGTGGCTGGAAGCTCCAGTAATACTAGAAGATGGAACGGTTAAAATATCCACGGGCAAAGGAACACCTCAAGGAGGGGTGACCAGCCCACTTTTGTCTAATCTATATATGCATTACTGTGTGGACAAATGGTTAGAGCAATACCATCCACAGGTAAAGATGGTGCGTTATGCAGATGACTTGATTGTACATTGTAGAAGTTATGAGGCAGCTGTCCATACACTTGAAGTTCTAAAAGAACGTCTGACAGAGTGCGGTCTGACCGCGCATCCTGAAAAGACTAAAATAGTGTACTGTAAGAAGGATGGCAGAGACCTCAAAGGGTATCCTGTACAATTCGATTTCTTAGGATTCAGCTTTCAACCGATAAGGTTCAGATTGAAAAAGGGAGGAAGCTTCCTTCAATTTGATTGTAAGATGAGCAGAAAATCTAAAGTTCGAATCACGGGAGAACTCCGTAAACTTGCTTTCCATAACAAAACTCAACGTGGGATACAGGATCTGGCAAATCTGCTGAACCCCAAGATCCGTGGTTGGGTTCGGTATTATGGAAAGATAAGTCGTAGGAGTCTGCAACCTCTTTTCTATTACCTACACAATCGTATGCTCGGATGGATATTGAACAAGTATAAACGCTTCAAAGGAAGCAAAATCAAAGCTGTAAAATGGCTTAGGTTTATTACAAAATCATATCCAAATCTGTTCTATCATTGGGAACTGGGGTACAAATTGGTCTAAATTTATTTAGACATTATCGACTGTATAACAAGAGCCGTATGAATCGAGAGGTTCACGTACGGTTCTGTGAGAGGTTTAGGGGTGAAACTCCCCTTTACCTACTCGACTGTAGCTAGTTTTTTTTATAATATACTATTTTTCTTCTTGTTGTGTCAATAATTATTCCTTCTTGAAGTTTCTCGAGAAATATCCAATTTTTATTTTTATCCAATTTATATTCGTAATTATATATAGTGATTTCTTTTTTTCGAGTTTCGTGTTTACTGTATTTAATTTTATTACTTAGGTTGTCATATGTAGAAATATATTTATGTAATGTGTCTTTTTTATGATTTCCATAAACAATTAGTGTTTTTTCAAGTCCTTTGCTATTATAGCTATGTTCTATAAATAAGGAATCATTATAATTATATAATTTTGATTCAATAGGATTTTCTTTGTAATCAAATTTTTCAATCCAATAATGCATTAAAGTTCCATCTGAATGATGTCTATAAGTTGTTTTCTGGTTTAATTTTTTATTATAAACTACAGTATCATTAGTATATATATCTTTATATGGATTATAAGGTCTATTTTCTTCTTTATTATAAAAAGTCTGATAATCTATTTCGTTTACCAACTCACCTTGTTTATTGTATTTTTCTACGAGTCTACCTCCTAAATATTTACTATCATAATCATAATAATCAAGGTGTTCAATCATTTTTATACTATTATTTTTGTAATACTTGTATTTTTTTATTAACCTTCTTGATTCTACCCATTCAGCATTTTTACAATCAAAATATATAGTTTCTATTAAATTGCCTTCTTCATTATAGTTGCTTATACTTGAGTAATTAGTTGGATTCTCATTTGAATAGTATAGAACACTTCTTACTTTTCCTTTAAGATTTTCTTTTGTTAAATCACTTTTGACAGTTATATTTGAAGCTGTTAAGATTATTAAAGCTATTATTATTCGCATAACATTTTTTAATTAAGTCTCTTGTTATATGATAGCTTGGTTTAATTAGCTACAACCGTCTCGGCTATGACAAGTAGGGCGGAGGACGCGCACTAAACTCTCCGTTTAAGCCCTTAGCCAAAGCTTTTGTATTTTGTTTTTATCTTTTTTTCTCTAAAAGCCAAATTAAAAATGTGGCGGTCTTACCAAAGATACGCAAGCCTTTGAATTAAGCCCTAATTGCCCTATTTTTTATATACCGTGTGTGTGCCCAGTATGGTCATCTTTCTTTTACTGCAAAGTAAGAGATTAATTTAGAGGGTGCAAGTCCTTTATGCGCTGGATTGATATCTGGAAGCATTAATAAGTCTCAAGGGAGTTAACCGCGAGGTTATATCTGAAGAAAGCGAGACTACAAACCTCGGTACTGACGAACAGAAACCGTATGCAAAGGCATAGATACTTGGGTAAGCAAGCACATCACTGTAACGCCCCAAGAATATGAAAAAGGGTATTAATTTAGATACGGCAGTTATTGAGGGAAACCTGCCTGCCGGCAGGGAAGATGCCATTACCTGGGGAGGTCTCTACAACTACGAGTTGGTTATGTAGAGAAGTCAGCAGAAGTCATAGTACTTATGAGAAACGAGTTGCAAATAGCAATTGCATAGGTCTCACGAGTAAGGAAGGACGGAACGTATTCCTTTTGGAAATTCGTATGGGAGCTTTATTAAGTAGCCTATATTTAAAGTACAAAATAGTTGTTGTCGGTGTAAAGAGCGACACAAAGATGGAATACGGCCATATACGAGACTCGTACGTACGGTGGTGTGAGAGGCGCACTCTCCTCAATTATGAGGAGAGCCGTCTAGTCGATTGGCTTTAGTTTTTTGCAAATTTAATTAATGGTGCAACGTTTCCATCGTCAGCTTTTTTTAAAGCGTTAATATATTCTTTTCTTATTTCGTTAGATTTAACCATATTTGATTGATGCCACGAGAATATTTCTTTCCGAAATATTGATTCTATTATGATGTCCGCCATCATTCTAGAGTGTCTTCCATTTCCATTAGGAAAGCAATGAATGGATACTATGCGATGTTTAAATCTAATAGCAACTTCTTCTGGTGAATAGGTTTTGTTTTCTATCCAATATTTAGTGTCATCCAGTAAGTTTTTTAATTCAATTCCAATTTGCGTCCACGGAATTCCAATGTTCTTTTCAGTCTTTCTAAAATCACCTGCCCATTTCCATACATCACCATACATTCTTTTGTGCAAGTCTCTTACAAACTTTTCAGTTAAAATTTTTTCAAGTTTTAATTTTGTATGAATAGTCCATTCGACTGCTTTTTCAATATTCAATTGCTCAAATTCATCTAGTTCTCCTTGAGTAGTAATCGACTTTATTTTAAGACCTTCCTTTTCTTCTTCGTCTACAGGTGTTTGCCCTTCTTTATAATCGAATTCTAATCCCATAATGATTTTTTCATCTCTCGTTTGATTTCACCAGCAAGTTCCTTTATGGTTTTATTTATTTTTTCATCTCCAATTCCTTGGTCCTCTAATTTCATATTTTGATTAGTCCTTAAAACTATTTTTCGTGCTAGCTTTTCAGCCTTTAAGTTTACTAAGCTTTCAATCGTCCCATCTTTAGGAATAAAACCATAGATAAATTTCATATTCAAAGCATTGCCAACATCCTTTAATTTATTAATGGTTATCTGACCTGTAGCTTCACGTTCCTCGATTTTTTGTATAGCTCCTTTAGTTAAGTTAAGTTTGGTCCCTAACTGGTCCCTCGTCATATTAAGAGTAGTTCTAATAGTATTCACCCATCCCTTTTGTGGGATCAGGACCATTCCTGCAGCTTTAAAATTAGCCAATTTTTGGTCTAGTTGTTCTATGAGTAGTTTTTTCTTGTTTCTCATTTGTTAACATTTTATACATATAAGTATGTAATTTAATTTAAAAATATACATATAAATATAAAAAAACAAACGAAAAGATACTTATATGTATGTTTTTTGGGTTTTAATTGTACAAATATGTATTACTAAGTTTGTGTGAAAGTTTATGTTTTAAATTAATGTCAACGGTTCGTGTATGAAATCGTAGCGTATAAAAAGATACTACATTTTGGGTTTAGCACTGAGCCAAATTTTTATATTTTGATTTAATTTTTCTATTCTTAAAGCCAAATTAAAAATTTGGCGGTCTTCGTAAATAGACAATAACCTTTCGGTTTACCCTTTATTAGCTATTTTTTATACACCGTGTGTGTGCCCAGTATGGGCATCTTTACCTTATAGCAATATAAGGATTTATTTAGAGGGTGCAAGTCCCTTATGCGCTGGATTGATATCTGGAAGCATTAGTAAGTCGCAAGGGTGGTAACTGCGAGGTTATATCTGAAGAAAGCGAGACTACAAACCTCGGTACTGACGAACAGAAACTGTATGCAGAGGCATAGATACTTGGGTAAGCAAGCACATCATTGTAACGCCCCAAGAATATGAGAAAGGGTATTAATTTAGATACGGCAGTTATTGAGGGAAACCTGCCTGCCGGCAGGCAGGGAAGATGCCATTACCTGGGGAGGTCTCTACAACTACGAGTTGGTTATGTAGAGAAGTCAGCAGAAGTCATAGTACTTATGAGAAACGAGTTGCAAATAGCAATTGCATAGGTTTCACGAGTAAGGAAGGACGGAACGTATTCCTTTTGGAAATAAGAAAGGGAGCATTGATTTTCGATATTGGGTGATCGATTCCCTAGAAAATCTGTAGCCTTTTCATAAAGTACGAAATAGTTTCAATTGGTGTAAAGAGCGATTGGAAAGATGGATTGCGAACCGCCCAGTACGAGACCCGTACGCTGGGTGGTGTGAGGGGTGCACTCCGTCATTTAATGGCGAAGCCATCCACTCGATTCTATACCGTTTTTTTTCTTCCCAATCGTTTTTTAAATATTTCAGAGTATCTTCTAATGCTTTTTTTGAAGATTTAGGATTAAAACCCAATTCTTTTCTTGATTTATTAATATCGTAATCCTGTTTTAAGTTATAAAACATATCTAAGTAGTGTCTTTGTAGCAAAGGTTCTTTTCCTGTTATTTTACTGCTAAACTCCATTAGTCCTGCAATAGAATACAATAAGCATTTAGGTACTTTCTTTGGCTTTTTTAATTTTAATTCTGGATATAAACCGGATGCTATTTTTACACTTTCTTGTAGAGTAGTGTGTTTCTCGTTTGATAAGATATAACGTTCTAAATTTCTACCTTTCAACATTGCTTTATACGTTCCAAATGCAACATCTTTTACATCCACCCAATTTAAAGTCACATTTGTATCTACTGGTATTTCACCATTTAAAACTTGTAATACAAGGTTATTAGAATAACTCAATTTAAATGCTTTTGAACCTATCATTGCGGATGGAAGGATTAGAACAGTTCTGATTCCATATTTTTCTCCCAGTTCTAATGCTAATCTGTCAGAGTCATTTTTAGAGTTGTAGTACCAATTTCGTCTGTCTTTATTGTATCCATTATCTACATTAGCAGGTAATTTTGTGAAATCTAAACAGGCTACAGAGCTTACGTATACAATGTTTTTTATGCCACATTCTTTTGCAATATCAAATACATTTTGAGTTCCCTGCATATTATTGTCATAAATTTCGGCTTTAGGATTCTTAGCCCACATACTAAAATTTGCAGCTACAGCATATAAGTTTGTAACTCCTTGAAATGCTTTTTTTAGAGATTCTCTGTCAGTAATATCGGCTTGTACAACCTCACAGTCCAATCCTTTGAAAGGTTTTTGATTGTGTATATTTCTGACTGTTGTTCTTACTTTTTTATTTTCTGAAAGTAGTAATCTAACTAAGTTGTTTCCTAAATGTCCGTTACCTCCTGTTATTAATGAAATTTCGTTGCTCATATTTTATGTTTTTTTGATAGCGCAAATTTCATTGACTTTTAAGTATTCAAAAATAACATTTGTTAGAAAGTAACTTGTTTTCTAATACGACTTAAAGATTGAGGCTCCATTCCTAAAAAAGAAGCAATATTATCGATGGAAACATTTAAAGCTAATTTGGGATATTGATTAAGAAACTTTAAATAACGTTCTTTTGCTGTTAAAATTTGAAAATCTTTAACTCGTTCTAATTTACAACTCAAGTGTTCGTTAGTTACGTCTTTTACAAATAATCCCCAAAATTTAGTTTCATTTTGTAAAATATCAAAATCTGGTTTTGATATTTTTATAAGTTTACAAGCAGTAACAGTTTCGTAATAATCTAAAGAAGGTGTTTCAGTCATAAAACTGTCTAAAGAAGTGAAAACATCGTTTTCAGTTACAAGATGTTGAATAACAATTTTTCCATCAATGTTTTGATAACCTTTTACAATTCCATTACTTAAAAAGTAAATATATCGTTCTACTTTTCCTGCGTTTAAAAGATTAGTTTGAACAGAAACTTCTTCTTCCACAAAATGTTTTTTGATTAAATCAATATCGTTTTGAGTTAAAGCAATTCGAGATTCTATGTATTTAATTAGGTTTTCCATTGTTGTTTTTAAATGGTATAGCGTTTGGGCTAAGCGTAGTGCGGAGGCAAGGAAACTTTTCGTTTCCGTCTGGCGCCGTAGCTAAAGCTTATTGTTTTGCTTTTTCTTTTTTGTTCTAAAGCTAAATCCAAAAGATTTAGCGACATTATAAATATACACAGATCATTCGGTTTTGCCCTAAAGTCCGCATTATGTTTAGGTTTTGTGTGTGCCCAGTATGGTCATCTTTCTTTTACTGCAAAGTAAGAGATTAATTTAGAGGGTGCAAGTCCTTTATGCGCTGGATTGATATCTGGAAGCATTAGTAAGTCTCAAGGGAGTTAACCGCGAGGTTATATCTGAAGAAAGCGAGACTACAAACCTCGGTACTGACGAACAGAAACCGTATGCAAAGGCATAGATACTTGGGTAAGCAAGCACATCACTGTAACGCCCCAAGAATATGAAAAAGGGTATTAATTTAGATACGGCAGTTATTGAGGGAAACCTGCCTGCCGGCAGGGAAGATGCCATTACCTGGGGAGGTCTCTACAACTACGAGTTGGTTATGTAGAGAAGTCAGCAGAAGTCATAATACTTATGAGAAACGAGTTGCAAATAGCAATTGCATAGGTCTCACGAGTAAGGAAGGACGGAACGTATTCCTTTTGGAAATTCATATAGGAGCTTTATTAAGTAGCCTATATTTAAAGTACAAAATAGTTGTTGTCGGTGTAAAGAACGATACAAAGATGGAATACGAACCGCCGTATACGAGACCCGTAAGTACGGTGGTGTGAGAGGTTCACTCTCCTCAATTATGAGGAGAGCCGTCTACTTGATGTGTGCTGTGTAATCTATGATAAAGATGGAGGTAGGTCCTCCGATGAGGGTTTTTAGGAAAACTCATCAAACCACTTCTATGACACATCCAAGGCAACAAAGGTGTGTGAAGCGATAGAAGAAAAGGCTATTTAAAATAGTCAGGTAGGGATAGAAGAGATGAGCGAAAGCGAACCTTGCGAAGAAGTGACGAAAAGACCAGTCGTTGTCAAAACCTGATTTATATCGAGGAATCGGGGATAAGTGTAGAGGGCACCTAATTACTGACTATACGGCAACCGTCATAAAGCGGGCATGACTTTTATCCAGGCTTTATCGTGGAACCACAGGAAGCCTATGTGCTATGCCAAAAGGAAAACACAAGCAGGAAATACCTGTGAGTCGATTACTAACGAGCGCATAGGTTGCGGATGAAGTTGTAGTAGTGTTGAAACTCCTGTAATGGGAGCGGAGCGAAGGACTTCAGTTATACAGTTTAAATTTAAGGACAACTTAAAATTGTAAGGATGATTTTTAAAGAACAAACAAAGTCGATACCCATAACCAAGGAAATGGTGTGGGAGTCCTACAAGAAGGTAAAAAGTAACAGAGGAAGTGCCGGGATAGACCATCAAACCCTATCGGAATTCGATAGTGTACGTTCCAAGGAACTGTACAAGGTTTGGAATAGACTGGCATCAGGAAGTTATTTTGCACCTGCGGTAAAGCGGGTAAATATTCCAAAGGCAGGGGGCAAGACCCGACCTTTGGGTATTCCCACGGTAAGCGATAGGATAGCACAACAAGTGGTGAAGCAGTACCTTGAACCTAGGTTGGAATCCATATTTTCAGAAAACTCTTATGGATACCGTCCCAACAGGAGTGCACATTCGGCTATTGAAGTTGTACGTCGAAACGTACTACGATACAGCTGGGTGATAGATCTGGATATACAGGAATTCTTTGAGAATGTAGACCATGGTCTTCTGTTGAAAGCTTTGGAACGCCATGTTTCGGAGAAGTGGGTGTTGCTCTACATCAAACGGTGGCTGGAAGCTCCAGTAATACTAGAAGATGGAACGGTTAAAATATCCACGGGCAAAGGAACACCTCAAGTAGGGGTGATCAGCCCACTTTTGTCTAATCTATATATGCATTACTGTGTGGACAAATGGTTAGAGCAATACCATCCACAGGTAAAGATGGTGCGTTATGCAGATGACTTGATTGTACATTGTAGAAGTTATGAGGCAGCTGTCCATACACTTGAAGTTCTAAAAGAACGTCTGACAGAGTGCGGTCTGACCGCGCATCCTGAAAAGACTAAAATAGTGTACTGTAAGAAGGATGGCAGAGACCTCAAAGGGTATCCTGTACAATTCGATTTCTTAGGATTCAGCTTTCAACCGATAAGGTTCAGATTGAAAAAGGGAGGAAGCTTCCTTCAATTTGATTGTAAGATGAGCAGAAAATCTAAAGTTCGAATCACGGGAGAACTCCGTAAACTTGCTTTCCATAACAAAACTCAACGTGGGATACAGGATCTGGCAAATCTGCTGAACCCCAAGATCCGTGGTTGGGTTCGGTATTATGGAAAGATAAGTCGTAGGAGTCTGCAACCTCTTTTCTATTACCTACACAATCGTATGCTCGGATGGATATTGAACAAGTATAAACGCTTCAAAGGAAGCAAAATCAAAGCTGTAAAATGGCTTAGGTTTATTACAAAATCATATCCAAATCTGTTCTATCATTGGGAACTGGGGTACAAATTGGTCTAAATTTATTTAGACATTATCGACTGTATAACAAGAGCCGTATGAATCGAGAGGTTCACGTACGGTGGTGTGAGAGGCGCACTCTCCTCAATTAGCAACTAGCATTACTTCAATTAGTTTATCTTAATGACCCCATTAGTTCTCATGTATAAAATAATTTCGCTTTCAGAACATACTCCCAATACCCCTTATAATAAGTTCCTTTATCAGAGTCATCCAGGTCAATGACATAAATAAAGCGATGTATTTCATAAATCTTTTCATGTGAAAGCAAATTTAAATACTTTCTTTATTTGAAGCCGGGAACCGGCCAACGCTCATAGCCAGTAAAGACCATCGGGCTAACCGCTTATGTCAGGGCTAGCTGACGCAGCTTCCCTAACGGCTGAAAAAAAATGTATAGAAGCCTATAGCGCTTCCGTAAATTGTTGTAATCTAAGATGAGTAGTGTATAATGCAATCTATTTTCTCGATATCATTTCTTCAATCTCTTTTCCAGTACTGCTTCTTATCTGGTCCTGAATAGTTTTACCATCTTCAGAGCAGCGCGATAGGTCTACTCTCTGTTCTATAAGGAATGCAACCATCTCTGCATTTCCCCACTTTACCGCCTCAAATATGATTGGATCAATCTTTTTATCATTTATATCACCACCTGCTTCAATAAGAAGTTTCATCGACGCTACATTGCCACATTTTGCAACCATCGTTAATGGCATAATATTGTAAACATTCTTATCGAATGGACTTGGGTGTGCTCCATGGCTCAACAGAAGTTTTATTATTTCAGGATAATTAGCTGCTGCTGCTATAGCTACACTCTCATTTTCATCTGGTTCGTTCACATCTACCCCAGCATCAATAAATAGTTTGGCAATTTCATAAGAACCAATCTTACAGGCACGATAAAGTGGTGTTACACCGTTAATTGTTTTGGTGAGGTCCACACCAGCTTCAATGAGGTGTTTCACCACAATAGCATTTTGTGGCTGTCTATCTGCACGTTTTAGTGAGGCTGCAAGAATAGAATAATCTTCGCTATCCATAAACTCAATATCAGCCCCTGCATCTATGAGAAGTTTACAAATCTCATGATCTCCATAGAATGACGCATAACGAAGTGGGCTATAATTGTATTTGTCAATAACATTCACGTCTGCACCTTTACTTAAAAAATAGTTAACATTCTCTAAATGACTGCTACTGGCCGCCTCTAGAAGTACTGAATTACCTGAAGATGTTCTGTAATTTACGGAAATACCACGCTCAAGATAGAGTTCGAAAACTTCAAGCTCACAGTTCATCTCTGCATCACCAATAAAGTTATACTCACGCTCTTCTTGAGTCATAGCATCAACCTCAATAATTTTTTTTTCAAGTCTTTCTTTATCCATTGTCTGTATCTATTTTATGGTTTTATCGTATGCACCCTACCAACCCCATGTATCTATATGATATTTTAATCAATAAACTGAGGTGATTTTTTTAATGTTTTATATAATTTCCAACTTTTTGTATTATTATTGAAGTTGTTTTTTAACGATTTGGCTATGAACAGTACGGGAGCAAACTAGCGTTTACTTTCCGCCACTCACATAGCCAAATCTTTTTGTTTTGTTTTTTCTTTTCCTTGTTTAAAGCAAAATCCCAAAGATTTTGCGGACTTTGAAAATAGACACGAACCTCTCGGAAAGCCTGTAATAGCTATGTTTTATAGCCGTAGTTGTAGCCAGTTACTTATGTTCTTCCATATCTACTTCCTTAATTAATAAAGGTTGCGTGTTTGAGTTTTCTTTTTCAGTAAATTTTTCTAGACGTTTCTTATAATTTGGTTCACAAAAACATAATGCTTCTTCCTTGGTTATTTTTTTAGAAATACTGCTGTCATTGTAATGTATTAGTCTTTTAGTTACTTTAATAGGCTCAGGCTTTGTTTGTTTCAAATATTTAAAATCTCGTATTTTTTCACATTTAATTAGCCAATTGCCATTGTTGTCATATTTGTAGGTATAGATATTTTTTTGTGCTGGTTTACCGTTATAGACTCCTTCCTTGATAATTAAATTTTGGTTTTCGTCGTATTCACTTATATTTTTGTCAGATGTAGTTTCGTACTTAAGTTCCCAAAATATTTCTAAACCATAATCATTGAATTTTCGGTTAATTTCTTTGGACAATTCACCAGCACTGTTGTAACTTTTTTCATTGAACTCATGGAGTTTACCATTATTATGGTACATAGATGTTTTAACTATACTGTCATTTATTTTATTATCCCTATAGATTAATGTGGTAGTATTTTTAAGTTGTTTATCATATTTGAATCGCGAATATTCTTTTCTGGGAAAAGCAAAATTTTGATATACTATACTTGAAATACTATCAACTTGATTATATTTATAATCTGCATTATGAATTTTTTCCGATTGACCACGAAAGTCATATTTTATAGTTGACTTATTAATAAGTTTTCCATCATGATATGCTAAAGTATATTCCCATTCGTCCTCAATTTGTTTAACGAGTTGTTTGTTAGTATTATAAGAATTTGTTGTTTCTACTAGAGTTGCATTATATTTTAATTGCACAATTTTTTTTAAAAGGTAGTCTTCATTATAAGAATACAAAGTATATTTTTTTTGATAATATTTTTTACCTTTTATGATACTGTCAGCGAGTAATACGCCATCAGAATTAAATAATTGTACTCTTCTTTCATCAAGTTTATGCTGTTCAACCGGTTTACCATCTGGACTAGAAAATAAGATTAAATTAAAATCCTCTTCCACAATTTTTGAAACTCCTTCACTAAGGTTAAAATCTTTTAGTGTCTTTTTGTACTCTTTCTGAGAAAAAGCGAAAGAGTTCGTTAAAACGATAAACAATAGTATTTTTTTCATATTTTTTCAATTGGCTACAACGTTTATGTATATGGTTTGTTGCGTGTTTCAAGCAACTAATTCAGCAAATAAAAACCGAATAGAAAATCAGCTATGATTTTCGTAAGCAAGCTAAAACTAGCCATTAATTATATACGGCTTAAGTTTGATTTTTATTAAATTGTTGATATAATTAGAAAGAACAAAAGAGAGAATTAAGGTTACTTTATACGGTGAAGCTTCAGACTTCGACAACATTGATAATTGGCTCTCTTTTACTACTAAAATCACGTTCAGTTCCCTGCCTGTCGGCAGACAGGTGTGAGACTATGAGATCTCGTTTTCAAGTTGTTGTGAGCAGAAGTAGCTGGTTCTTTCATAAAACATTTCTTATGAATTAATATAAAGAAACTTTTGGAGTTGACATCAGTAAACCTGCCTGCCGGCAGGCAGGGATGTATTTTATGTACATGGCAGTGAAACGGGTCACAATCAATACAAAATGACGAGTCAGGATTTAAGAAGTTTCTAAAAGAGTTATCCAATGATTGCTTAGTAGCTATGGAAGCCACGGGATATTATCATTATAGACTTGCACAGTTTTTATACAAAAACGGAGTGGTAGTCTCTGTAATAAATCCTTTATCTATCAAGCGTTTTATACAAATGAAACTAGCTAAAGTAAAAACAGATAAAAGTGATTCAAAATCTATTTTTGATTATGCGCTTATTAATGAAGTGCCAATTTATAACGCGTTAACAGAGGTTCAAAGTGAATGTTTACAACTGTTTAGATTAATGGATATTTATATAAAACACCGCACAGCGACAAAGAATAAGATGCACGGAGAAGAAGTTTTGGGTATTCCATCAAAGTTAGTATATCGCTCATTGAGACGCAATAAAAAACATCTTGATAAGGAAATCAAAGGTATTGAATTACAGCTTTTATCACTAGTCAAAGAAGATCAACAAGAGCAACTTACGTTACTTACTTCTGTTCCAGGAATAGGACAAAAGACAGCTCTATTCTTAATAGTAGTTACGGATGGTTTTTCAAAGTTTGAAACTGCTTCACAGCTATGCAGTTATGTAGGTATTACACCAACGATACGAGAGTCTGGTAGCAGCGTTAGAGGCAGGGCACGTATAAGTAAGGTTGGTAATAGGAAACTACGGAATCTATTGTTTTTATGTTCCTTCAATGCTTGTAAGCATAACAAAGCATGCAGAGAGGTATATGAGCGAATCGTGAACAAGGGAAAGAGTAAAAAACTCGCACTTATAGCAGTTGCAAATAAGTTAATTAAACAATGTTTTGCTATCGCAAAATCGGGCAGACCTTACGACGAAACTTACGTTTCTGTCTTGCCTAGATAAATAGCAGATAAATTGAATAAAAAAAGCTCAAGAATCTGTTTATTGAATCTATGAGCCTAGAATAATAGTGTCTCAGATTAAGGAAGAATTTGTTTGTTTTTTACCTCAGTTCTTTGTTGGCAAATGTTATTTTTTAGTCTAATCTCCGTCTAATAAATATATTTCCACAAGTGATATTCCTTCTTCATTTCTCTTGTAACATAATTTCGTAATGTAAATTGAATTATGAGATATTCCCTCATTATTGAACTCATAACAAGTTTCATTTACGTTATAATAGTTAGATTTCCGTCTTGTTTTTCCCTCGTTATAAGTTTCTGGATTATAAAAAAAATCTAATTTTTCATTTCCTTTTAGATATTGTATTTCTAAATTGTCCTCTATCGAATATTTGGTAGTAACTTTAATACTATCTTGTATTAGAAATTTAGTAATATATTCAATCATTGTAGAATCCCTTTCACTAAAACTTTCGTTTATTCTTTTAGAAGCAAAATATATTTCGGATTCACTTAATTCGTTATTCAATTTTTCTTTCTCTACTTGATTCGGACTATTTTTACACGAAGTAATTAGTATTAAAGTTCCTAAAATTATATTCAGTATATATTTCATTCTAATGTTTGCCAACGTTAAATATATGGCAAGTAGGGCAGAAAACAAGCGATTATTTTCGGTTAAGCCACAAGCCAAATCTTTTTATTTTGTTTTAATTTTTCTGTTTTAATACCAAATCAAAAGATTTGGCGACTTTGCAAATAGACAATGACCTTTCGGTTAAACACTAATTAGCCCTATTTGCTATATATCGTGTGTGTGCCCAGCATGGGCATCTTTTGTTTACTGAAAGGTAAATAATTAATCTAGAGGGTGCAAGTCCCTTATGGGCTTGGGTAACGCCTTGAACCATTAGTAAGCTGCAAGGTTGCTAACCGTAAGGTTAGGACTGAAGGAAGCAGGACTACAAAGCTCGGTACTGACGAACAGAAACCGTATACGAGGCATAAATGCACGGGTAAGCAACCACATCATTGTAACGCCCAAAGATTACCAAAAGTGCATATATGTAGATACGGCAGAGATTGAGTGAAACCTGCCTGCCGGCAGGCAGGGAAGATGTCATTACCTGGGGAGGTCTCTATAACCACGAGTTGGTATAGTAGAGAAGTCAGCCGAAGTCATAGTACTCATCGGAAACGAGTTGCAGTAAACTGCATAGGTCTCACAAGTGGGGAAGGACTGAACGCAGTCCTTTCAGAAATAAGAAAGGGAGCATTGATTTTCGATATTGGGTGATCGATTCCCTAGAAAATCTGTAGCCTTTTCATAAAGTACGAAATAGTTTCAATTGGTGTAAAGAGCGATTGGAAAGATGGATTGCGAACCGCCCAGTACGAGACCCGTACGCTGGGTGGTGTGAGGGGTGCACTCCGTCATTTAATGGCGGAGCCATCCACTCGATTACATGCTGGCTTTATATTTCAAATATTTCTGCTTCATCTATCCATTTAGGTGATTTAAAGTTACTTGCTTTGGGATGTTGCTGAAACATTTGTCTAAAGGCTCTCATTGAGTAATATACTTTTTTCATTAATTCAATTTGTTTTTCATTGAATTTCTTATCGTATGTGTTTTCTTGAATTTTATGCGCTGGGCTTTGTCTTTCTCTTCTTACTTGTTTAAATGAGTCAAAAATCTGTTTTATATATTCTTGTTGTTCGATGTTGTAATGAGACAGCAACCATTCTTCAAAAAGTCTTATTGTTCCTTTATTTATTTTTTCTGTTTCACCATTTTCTAGTTCTCTTATCTCTACTAATTCTATTAAGTCTTTGAAGAATTTTTTATTAAAATTCTCTGACACCATTTTATCTAACAGGAGAACGAATGCATGGTAGTTTTTAGATGTTGGAACGAAGAAATATGTAAATTCTCTTGGTCTATTGTCGGAATCGAAGTCTTTCTTAAATAGCTTTTTGCCAAAAATCACATTCGAAAGTTCATTAAGAGTTCTTTGCTCTCCTATGAATGCGCTAAAAAAAGAATAGGAATTAGACCAGTTTCCTTTTATCGTGTTTTCATAATATGGCTTCACCATTTTGCAACCAAATTTCGATTCCTTACTCTTCCAATATATTTGATGATCTTCTGTCAATCCATGTAAATACCTTAAGTATACAACTGCTACTTTGTCTCCATTTTCGTCTTGTCCTAATCCGAATGTTTTAAGAAATATATTATCTTCTTCTCTTACTATTGGCTCGTCATTTTCATCGTATTTGCAAGTTATTCTACCTGAATAGTTTTGGAACTGAAAGTCAAAACGTGGGTCATTATAGTAGCGATCTAATACTTCAACATCAAAATATTTCGCTTTTAAATGTGGTTCTGCAAGTGCTAATTGTTTGCTAAAGAATTTGTTCCCATAGTTTGCTAAATCTCTCTTTTCCTTAAGTAAAGACGTGGATGGATAAATACAAATTGGGTATTCTGTATTCTCATGAGCAAGTTGAATACCAATAAAATCTTTAATTTCTACAGTAATATTTTTTGCGTCATCAAGTATTTTATATTGTACGTCCTTTTCATAATGCTGGAAACCAATTATATGTGGGTTAGTACTTGATTGTATTGAGATAATTTCTTCTCCGACTAATTCTTTTATTATATTTATAGATTCTTTATAATCTATATCTAATTTTTCTGATATGCTTCTAAGAGATATTCCATTGAAATCATTTGATTCAACAAAGAAATTATAAACTATATGTTCGATTTCTTTTTTCACATTTTTTGCTGCTTGCATGTAACAATTATATAATGAACATATGTTCATTATACCGCCAATTTAAGATATAATGAACATATGTTCAATATATCTTAAATATAATTTCAAAGTGTTAAGATTTAATTTTTATCATATCGCGACGAACTGTTATAGGTTCTATAGCTTTTCAATTTGAATTTTGGAAGTCATTATATGAGCGTTTATCTTACCATGCATTAGTAGTATGAACTTATAAAATTACGGAACGGCTTATTTTAGTACGGTTTAAAAAACATTAAAGAAAATTACAGAATTGAAAAAATTAGTATAAAATTAAAACCAAGTAGATTATGGCCAGTATTTTTTTTATTATTTTAAAACATGAATAAGAATTAGTTATGGTAAGGAGAATTATAATATGCACCTTCTGCGCAACTACATTTTTAAGTTGTGATGCTGATTTTAAACAAGGAAAATGTGATGAAGGATTTTTTGAACAAAATAATTTTGAAGGAGGTTCATATTGCGTACCGCTAGGGGATACAGAAAGTGTTAAAGCTGCAGTTCTTGATACCGAGAAGTTGAATAAAACTGATATAGATGAATTGGAAAGATAATTTTGCTCGTTTATTTAACAATCAGTGCTAACATTTTGTCTATTTCTCTTTTTAATTGTTGCGCTTGTTCATGCTGTTCAAATTCTTTATGGTAGCATTTGCAATAGTTTTTCCAAGCTTCATCTTCCGATGCGCTATCTACATTATTCCAGATAGCCGTACATTTTTCTAAACCCTTTAATTCTTGATTTATAGATTTGCTTATTAGATAAATATTGTTTTCAATTGTTGTAAGAGCATATAATGTATTAGGTTTGAAAGGTCCAATATCTTGACCGTCTATACTAATCATTCCGTAGGCTTGATTATTTTCTAGCGTATCTATTTTATAGGAATGAATAGATGTAATTACATGCCCTGCGGCAAATGCAGCACTAAATATATTTTCTAGTTGAGAAGGGGATAGGTTCTCAAATTTATATTCTGGAAAAAAATCGTAGAAAATGTAATCTGAAATACAAAGAAGCATTGTTTCTTCTTTCTCTACCCATAAACCATCTAACATTCCAAATCCCATTTCAGGATAAAATGTCTGAAGATTTATTTGTCCATTTTTAGTAAGATTGGGTATTCTGGTAGTACTTAAGATATTCTTAAGTAGTTTTTCTAAAGCTAAAATAGAATCATTCATTTGATGGCCTATTTTATCATTGATCTCTTTATTTTTAAAGTAGTCTACATTAGAATTTCTTTGTTTAATATAGTGTAGTTCTTTTTCAAGTCGATTTTGTCCGTCAATTGTAGTAGGGCTTTGCTTTTCCTCAGAATTTTTAATAGTATCGGTATTGTTTTTTTGTCCATTACAAGAAATGAACAGGAATAACAAAATGATAAATATGTATTTCATTTTTCTTTTTTTAGCAGTAAAGCGAATTCAAAATATTTGACGTATACTATTTAAAGGTCTAAAACACCTATGAAGTATTACCCTTATAGTGTGCTCTATTTTTACATAGACCATAAGCTCCACTTTGATTTTATGGCTTCGGGATTAATTTTTTTTATTTTTTCATGGAATAGCGCAAAATTTTTATTCCATAGTGTATAATTATGAGCAAACTTAAATACCACATCGGCATTATTAGATTCTTTAATGGTAATTTGCCAAATACGTCTATTGGTTATTTGGATAGACGTTTTTTTAAGCTCAGTAATAGCACTGAGTTTATACGTTTTTTTTTGAAGCTCTTGATGCATAGCATAGAAATTTTCATGATCAAAATAAAACTCTTCTTTACTTATGATTTTTTTTTCAAGTCCGAAAAAGAAGGGTTTCATCGATATTTTTTTAGGCATATTGTTAATCGCTTAAGGAGTATGAAGTGCAGTTGCACAAGATTACGTATAAAATGGGTAGGGCAGGAGATAAACGTAAAGCTTTAGGTGTACAATTATCCTAACTAGAATTATTTTTTAGTAACAAAACATGGAAAAACTATAGCTTTTATTAGCAAAGATTTTAAGTTATAATAACTCCCAACCTCCTTGATATTCATCTCCCGTTATAGCGTTCAGTTTTTCACACATTAAATGCCACGTGTTAAAAGCGCCTTCGCCTCCTTTAATAGATATTACATTTCTTCGGTCTATATATTCAAAATCTTCAGCACCTTCAATAACACCGTAATTTTTCGCTTCAATGGTAATGGCAATAGTGTCAAAATAAGGATTCGCTCGCTCTAGTTTTGGTGCTAGAAATTCGTTGATGATGTTTCCAGCTTTAAAAGCAGGTTTCCCCCAGAAGTCAATCTTTGCTCCGGTAATTTTAGCTTCCGTTAATTCTTTTTCTATTTCAATTGTTTTGTCAGCAATTGTATCTTCTTTGGGCCAAAATTTTAGTAAGTAGTCAGACATATTTTTGTTTTTTAATTAAGCGATTGTATGCTGCCAGTTGCTAGGGTACAATTGTTCACTATTCTTTCTGATAGGCAATAGCTTGTTTTAATTACGATGTTCTAATATTAGATTTATTTCATTACTATTTTTTTTAGCATTGGTGTTATTGGGATCTAATTTTAGGACATTTTCATAACTCTCTTTTGCCTTTTTATATTGTTTAGCCTTGTAATATGCTTCTCCTAAACTATCATATAAATTGGCATTTTCAGGATCTGTTGAAATCGCAAGTTTAAAAACGTCTATAGCCAATGCGGTTTGCTCTTGGGACAGAAAATCATAGCCCACCCTATTAAGATAGTTAGCAGTTGCAAAATAGTGTACCGTATCTTTTTTAAGTGCTAAATATTGTTTTGATGCTTCTTTTGAATTTTTGAGGAACAAGGGTTCTACTTGTGACCATAAATTTATTTTTGGAAATTTAATCAAGTCGTATTCTATTTTATTATACAGACTTATCCAATCGTTTACTGCTTTTTCAGAAGTATTATTCATTAATAATATTTGCCCGTAATTAGCATCTGGACAAACTAATAGAATACTTTGTACGCCATTGGAGGTCCCTGTTTTTAAATAATAAAATCCTTCTTCTTCGGCATACCCCACATCCCAAAAATAGCCAAGTTTCTCTTCCTTATTTTCAAATAATGTGCGGGTAGCTTCCTTTATAAAGGGCTGCTTAGCTTCTAATTGATACTGCAGGAATTTCATTAAATCTGGTAGTGTAGTGATAATGCCTGATGCCCCTCCAAGCAATGGATTCTTGCCTATCATAGCGAGTTCACCAGATTCAGTATACCCTTGAATAAGATGGTCTTTGTGCTGCTCATAGTCTTGTAGATAGGAGTTCTCCATACCTATCTCTTTAAAAAAATCACTCAATAATTCAGGATAGGGTTTCTTATACACCTGTTCTAAAATATAAGCAGCAATTTCTGGACCTACATTATTATAGGCATAAAATGTCCCTGGTGCATGGCTTAGTGTTGTTGTTTCCAGCTCATCAAATAAGTCCTCTAGGGTATAGACAATAGGGTTCTTTGCGTATTCCCCCGAAAATATTTTGGAATATACATTTTTCAATTTTTTAGGGGTTTCAAATCCTAAAGTATGGGTAACTATGTTTTTAATAGTAACAGGAGTACCTTCAAATTCTAAATTAGGATAGGTTCTGGGTAAGAATTCTCTAATATCGTTATCTAAGGTTAGTTTTTTATCTAGAATGGCTTTTGCCATCAAAGAGCCTGTAAATACTTTTGAAATGGAGGCTATTTCAAATAGTGATTGGTTTGTTAGAGGTTTTTTTGATACAGAATCAACCGTTCCGTAATAGTTATGATAGCTACTTCCGTTCTTGTAAATGGCAACAGACATGGAATTAATATTGCCACGGCTTAGTATATTCGTAGCATATTGATCTACTGATTTAGATAACTGCTCAAAAGGCTCGTTACTACTTTTCTGCTTTGACTGGCATCCGAACAACATTAGGAGGCAAATTATGCTAGCAATCTTAGTCATATTTTTTAGTTAAAGACAACGAGAATTTTACTTTGTTACATTTAATGGCTAAGATATGGCTAATATTATAGGTAACAGTTAGGCGTATAGACTACTCAGAGTTTATAAGCTTAAAGTAGAATTAGTTGTTTTCTACTTGAGCATCCTGTTTGGAAGCCTATTTTAAGATGCTTTACAAACAGCGCAATTAGACGCTCCAGTTAACTTTCCTTTTTTATCAAATTCATATTTACAACAGGTGTTTAATTTGTTCTTTAAAATATCTTTAGCTCTTTTAACTCTTGCTTTTACGTTTTCAAGACTTATATCTAATTGTGTAGCAATGTCTTTTTGCTTTTGACCTTTTATATAGATCAACGCTATGACCTGTTTGTAAATCTCAGGTAGGTCGTTTATGAAGTTATCAAAGCAACAGATGGGTTGGTATTCTTCTGATGACTCATTGATATTTGGGGTTAATTGCGCTACATAAATAGCTTCTTTAGTATAGTAATTAGCTATTTCGTTCCTAGCAATTTGAAAAATCCAAGCTCTAGCTTTTTCTTCTTCCTTTAGTTTAGATACATTTTCATGAATTTTTAGGAAGGTATTTTGAAAAATATCATTGGTATGCTCTCTATTTTTAGTTTTTTTTAAAATAAAAAAATAGAGCTCATCATTGAATTTGTTCCATATTTTTTGAGTTTCCATACTTGAAAAATAAATAAAAGCTAGTTAAAAAACTAGCTTTTGATAAAATTAGCAACAGGTACATTTTGTACATTCACATAGCGCACATGGACAATTACTTTCCATGCAATTTTTGCAATTACATTTGGCACATTCGCAATTGGTGCATTTACACGTATTCATAGTCGTAAAATTTTTAAGGTTCATTAAGTAGACTGATCAACCTTAAAAAAGATACATTTTATTTTAAATTTTATTAATGCTGTTGTACTTTTTTACTTGTCATCGGTTCTCGATACTATTTTTGTTTCGCTGCCCTACACAAAAACCACTCGAACTGACATTGCGTTTTCTTGAACTTGACACTTTGTTTTTTGATATAAAGTTGTCTTTCAGTTTCCATTTTTTGAAATTACCATCAACCATCAACCATCAACCATCAACCATCAACCATCAACCATCAACCATCAACCATCAACCATCAACCATTAACCAATAGGAGGGAAGTCTTACTTGGCTTTAGCGAAAACCTATTCCCGCCGTACCATTTCAAAAGCGATGAGTCCGCCATCAATCACCGCTTTTTCTAAGACACCATTCTTATAATAATATTCGTTTTCTTTACCATTAGCATTTATTTTCTTATAACCATGATTGCCAAGGGAAATAATAGTATTAAAACTACCGTCTTGTTCAGAATAACAATCGGTTATGTCTAAGGGTTCTACAAAATACAATAAGACTGTAGCGTAAGTAATGGTGTTTTTAATAGCTACTTCAGGTTTGTCATTTTTTGTAATTTGATACTCATTTCCATGCCAATGGGTAAGTGTTTTGGCATGTGACTTTTCATTAATACTAATATTTACAGCCGCTTTTTTTAAAACCTTAGCATTAAAACTCACATCGTACTTATAGTTTACGGCAATCTCTTTAATAATTCTAAATTTAATAGTACTAGAAGTATGGTAGTTTATTTTAGCATCCTTAGTGCTTTTTGTTGCTATTAAACTCCCAATAGTTTTTTCTTTATAAATAATATCAAACCATAAGGTTTTATCTGGAGGGGATTCTAAGTCTCCTTGAAGCGTTATAAAATTGAAAAGTATCAGACACCAAACCATAAATTCGTTATTAAATAATATAGAGCCCTAGAGAGGCATTGCCCTTAAATTTAGATATCGCTTAGCGTTCTAGAATTTTTTGTATTCAGACATGTTTAAAGGTAAAAAGAATAGGTTTATGCCATACTGATTAAAATCATTAAAGTATAAAATCTAATTTTATTCAATTAAAGAGAGGGAGAGAATTACGTCTTAATTTAAAAGTAAAATAGTTTATTGCTCATGTTCAGCATGTTGTAAATAAACCATAAGGATTGGGGGTTTTTGCGACCCTAATTAGTAAAATAATTGTACTTAAAGTATATCTGTAAATAGTAGTTTCAACACGTTGATTATAAGTCTCTTTAAAATCTTATTAAGGAATTGTTTATAAAATGTGGAAAAACAAAATGAAGGTATAGTGAAAAACTACAATATCTTGTAGACCTTTGTATTCTCTTATAGCAAAAATTTTAATACGTAGATATCAAATGAAAATAACGCATCTCATCAAGAGGGATTTTACCACAAAACCCTTTCAGTTAAATAAGATCTCAAATGCCATACTAAAAGCTATGACTACTGTAAATCATGGTGATAAGGCTGATGCAGATTTGATTTCAAAAAATGTTCATGAGGCACTTTTAGAACGTGAAGAAACGGTTGTTAATTACACGCCAACGGTTGAAGAAGTACAAGATTTTGTAGAAACCAAACTGATGGAAGGCGGTTTTTTCGATGTTGCCAAAGCATACATTTTATACCGTAATGAGCAGTCGCAAAAGAGAAAATCAAATATTTTTGAGAAGCGTATAAATTTAAAGCCTTACGAATATCCAGAGCTTTATGAGTATGTTCCTGCGATTCGTCATTCCTATTGGATTCATTCTGAATTTAATTTCACGAGTGATATTCAAGATTTTAAAACACGCCTTACAGATACAGAGCAAAGCGCGATTAAAAACACAATGTTGGCTATTTCTCAAATTGAAGTAGCTGTTAAGGGTTTTTGGGGAGACATTTATCATAAAATGCCAAAACCAGAAATAGGATCTGTAGGGGCTACTTTTGCAGAAAGTGAAGTACGTCATGCAGATGCGTATTCGCACCTTCTTGAAATTCTAGGCTTGAATAATGAATTCAAGAATTTGAAGAAAAAACCAGCGATCATGAAAAGAGTGCAGTATTTAGAGACTGCATTAAAAAATGCTAAGAGTGAGGATAATAAAGATTATGCAGAGTCTATTCTTTTATTTTCTCTCTTTATAGAGCATGTTTCTTTATTTTCTCAATTCTTAATTATTATGGCTTTTAATAAGCATAAGAATATGTTGAAGGGGGTTTCAAATGTAGTAGAAGCAACCTCTAAAGAAGAGCAAATACACGGTGATTTTGGTATTGATATCATTAAAATTATCAAAAAAGAAAACCCAGATTGGTTTGATGCAGATTACCATAAGACCATACAACAAATGTGTAAAGATGCTTTTATAGCAGAAAGTAGTGTTGTGGACTGGATTTTTGAAAAGGGAGAGCTTGATTTCTTACCTAAGGATGTGGTGAATGAATTTATAAAAAACCGATTTAACAATTCGTTAGAAAGTATCGGTATTGAAAAAATATTTGAAGTAAACGAAGAATTAATAGCAGAGACGGAGTGGTTTGATGATGAAATTATTGGTACCAAACACGGCGATTTTTTCGTAAAGCGCTCTATTAATTATAGCAAAAGAACACAAAGTATAACTAGTGACGACCTTTTTTAGATGAACGAAATGAACACGACTAAAGACAATAAAACGTCTGCGACAACAGAAAGCGAACAACTTTTAAAAGCAAGAAAAGAAGCTTTAAAAAATCATAAAGAAAATTCTGAACCTGGATTTGATTGGTTGACAGAGCATAGCCGTAATTTTTTAAATTCGGGCTATTTAACAGATAACGAAACTCCAGAGCAACGTATTCGTGAAATTGCAGATAGAGCAGAGAAGTTATTAGATATGCCAGGTTTTTCTGATAAATTCTATGGCTACATGTCTGATGGGTACTATTCACTAGCATCGCCTGTTTGGTCTAATTTTGGAAAAGAAAGAGGTTTGCCTATTAGCTGTTTTGGATCGCATATAGATGATGATATGGGGAATATTTTATATACTCAATCTGAAGTTGGTATGATGTCTAAAATGGGTGGAGGTACTTCTGGCTATTTTGGAAAAATTAGACATCGTGGTGCAGAAGTTAAAAATAACGGTCAGGCTTCAGGAGCAGTACATATTATGCAGCTTTTTGAATCTATGGTTGATGTGGTAAGTCAAGGTTCTGTTCGTCGCGGAAGATTTTCACCATACCTTCCTGTAGAGCATCCAGATATTTCTGAGTTTTTAGAGATTGGTACAGAAGGGAATCCTATTCAAGAATTAACGCATGGAGTAACTGTAACCAATGAATGGATGCAGGAAATGATAGATGGAGATTCAGACAAACGTGCTATTTGGGCAAAAGTATTACAACGTAGAGGGGAAATGGGGTATCCATATATTTTCTTTAAAGACAATGCAAATAACGGAGCTGCAGATGTTTATAAAGATAATAACCATACCATCTATGCAAGTAATCTTTGTACGGAAATAATGTTACCATCTAATGATAATTGGTCTTTTGTTTGTGTGTTATCATCAATTAATGTTATGCATTATGACAAATGGAAAGATACAGATGCTGTAGAAACCATGGTCTATTTCTTAGACGCTGTGATTACAGAGTTTCTTGATAAATTAGAAGTGTATCGCGATTCAGATAGACGAGAAGATAGACAAACTTTCTTATTTATGGAGCGCGCTTATAATTTCGCAAAAGATAACAGGGCTTTAGGTCTTGGCGTATTAGGATGGCATTCTTTGTTACAATCAGAAATGCTTCCTTTTAATAGTCAAAAAGCATACGACTTGAATAATGAGATTTTTAGAACTATAAAATCTAAATCTTACAAGGCCTCTGAAGAGTTGGCAAGTAAATTTGGTGAGCCAGCTGTTCTTAAAGGATATGGAAGACGTAATGCTACATTGAATGCTGTGGCACCTACCACGTCATCAGCGTTTATTTTGGGGCAAGTTTCGCAAGGTATAGAACCTATCTGGTCTAATATTTATGTGAAAGATATCGCAAAAATAAAAACAACAATTAAAAATCCATTTTTAGTTGATTTGTTAGAAGAGAAAGGGCAGAATATAACGGAAGTATGGCATAGCATTCGTGAACGCGATGGTTCTGTTCAGCATTTAGATTTTTTATCTGATTTAGAAAAGGAAGTTTTTAAAACATATTCTGAAATAGACCAGTTAGATATTATTTATCAAGCAGCAAATAGACAAAATCATATAGATCAAGGACAATCTGTTAATATCATCGTTCATCCTGATATGCCTGTAAAAGAAATCAATAAAATTCATGTAACCGCTTGGAAACTTGGTTTAAAATCTCTTTACTATCAGCATAGTATGAATGCTGCACAGAAATTTAAGCAGAAAAAAGATTGTGCAAGCTGTGAGGCATAAGTACTATTTTTAATCTTAAAATAAAAACTGTTTTATAAAATAGGGTAGGGGTATAACTCCTTGTATTTTATAAAGCAGTTTTTTTATGCCTTAGAATTTAAACGGCTGTAATTTTTTTAATTGCAGACTAGAAATCTATTTGTAGTAGCGTAAAGGTATTAAAACACTAAAGCTAGTAACATAACTGTACTAGCTTTAGTATTTTAATCTAGTTTACATAAATAGCTAGACGCCTTGTGCATCACTAATAACACGATCTATAAAATCGGTATTAATATATAAAAGTCGCGCTAAATTATATAAGACATTAACTTCACTATCATCTATATGTCCATCTGCATATGATATAATAGATAAGTCTCTTAGAATATTCAATTTTTGCATTACAGATAAAACAATATCCAAATCTTTTGCAAGCTGTTGTACCTCGCTAATCATTTCTTGTTCTGTAAGTCCTTTAATAGTCATCATGCAATTAGCAAAAATTTTAGGAGAA
Organism: Cellulophaga algicola DSM 14237; assembly: GCF_000186265.1. Taxonomy (NCBI): domain Bacteria; kingdom Pseudomonadati; phylum Bacteroidota; class Flavobacteriia; order Flavobacteriales; family Flavobacteriaceae; genus Paracellulophaga; species Paracellulophaga algicola. The sequence goes on from NC_014934.1 coordinate 3,694,582, forward strand.
ACAATACTACTTAGGGCTTGTATTTCAGAGTCGTCTACAATACCATCTGCATTAGAAATTAAATAACCACCTAAGAACATTAAACGCTGTAATTTTTCTGAATGTTCACTATTACTTTCTAAATTTTCAGGTTCCATTAAAGACATAATACGTTTAATTTCGACCTCCATCGCTTCCTCAGTAATTTCACCTGTAATGGTTTCATTAAATTTAGCATAGGTTTCACTTTTATTAAAAAGCTCTAAGGCCTTAATTCTTAAAGGACTAAAAGGGTGGCTGCTATACCAGTCAGAAGGATCATGATCTGTATCGTTTAAAACTTTTTCTAAATCAACAAATTGTTCAATGTAATCATTCAATTTAAAATCTAAAGAATCCGTAGTTACTCCTGATGATAATTTAAAAAAGGTACGGCCAACAGCTTCAAAATTTTGACAACAAAGTAAACCAGCTCTATCAGCACTTATTTCAGCATTTCTGTTCCAAGCGTATAATTTCATGGCATGGATAGGTGCTAGATCATTTTCTCCTTGCTCCAAAATTTGTCGTACAGGATAATCAAAATGCTCAAACAGAACGTGTCCTATTTCATGACCAACCACAAAAGTTAATTCTTCTTTAGAGAAACGCTCTATAATGCCAGAAGACAAAATAATATATAATTTATTATCGTCTGGAGGGTAGCAAGAAGCATTAAAGATATCACTTTGGTATACAAAAAATTCAATATCTGCTTTAAGCTTCAATGTTTTTTTACAATGCGCTCCAATTTCATGAAGCGTTGGAGCTAATGTTTTTGTTAGTCTTAAACTAGACTTTAATAAATGCTTTCTAGATTTAAATTTGCCGTTGTTTTCGGTTACCTTTTTTAAGGTGTCTTGTATTAAATCATCTTTTTGAAACTCAATAACGTAATCTCTATCCCCATCATAAACTAAAAGGTTTAAATTTATATCTGCTCTATTGGTCGTATAAATTTGAGGCTCCTGGTCTGCTACGACTTTATGGTTCATAGCATTAATTTCTTCTATACGTTTGATATATTCTTCTGCTAATTCTGTGGTTATGTTTTGAAATACAAGACTTGCTTCTTGTATTTTTTCAAAATTACCTGATGCTTGAGCATCATTTAATTCTGTTAACATTTTTTCTTGAGCTGTATGTATGGCAGCGTTATGTTCTTTTTCTAAATCGGAAAGTGTTTGTGATATATATGACATAATTTTTTAAGCTTGAACTGTTATTTTTGAATTAGAAATTTTCATTAATCTCCCTTTTAAATCAAAGATTCCTAGAATTTGATCAGCGTCTTTTTTAGCGATGATATTGTTACCGGTAAACTCTACGTCATACCCTTTAGCTTTTAGATAAAAATATAAACTGTATTTATGAGGGAATTTGTAGTTTGCAGCAACCTTAGAAAAATGAGCACAAATTAGAGCTGGTGCTGTTTTAGCCTTACTATCGGCTTCTTTTGAAGAGACCGTAACATAGACGGTTAGCCCTTTAAAGGACAAAGGTACATAGCAACTCTCTTTTAACATGGCAGAAGCAATGGTAGAAAAGTAAGCTCCTGGATCAGCATCTAATTCTTTCTTTGGAGTTATTAATTCTTCTATTTGATACGCTTCTCCTATAGCTTTTATTCCTAAAGCAGTTTGTAAAAACTTTTCAGGAATACCACTTTGGTTATTAGCCCAAGCCCATAACCAACTTTTTTCATTCTCAGCATAAGTTCCAAGAATCTGTATGTCAAAAACCTTATCTTCTCCGAAGGTTAACTTACCTTCAAGCATATCACAACTCCAGCCTAAGTCTGCTACCATTTCGCTAAAAATTTCTTGCTTTTCATTGGAAATTACAAACGATTGATTGTATAACTCTTGTAGTTCTACTTTAGGAACCTGTTGCTCTTCTTTTGGTTTATTCGCTGATTCAGAACTAGCAGTGGGGGTTTGTGTTCTTGCTTCCGTTGTTTTTTCAGCAACATCCTCTAATTTTTCTTCTAATAGAGAAATGATACGTGCAGTTCTATCTGCTACTTTATCTGCATTTATAATTGGACTATGATCAATTTTTAAAACCCCGTCTTCAAATGTAATCGCACGTTCTAGATTATGTTCATTGTTTTCATTTATGATAACTACGTTTTTTAATCCAGATTTTAAAAGTTCGATACCCATATTATCTACACAAATGGATTTAAAAGCGTCTATTAATGGTAGAAAATATATTTTTGGATAGGTATCATTATACAAATGAGAAAAACGATCTTCTATTAGCGTATTCCAAGAAATACTTAAGGGAATTGTGTAGCCTGCAACAGTATTAATCTCTGTTTCTAAGGCTGGAAATAAATCATTTTGAAATGCTTGAATTATTCTTCTTTCTTTTAAGCCCATAATTTTATAATTTAGAATTTACTAAAATGATTTTTGTTTATTTTTATAATTGTTGAAGTAGCTTTTCTTCTAAAATGTTAGATAAGTTTTTAGGTAAAGCTTTATCTATAGCTAGTGCTATGGATAGGGTTTCTGCATGAATACTAAGCTGTAATGTTTCTGCTTGTTGTAAATTAATGGTCTCAATATTTTTCCAAGCCTCTTGCCCTAAAGTATCTTTTGTTAGTTGATCAATGGCATTTTTTAAAGCGGCAAAAATATCTTGAATGTTTAATCTGTTGTTTAAGGTATCAAGTGTGGTTGCGTCTAGGTTGATTTCCTTTATTTGGTTGCCCAATAAACTTTTTTCCGTATTTAGCCACCGTTTTAACTGCAATACCGTAAGTTCTTTATTTTCGGAAGATAGGGGTCTGCTAATAGTACCTTTAGATAATTCTACAAGCATTTTTTTAGGTTGTTTTATCGTAATAAGAGTTACACTATGTAAACTAAAAAAGGATACTTGTTCATCGTTTGAAAGTAAGCAAATCGATTTTTGAGCGTTGTCATCTTCTGTTATATCTAGAAGTATGCCTTCTAGGTAAGCCCCGTTATGTAATGAAATTGCGATTATAATATTTTCATCTTTTTCAAAAACAGCCTGTAAAATCTCTTCTTGTGTTTGGGCTACAAATGCTTTGTAGTAATTTGTTTTTTCCATACTATAAATGGTATTATAACAGCTATGTTAGAACTAGATAATCTATAGCTAATCGTTTTATGAGGTTAAAAATAGATGTGTGCAGTTCAATTATAAGTACCACTTAAACTAAGTGCTACACATTAGTTTATAAATTGTTTTCTAATAATTGGGTAAGAACATTTGTGCGGTCTTCTATATCATCAGCATTAAAAATTGGGCTGTGATCTACCGTTAAAACCCCATCAGAGAATGTATAGGCATTCTTAGGGTTGTAGTGGTCTTTTGTGTTGGTTATGTATATTTCTTTTAAGCTTTCTACTACAGCTTCTTTACCCATCTTGTCTGCAGTAATAGATTTAAATGCTTCAATAAGTGGGATAAAATATATTTTAGGGTAAGTGTCGTTGTAAAGATGTAAAAACCGGTCTTCGAATAAAGTGTTCCACTCGATATTAAAAGAGACATTAAAACCTGCAGCTTCAATTATTTGAGCTTTTAATTGAGGAAACTGTTCTTCTTGAAATGTTTTAGTAAATCTATTTTCTTTTAATCCCATGATACTTAACTTTAAGGTATATTTCTTTAGATACCTCAAAACTAAGCGTGAATAGGGGAGCTTATAAAACCGTTTTAAATTTGCTGTTTTTTGTTTTGTATGTGCAATTAAAGCGAGTCTAAAAGCTGTTTTAAATACGATTTTTTACGTGTAGCAACTGGTATTTTTTCATCATTTGTTAAACAAACGATATTATTAGTAGTAATCGTTTTTATATATTTTATGTTTACTAAATGCGATTGGTGTACGCGTACAAAAGTGTGTTCACTTAAAATATTTTCATAATATTTTAAATTTCGGGCACTCATTATTTTTTTATCTGCGGTATGAAAAATAGTATAGGCTCCGTCTGACTGGCAGCGTACAATATCTTTTATTTGAAGGAAATATTGCGCATCTGCAGTTTTAATTAATAGTGTTTTCTGGATTTCCTTTTCATTAATTTCAGAAACCTTATCTATCGCATTTTTATAAACCTGTTCTTTTTTAAAAGCAACTCTAAACCGATTGATACATTGTGTTAATTCTTCGGAATCTATAGGTTTTAGCAAGTAGTCTATAGTATCAAATTTTATAGCTTTTATCGCAAATTCATCATAGGCTGTTGTGAAAATTATTTTAAAGGCAATACTATCTAAGGCTTCTAAAATTTGAAAAGCATTCCCGCCAATAAGTTCAATATCTAAAAAGACCAGATCTGGCGTTTGTTCTTTTAAAAATAGTATGGCGTCTGCAACATTATCTATTTTTGCAATCACCTCAATATCTTTTTGAGTGTATTTAATAAGTTTGTCTAATGTATTTAAGGCATTAAATTCATCTTCTATTATAACTGCTTTGATCATTCAAGTTTTAATTTAAAAAATACTTTTGTACCTATGGGCTTATTACTCTCATCAAATAAATCTTCGATAATAAAAGTTTTTTCTTCGCCCTTTTTTCTCATTTTCAAACGCTCTAAAAAGATAGTTGTTGCATGTAACTCTTCTGTTATTTTTTCTTTCTTTGCTTTTGTAGATCTTCCTAAACCATTGTCCGAGATTATAAATGACAATCCGTTTTCTTCTTTTGCTACTTTAAGTAGCAGTACTCCGCCTTCTTTTTTCTCTTTTAACCCGTATTCTATGCCATTTTCAATAAAAGGTTGTACCAACATTGGAGGCACTTTTATTTTAGAGGTATCTATAGTGTCTTCAATTTCTATGTTATAGCTAAAAGAATAATTAAACCGTAATTGTTGTGTTTCTATATAATTAGAAATCATGGCAATCTCTTTGTCAAGTGAAATTGCTTCTTTTCGTACATAGTCAAAATTTTGGCGAATTAATTTAGAAAATTTAGCAATATAATTTGATGATTTTATAGCATTGCCCTCTAATGTTATATTTTGAATAGCGGCCAATGTGTTAAAAATAAAATGAGGATTCATTTGTACACGCAATAAACGTTGTTCTAATTGTGAAGCTTTATTGGTGGCGCGTAATTTGGTGTTATAGATATAGAACGCGGTAGCTATAAATAAAAGTATAAATAACAAAACAGTATTTACTAAGAGCCACTGGTTTCTGCTGTTTATTTCTTTCTGATGGCTGATTTCAGATTCCTTTTGTTTAATTTCATAATTGACATTAGCAAAATTTAAAAGTCTATTTTTTTCCAAACTATTTATACTAAGCTGTAAGCTGTCTCTAATCTTTTGGTGGTTTAAAGCTTTTGTATAATCTCCGTTCATAATAGAAATAGAAAGCAACTTATCTCTTACTTCTATTTCTTCTTTTATATCATTATTAGACGTATAAATGGCTAAGGCTTTCTTATAGTTAACTTCTGCAGAGTCGTTTTCAATTTTTAATAAAAAGAGATTCCCTAAACCTTTATAAGGCGCTGCATTAATCGATTTTATATTTTTATTTAAAGTAATAGCCCCTCTTAAAAATTTTTCTGCATTTGGGTATATACCTGCTTCTATATAAGTATACCCTATATTATTGAGAATGCTGACTAGTGTTTTTGGGTCTTTTTTAGACTGACTTAAAGCCATTGCTTCAGAGAAACTAGCTAAAGCTTTGTTGTATTCTTTTAATTTTAAATAAACGCTGGCCTTATTTCCTTTTATTGAGATAATTGAGAAAGTATCTGTTCCTTTAGAATATAAACTGTCTATTGCTTTTATATAGGATAAAGCCTTGTCATAGTCTTTTAGCTTAAAATGCAATTTGAATAATTGATTATAGGCTTTTCCTTCTATGCGCTCATCTTTTATCAATAGCCCTAATTTCAAAGCTTTTAGCGCATAAACTTGAGATGTTTCTATATCTCCCATGTGCAAAGACGCTCCGCTTAGGGTAATTAAACTTCTACTTTCATTGTAGTTATCCTTTAATTCAATAAATAGTTTATTGCATTTTAAATGCGTATTAAATGCTTCTTGATATTTATCATTTAGATATAAGACTTCGCCTTTATTAAACAATACCATTGCCCGCTCCAAAGTGTTTAAATTATTACTGTTTTGTAATAAACTATCTAAGGTGATAATGGATTGTGTTGGTTGTGTTTGGCTTATCTGCTCTATAGCTAACAACTTTTTTTCTATGCTTGGGTGTATTGTATCTTGCTTAGAACAGGCAAAAAATAACATTAAAAAAGAAATGGCAAAACTTAATTGCCATAGGCCTTTGATTTTTAAAATCATAAAAAGAAAACTGGATATATTATCAATAAGCTAAAATAAGAAAACATCAATGTTTAACAGGGAAATTTAGTATTAAAACTTTCTAAATAACAACACTTAAAAATAGATAAGTCTTGAAGAATAAAAATTGTGTTAAATTTTAATAAGATAATTTTTAATTAGACAAAATTGTTATTTTTGTCGAAAATTAAACAAATTATACAGATATGTCGAACATGACCAAAGATGAATTTGTGAAAAATCAAATTATAGAAGCATCTAAAGAAGTCTTTAAGCAGTATGGGTATAAAAATGCCAAAATGGAACATATAGCCAAAGCATCAGGAAAGGGGAGGAGTACCTTATATTATTATTACAAAAATAAAGATGATGTATTTCGGGCTTTTGTAAATGATTTCTATCAGGCTATGTTTGATAGTTTTAGTTCAAAATTAACTAGAAAAAATACTGTTGAAGAAAACTTTTCAATTTATACGGAAGAACGCATAAATCATTTGAAAGCAGGAATGGAGGCTTATAATAATTTATTGTCAGATTTAAAACAAGATGTAGATTTCATCTCTCACCTTTTAATTAATTTTAGAGAGAAAGAGATTAAACTAATAGAAAACTGCTTAAAATGGGCTATAGAGAAAAAAGAAATAACACCAATAGCGGAAGAAAATTTTAGCTTTCTAGCCTTGGCGATTGTAACAACAACGAGCAGTATAGAAAAAGAAATTTATTTGTATGAGACCATCAAAGGCGATGTTTCAACAAGAATAAAGTGGATCAACCAATTAATTATAAAGTCATTAAAAAGTAACTAAAATGTCAAATAAACAACTTTTATTATCAATCTTATTAGGGTTTTTAATGGTCTCTTGTGGAGAAGAAGTAAGCACAAAAAAAATAAATCCGGTAGGGGTAGCAACGATTACCATTGGTGGAGAGAATGTAGGTGCGGGTACTACAAATAGCTATCCAGGAATTATAAAATCATCTAAAACAACAAACCTTAGCTTTCAAGTTGCTGGTGCTATTACATCTTTACGTGTAGATCTTGGAGATTATGTAAAAAAAGGAACAATAATAGCCTCAATAGACCCATCCACCTATAAAGAACAATATGAAGCGAGTAAAGCTCAGGCAAATCTTGCCAAAGAGAATTATACGCGTATAAATAATGTGTTTGAGAAAGGAAGTATTGCAGAAATACGAATGATTGAAGCTAGATCTAGCTACAAACAAGCACAAGCGGCAGCGAATGCAGCCCAACAAAACTTAAATAAAACAACCATTAGTGCCCCTTTTGATGGGTATGTTGGTAAAAAATTAACGGAATCGGGAGCTGTTGCTTCTCCAGGAATGCCAGTAATAGAACTTATCGCTATTTTAAAAGTACACGCTATAGTTTCATTATCTGATCAAGAAATAAATACCTATAAAACGGGGAGTAGTGCACTAGTGTATATAGCAGCATTAAATAAAACGTTTCCTGGGAAACTAACAGAAATTGCAGTACAGTCCGGGAATCAAAATCCTGTTTATGAAGCTAAAATAACTATCGATAATACTGCAAATCTATTAAAGCCAGGAATGACTTGTACCACAACTATAGAAGGGGCTACTGCTAATTCTGATTCAGACTCCAATACTATTTTAATAAAACTTCCTGTTGATGTGGTCTCTATTACAGATGAAGGAGACAATTTTGTTTTTATTGTTGATGAGCAAAACAATACTGCACAACGTAAAATAGTTGAAATAGGTAAACTTTATAATGATGGTATCGCCATAACGAAAGGATTACGTAAGGGCGATAAAGTGATTACATCTGGCTATCATAAACTTACCAATAATACCCCTATAAATATTTTAAGCAATTAAAAGATGAAAGAAAAAAAATCACTTATAGCTTGGGGAATGAAAAATAAAGCATTCCCCATAGCTTTAGCAGTTACATTTTTCATTATTGGCTTATTGGGGCTTACTAATATGTCTAGAAATGAGTTTCCTGATTTTACTATGAGAACAGGTCTTGTGGTAGGTTTTTATCCTGGAGCGAGTGCAGAAGAGGTAGAAGCACAACTTACCTCAAAGCTGGAGGAATATTTATTTAGTTATAATGAAGTAGATAAGATAAAAACGTATTCCTATTCTCAAAACGGAATGAGTTATGTGTACTTAGAAGTTTCTAATAAAGTGAGTAAAGATGAAACCCAGCAATTTTGGAATAAACTAAAAAACAATCTTTTTATATTTCAACAAACATCTTTGCCTTCTGGGGTAAAAGGCGTTGTGGTTAATAGTGATTTTGGGAATACAGCTGCAATGATTTTGGCGGTAGAGTCTAAAACTAGGCCTTATAAAGATTTACAATTACATGTAGAAGAAATTATAGATAATCTAAGGCAAATAGACCGTATGGCTAAGGTGAGCTATTCAGGTGGACTTAAAGAACAGATTGCAGTATATGCAGATCCAAATAGATTAGCTCAATTTGGGATTAGTCCTGCGATGCTTATGCAGAGCCTAAAGACAGAAGGTAGTATAAAACCAGCAGGAACTTTAGAAGGCGATAGGATTGATTATCCAATACATATCAATGCATCTTTGACTAATATAGCAGCTGTAGCCCAACATATTATTAAATCAGATGAGAATGGTAGCGTTGTAAGGATAAGTGATGTGGCAAAGGTAAAACGTGAATACGAAGATCCAGATGCTTACGTACAAACCAATGGCTCCAAAGGAATCATTATTACCTTAGAGATGACGAAAGGAAATAATATTGTTCATTTTGGGGAAGAGATTAAAGAACACTTAGCTCAGTTAGAGCAAAATTTACCAGACGATATTAGCATTAGAACTATTGCAGATCAACCAGAAGCTGTAGACCATTCTATTAGTCATTTTATGAAAGAGTTTGGTTATGCCTTGTTAGGTGTTATTTTGGTAAGTATGTTATTGTTGCCCTTTCGCGTAGCATCTTTAGCCGCAGCGACTATCCCTATTACAATTGCAGCGACTTTGGCAGTCATGTACATTTTTGGAATGGAGCTAAATACCGTTACACTAGCCGCATTAATTGTAGTGTTAGGTATCGTGGTAGATGACCCTATTGTAGTCATTGATAATTATATAGAAAAATTAGACGAAGGTAAAACAAGATGGGAAGCGGCTTATGAAAGTGCAACGGAGTTATTTCCATCAGTATTTACGGCAACATTAGCCATTTCGGCAACATTTTTTCCTCTGATGTTTTTTATGAGCGGAACGGCGAAAGATTTCTTAAGTACGTTTCCGTTTACTATTTCTATAGCACTATTCTTATCCTTAACAATATCTATTTTACTTGTACCACATATGAATACGGTATTTATTAAGAAAGGATTGCATTCTGATAAAAAAGAAGGAGAGGAGCATAAAAAATCTATGTTAGATTACATTCAATCGTTTTTTAATAAGAGTGTTGAAAAGGCGATGGAGCATTATAAAATTACTGTTTTAGCAGGGGTTTTATCTATTGTGTTAGGAGTCATGATTTTCTCCAATGTAAGTGAAGAATTATTCCCTATCGTAGAACGAAATCAATTTGCAGTAGAAGTCAATTTAAGTAAAGGCAGTAATTTAGAAGAGACCGCGAAAATTGTTAATGCGTTTGAAAAAGTTTTAGCTAAAGATGAGCGTATTGTAAACTATACCAGCTTTATTGGTGAAAGTTCGCCAAGATTTCACATGGTTTATGCCCCAAATTTACCCGCTAAAAATTATGCCCAAATATTGGTTACCACAACATCTAACGATGATACAGAAGCCGTTCTTAAAGAGTATGATACAAAGTATGCTCAAATGTTTCCCAATGCCTATTTAAGAATGAAACAGCTTAACATGGTAGGGAAGCCTGCGGCTATTGAAATTAAACTTTACGGGAATAATATTTCGGAAATAAAAAAATATGGAGATTCTATCATCAACCTATCAAGAGAAACCCCACAAACAATTTGGTCTAGAACAGATTATGGAGAAATGTATAGTAAGGTCGGTATTGCTATTAAAGAAGATCAAGCAACACAAGCCGGAATAACTAAGGATGATATTGCTAATACTATTGCAATGCATATGGAAGGCTTACAGGCAGCCCAAATTTACGAGGGTAATTATGCGGTAAATATTAAAGTAAAATCTGAAAATAATACCGCTACAACCATTTCAGATTTACAGCAACTTTCTGTAATTGTACCAAGAACGGGTAAAACAATACCGCTGACTCAAGTTGCTACGATTAAACCAGAATGGGAACAACAGCAAATTGTAAGACAAAATGGTATGCGTTGTTTAACCGTTAGAGTAGATATTGAAAAAGGTGCTGTTGCAAATGTAGTTCTAAGTAAAATTATGCCTAAAATAGAGACGCTACATATACCTAGTACTATTAAAGTTGCCTATGGTGGTGAACAAGAATTGTCAGAGGAAAACTTACTTCCTATGGGGATTTCTCTAATGGTTAGTGTGGTACTAATTATTTTAATTCTTATTTGGCACTTTAAATCTTATAAACATGCTTTTTTAAGTTTTATTACCATGCCACTAAGTATACTAGGTGCTGCAATTGGGTTGTTGTTAATGCAATATCCATTCGGATTCACATCATTTTTAGGAATATTAGCACTATGTGGTATTGTTGTGCGGAACGGTATTATCCTTATTGACTATGCTGATGAGTTGTATAACCACCATGGAAAAACAATAAAACAAGCAGCAATACTTTCTGCACAACGCAGAATGAGACCTATATTTTTAACCTCGGCAGCTGCGGCTGTAGGTGTAACGCCGATGATTATTAGTAGATCTAGTTTATGGGGGCCTTTAGGTACTGTTATTGCATTCGGACTTTTAGTCTCTATGGTATTAACGCTGTTTGTTCTTCCAATACTTTATTGGTTGTTCTTTAGAGCAGATGAAGTGCAAAAAGAAATAAAAGAATAAGAAGATAAAATTATTTGAATATAATATTTGAGATTATGAATAAACATAAGTCAGCCACAATACTAGTAATGCTTGTAATTTTATTTTTGTTTGGGTATAGTTCCAGTTACGCTCAAGAAAAGCCATTGAATTTGGAAGCTTTAAAAAAATCTGCCTTACAGTATAGTCGTACTATAAAGAATGATTCGCTACGTGTTGAGCGAGCAGAATTGGTGAAAAAAGAGGCTTTTGATACTTATTTTCCAGAAGTGAGTGCTAACGGATTTGCTTTATATGGTTTTGAATATTTAGTACCAGCAATACCTACTTATTTACCTAATGGGATTGATAATTTATATAGTTTAGGTGCAACTGCCACACAGCCAATATATACAGGCGGAAAAATAAAGTTAGGGAACAAGCTGGCAGATTTGCAGTTAGACAGTCAGAGAATAAGTAGTAAAACCGCTATAGACTCCGTAGTATTAAATACAGAGCTAAAGTTTTGGCAGCTTCTTAAAATACAAGAACAGCTAAAAGTAGTAAAGGCAGGGAAAACGTATTTGAATGAACTCTTAAAACAACAGGAAGATTTATTGTATGAAGGATTAATTTCTAAGAGTCAATTATTACAAGTAAAAGTAGAAAAAAGCGGTGTTCTCGTGAATGAATTGGAACTGTCTAATTTTAGAAAAATAGCTTTGTTAGACTTGTCTTTATATGTGGGCATTCCGTTTGATACTACGCTCGTAGCCGAAAAAGGATTTAATGAAAATGTCATCCCTGCAGATTTGGTGTATGCAAGTCCGACTATTGATTTACCCAATAATAAATTTTATCAATTATCAGAAAAACAGGTTAGTGCTGCAAATTTGCAAGTAAAAAATGAAAAAGCAGATTTATTACCACAAATAGCCATAGGAATAAATGCTACAAAACTCGGGACATTTACGAATGACTTTAATACCGCAATACAACCCATTGCATTTGGGACGCTATCTATTCCTATATCTGCTTTTTGGGGAAAAGAGAAAAAACAAATCAAACAGCGAGAGATAGATGTACAAATAGCAGAGAATAGTAGAGATGAGGTTAAAGATCAATTGACTAAATATATTATGAAAAACTGGTATGACTTACAAACGGCAAATAAGCACATTCAGTATTCAAAAGATAAAGTAGCATACGCTATCCAAAACTTAAAATCTCAAAGAGATAATTATGACAGTGGTTTAAGCAACTTGACAGATCTATTGAATGCAAGGCAAACAAAAGAAGAAGCAGATGCTGCTATTGTGAATGCTATTGCGGATTATAAACAAAAAGAAGCCACGTACTTATATAGTATTAATGAACTCCCGATTCCCAATTTAGATAATTAAGCTGTTATAAGGCTATTGATAGACTGATAAACTCATTTAGTCAATGGCTTTTTTAAAATATAGTTTGATGAGCTTTCTCGTAATTACGTTTAGTCTTTTTGCTAAGGTATGATGTTTTAATTTTACTTAGAATATTTGCTTGGGTATCATTACTATTTGATAAGCATTAAAACCTGTTTTTAGAAATATTTTTTTTACTTGAAATTTCTTTTGATTTATGGGGGCAAAACAGTACAGATGAAGATAACTACTACTGTAAAAACACCTATATTTTGTCCTTATCATCTAAAAAATTAACCTTTTCATTACTGCTATTAAATCCTTGAATTAATTGATATACGTTTGGAATTTGCGTCTCAAGCCTAGTTAAAATATCTTCAGAGATATTATTTCTACTAAAAGGTACATTTTTAATATACTCTTGAATTTGGCCGGCATTTCTTCCATATTTATAATCGTATGGAAACCTTCCGTCTGCATCAATTTTAGTGTTTTGAAATACATTACTTTTTCAATGTTCAATTTTAATACTTTTAAGATTCTTTTATTTTCTTTAAAATGGAATATTTTCTCTTTGGTGTTATTTTTATCTGAACATTTACATTCAAAAGGCTGATTCTTTTTAAGCCAAACATCAAATTCATTTTTGTCTTTGATAACTTGATGTTTGTCAAATTGTAAATCGGATATTTTTATTGGAAATCCTGTCATACATAATTTATCACAAACAACCTTTAATCTAGTCTGATGAAAATTCCCAAAAGTACTTTTATCACCAAAATGGTCTTGACCAAACAATTCTATTGTATCGGAATCTTGAAATTCAATTTTGTGTTCAAACTCGAACATTTTTTAGTAATTGCAGGTAACAATTATATAATAAACACATGTTCTTTATATCTTTTATATAATATGTTGAAAAAGCTAAGTTTTTGTTTTGGTAAAAAAGATAAGTGTTATACGCTAAGTTAAGTGTTTATTAGAATAATAAGGCTACGTAGAAGGTTTATGGTTGTAGGACAGCAACAATTAAGTAGATTAGAAAACCTACCAAAATAGCTGCAAATTGAAATGAACCTGATGTGGTTCTGTTTTCAATTATAAATTCTTTTATTTTTTTGAATACCATACTTTAAATAGAGTACTTTTTTTTAAGTATGGAACCCTAGTTGCTTATTTATGAGGTCTCTAAATTAATAAATCCGTTAAATAATGTACCTGTTTCTGGTACGCCTAAAGTACTCTTGTTTGGTTGTTGTAAGTCCACTAGTTATTATGCTGCATGTACTCTTCTTTTAAATGCACTACAAATAGCCTTGTTAATAACAATAGTGTTAAACTTCTTCTTAGCAAGTAAAAAATAATTAATTTTGGAAATATTCCATAATAATGGAATTTATCCTAATGAAAACAGAATCCATACTACATTTAGATTTAGACACGTTTTTTGTGTCTTGTGAGCGCTTAATCGACTCCAAATTACTCAAGCGACCTTTGCTGGTTGGAGGTATTGGAGATAGAGGTGTAGTGGCTGCCTGTAGTTATGAAACTAGGAAATTTGGTGTACATTCAGGAATGTCAATGAAATTGGCGAGGCAGTTGTGCCCTGAAGCAACGGTTATTAAAGGAGATTCTAGTACCTACACCAAACACTCCCAATTAGTAACAGAGATTATAAAAGAACGAGTGCCTGTTTTTGAAAAAGCAAGTATTGATGAGTTCTATGCAGATTTAACTGGAATGGATAAATTTTTCGGCACCTATAAATTTGCAACAGAGCTACGAAATACGATCATCAAAGAAACTGGATTGCCTATTTCATTTGGATTGTCTTCTAATAAAATAGTTTCCAAAGTTGCTACGGGGGAAGCTAAACCCAACAATCAAATGCGGGTAGATACAGGCCTAGAAAAACAATTTCTAGCACCTTTGTCCATTCAGAAAATACCATCGGTAGGTACAAAGACCTATCAGACACTTCGCAACTTAGGCATTACCAAAGTACATATTGTTCAAGAAATGCCTTTAGAAATGATGGTCAGTGCCTTGGGGAAACATGGACAAACTATTTGGAGACGTGCCAATGGTATTGATAGGCCTCCACTAATTCCGTTCCACGAGCGTAAATCTATTTCAACGGAGCGCACCTTTACAAAAGACACCACCAATATGGTGCAATTACGGACTACCATTACTGCAATGGCAGAGAATTTGGCGTATCAATTGCGAAGGGCAGATAAGTTAACGGCCTGTATTGCGGTACGAATACGGTATTCCGATTTTCAGACCTATTCCAAACAAATTAAAATACCCTATACCAGTGCAGATCATATTTTAATACCTAAAATAATTGAACTGTTTGAGCGCCTGTATGAGCGTCGCTTATTAATCCGTTTGGTAGGCGTAAAGTTTAGTGATATTGTCACAGGAAACTATCAGATTAATCTTTTTGATGATACTGAAGAGATGCTCAGTTTATACCATGCGATGGATCATATCCGAAAAAAATATGGAGAGAAAAGTATTATGCGCGCTACTTCTATGGGCGCAAAAACTATTGGTAGGTTTCACAATCCATTTAGCGGAGAACCTCCTATTGTATTAGCACACCGAAAACAATAATATGTACCTCAATTGTCATTCATACTACTCTTTACGATTTGGCACCTTTTCAGAAATAGAACTTTTGAAGATGGGGCAGGCAAATCATATAGCTACGCTAGCTTTAACAGATATCAATAATACCTCTGCCTGTATGAATTTCGTTAGAAAATCTAAGGAATATGGTATTAAACCTATTATTGGAATCGATTTTAGAAATGGCGCAGAGCAACTTTATGTGGGTATTGCTAAAAATAACGAAGGCTTCAGAGAACTCAATGCGTTTCTTTCTTTCCACTCCCATAAGAACATCAAATTACCGCCCATAGCACCAGTATTTGAGCATGCATATATTATTTATCCTTTTGAAAATGTGTTACAGTTAGAGAAAATCAATTTTGAAGCGCATGAATACATCGGTATTTCTGTAGAAAATTTAAGGCGATTACCTTTTTCAAAATACAAATCCTATACTGATAAATTAGTCATCCAACAACCAGTTACGTTCCGTAATAAGCGCGATTTTAATGCACACCGCTTGCTACGTGCCATTGCAAACAACACCTTATTAAGCAAACTACAGCAGACAGAAGAGGGGCGTTTGTCTGAGCAAATGCTATCAAAAGAGAAACTTTTAGAAGCCTTTCAAGACTTTCCACAATTGGTAACAAATACCAAGACTTTAATGGCGCAGTGTAATGTGGGTTTTGGATTTGGAGCAAGTAGGGTTTCTCAAAACCAACAGGTATTTGGAACCTCAAAAGAAGAAGATTTTAACTACTTACAACAACTCTGTGAGGACGGTTTGCCCAAACGATATCCTACCCGTACCGATGCCGTGAGTAAGCGCCTGGCGGTGGAGTTGGAGACCATTAAAAAAATGGATTTTGTGTCTTACTTTCTAATCAATCATGATATTGTTAAGTACGCCAATTCTAAAGGCTATTTACATGTGGGGCGGGGTAGTGGTGCCAATAGTATAGTTGCCTATATTATTGGAATTACAGATGTAGACCCTATTGAATTAGATTTGTATTTTGAACGCTTCATCAATCCCTATCGAGTTTCTCCACCAGATTTTGATATCGATTTTAGTTGGAAAGATCGGGAAGATGTCACCGCCTATATCTTTCGTCGTTTTAAAAACACCGCATTATTAGCCACCTATAATACTTTTAAATATAGAGCCGTAGTTCGGGAATTAGGAAAAGTATTCGGCCTCCCAAAAGAAGAAATAGACAAGCTTTGTAAGGGTCATTTTTCTGAAAATAATTTAGATGATATGGGGAAACTAGTTTTAAAGTACAGCGCACTCATTAAAGATTTTCCCAATTATTTAAGTGTGCATTCTGCCGGAATTCTAATACTAGACCAGCCTATTCATTATTATTCCGCTACAGATTTACCGCCTAAAGGATTTGCAACGGTGCAGTTTGATATGATTATTGCAGAAGATGCGGGTATTTTTAAGTTTGATATTCTAGGACAACGTGGATTGGCGAAAATTAAAGAGGCTATAGAAATCATCAAAGTGAATAGGCCAGAGGTTCCTGAGATAGATATCACCCAAATAGAAACATTTAAAAACGATGCGAATATCAATAACTTATTAAGCAGAGGAAAAGCCATTGGCGCCTATTATGTAGAGTCTCCTGCCATGCGTGGTTTAATGTGTAAGCTAAAAGTCAATGATTATTTAGGCTTGGTGGCCGCAAGTTCTGTTATTCGCCCAGGAGTATCTAGTTCTGGAATGAAGAATGAATACATCCGCAGACATCGTGAGCCAGAGCGCAGAAAAGAGGCCAATGCTATTTTAGCGCAAATTATGCCAGAAACCTATGGTATTATGGTCTATCAAGAAGACGTATTAAAAGTCGCCAATCAGTTTGCGGGTTTAGATTTAGGAGAAGCAGACGTCTTGCGTAGAGGTATGAGTGGTAAGTTTAGATCTAGAGCAGAATTTACCCGCGTAGAAGAGAAGTTTAGGAGTAATTGTAAGGCAAAAGGCTATCCGGATGCTTTAACTACAGAAGTATGGGACCAAATTGCCAGTTTTGCAGGCTACGCCTTTGCTAAAGGGCATTCTGCTTCCTATGCTGTTGAGAGTTACCAAAGCATGTATTTAAAATGCTACTATCCTTTAGAATTTATGGTGGCGGTACTAAATAATGGTGGTGGTTTCTACAGCACAGAACATTACATTCATGAAGCTCGGATGTGGGGCGCACAGATACATGCGCCTTGTATTAATCTAAGTGATCATCACAATACCATTAAGGGAGTTGCTATTTATTTAGGCTTTGGCTATCTCAAAAATCTAGAAAATTTGGTGGTGCAACGTTTCTTAACCGAACGGCAATTGTACGGTGCTTTCAAATCTTTAGATGATTTTATAGACCGTGTAATCATTAGCATAGAGCAGTTGGCGATTCTTATTAGAATAGGAGCTTTTAAATTTACAGGGCTAGAAAAGAACGAACTGCATTGGCAAGGCATCTTTAAAATTAATGCCCTCAAGAAACGCTCTGGGAATCCGTCATTATTCAAACCAAAACACAAACAGTTTGAGCTTCCTAAATTAGCACATAGTTGGGTAGAAGAAGCCTATGATCAAATAGAACTCTTGGGGTTTCCGTTGTATAGTTATTTTGATTTGATATCAGAAGAAATTTTAAGCGACGCTAAAGCTCAAGACATGCAGCATCACCATAATAAAGAACTTCTGCTTTATGGCATTCTCGTAAATACCCGTTTTAATACGACGAAGAACAACAAGAATATGCGTTTGAGTACTTTTGTAGATCAAGAAGGCGATTATTTTGATGTGGTACATTTTACCAATGTAGTAGATAAATATCCTATTCACGGCATGGGCGTGTATGCATGCTATGGAAAAGTAACCGAAGAATTTGGACACTGTAGTATAGCTGCCATTTGGACCAAGAAACTAGCATTTAAAACCGATCCTAGAGCTTCTGATATTCCTACTTTTGAAAGTTTAAAGAAATAGACGCTACCGAAATACTTGCCATAAGCGCCTCTACAAGCGCTACTGCCTATGCAACTCTTTTAAGTTAATATCACTTTTGATTGAAATAATTTATTCTTCCCACAGCGGGTATCTTTAGGTTATCAATAACGGTACGCTAAACAGTACCATTTAAACTAAAAATTATGAATTCAGATATAAAAGAGATTGAAACTAAAATTAATTCCATACTTCAAAAAAATGAAGATGCTATAATGGGCTATGAAAAAGCAGCCGAAAATGCAAAGGGAATTGGTCTCCAAAGCTATTTTAGTAATAAAGTATTAGAAAGAAAAAATTTCCTTATCAGTTTAAAAGCTGCGGCACCTGCTCTTAATTTAAGAGAGGATATAGATGGCAGTGTAACTGGAGCCTTGCACCGAACTTGGATGGATGTAAAAGCTGCATTCTCTAGTGACGATGATGAAGCCATGCTTGAAGAAGCCATTAGGGGAGACAAAGCTGCCATAGAAGAATACAATGAAGTTTTGTCAGAGGTTCATTTGCCTGTAGCGGTCGCTACGCTTCTTAGACAACAAATAACATGGATCAGAGAAGATTTAGAAAAGATCAAATCTTTAGAAGATGTCATTTAATTTTTATTAAAAACGAAAAAAAAAGCCCCTAAATTTGGGGCTTTTTTAGGTCTTATTTTAAGTGTGATTATGATTCCTAACCATATAGCGTAGCCAGCTATACGTGCTCATTATTTTGAATTTCTGAAAGTTACTTTCTGTAGATGTACGGCGGTCAATTCCAATACGTCTTCTAGTTCCTTGTTGGATTCAAAATTTACTTGATTTACTATTTTGTATTCAAAATCGACTTCAAAGCAATCAGCTTCAAAAATCCACGGAGTCACTAAAAATGTGCCATCTTCATTCCTATTTATATGATATGTTTTGTCTTCTATTGAGGTGTTTATCTCCAGCTTTCGCCCCGTTTTAGGAACCTCTTCTCCACAAATTATGAGTGATAACCGATCACAAAAAAGGAGAATATAATACAAATCATCTTCAATTTTTTTATTGATTCCATATAGTTTTCGCTGTACTTTGCTTTTTTCATAAATTTCCGCCAAGAAGTGTTTCATTTCTTTGTTTGTATCGTTTCCGTACAGAAATTGTAGATGCCTAGCAATTAGCAAAACAATCCAACCCGATTTTTGTTTAGACTCCTTATACAATTTTTTTGCATGGGCAATAGCATCTTTCTCATAGCCACCCTCCATCATAAAATCTCTAGGTGTTCCTACGTTGGTCAAATAATTGGTGGCATCAAAATCTACCATATAATCGTCATGATCGGTTATTGCAGCTAAGGTCTCTACCCAATGAGTGTGCCGCAATTCTTGGTTTAATTGATACGCAAATTTACCAGCCAATAAGCCGTGTGTATAATGCGAAATAATTTTCCATCCATCGGTATGGTGTCTAACAATCATAAGGAGTGCTTTTATTAATAACGGTACCTATCTAAGCCTAAAGTTCCAATTATTCGCTCCTTTTTAATACTATAATTCATAAAATATTTAATGCATTTGATGATTACCATTTAAATCTAGTGCGTGTAGTTTTTTGTTTCTAGAAATTTAATTTTATACGGATTACGTTTTCGATATGCGGAAATAGTTTTAGCAGAATGGAAAGAGTGCTCTTTAGCATCCATCAAATGCAGTAAATCAGAAGTTCCTTCCACCAATTCATTTTTGTCTATAAAACCAAAACCTTGGTAAACACCGTGTAGTACCAAAACAAAACTTCGTTCCTGTGTATTCCTGCCTTTTTCAAGAATTACGAAATTTTCATTCTCGTTATTCAAATGATCCAGTGCCTGTGTTACGCGGTCATTGTATGCTTCAATAGCTTCTTCTTCCCTACAGATACCTTTACAACTACTAGAACTAATAGTGCTGCATTTTGTTTTTAAATTGTGTACCCCTGTAAAGCTAGGACACAACTCAAATTTTTCTGTAAGCTGGGCAAGTCGCTCAATAGCTAAAGATCGTTTCAAGAAAATTTCTGTGGGGGTATGTTGAAACGGTCTTCGCTCTACTTTTAATTGTAGAATGCCCTTCTTATTTCGGATGGGAACAATCAAATAGGTGATGTGTTTTTTCTTTTGAATATAGTTGTAATAGGGGTCTAGCTTTGTTATTAAATCTGCTTCTCGCAACAAGGCTACTAACTCACTCCCCATAGGCTCAAAGTCAATAAAATAAGTAGCAGTACATAACAGCAGTTCTTTTTCTGTTGTGGCCGTAAAGTGACTTAAAACTCTCTTTTTTATGTCTTTAGCTTTCCCTACATAGATAACTTTTTTATCCTCATTTTGAAATTTGTAAATTCCTGGCACCTTAGGCAATCGATCCAATTGTGCCTCGGCGATATGCTTGGGAATCCGGTAATTTAATTTTGGTTTAGGTTGAAGTAGTGCTGTTATTATTTCTTCGTTTTCATCTAAAGCTAGCAATCTTTGAAAGAGTGCGCTCGTAGCATCATTAGACTCCTCTAAAGAATCTGCTACATCAAAAGGGATTCCTAACACACTAGTTAGATAAGGTAATTCATAGGATGCCATATTCGGAATCAATTTCTTAGAAAGTCTTACGGTACATAGTTGCGGCATATCAAAAGCATACCCGATATGGCGAAACTGCGTTTTTAAATGATAGTGTAAAAAGGATATATTGTGCCCTACTAAAATGCACCCCTGAAGTTCCCTGAGAATGGTATCGGCAACTTCTGAAAAGCTTGGAGCATTTAACAAGGCTACATCTGTTAGCCCTGTTGCTTCTTGGATGTATAAGGGGATACGCTCTTCTGGGTTAATGTGAGTGGCAAGTACACACGTCCAATCGCCATCAATACATTTATGGATCACGATACCTACCGTTCTAAAATATAAGGGCTTGCGGCCATAATTAATCATAGAAACAACCGCATAATTCGTATTTGTCATAAGCTAGGACATTAATTAAAATCCATCCCGGAGGATAAATCAATGGTATTAGGCTTCGGCGCATCTTTCACCTGATGGAATTGATGCCCAACAGTCTCCTGTGCCACCAGTGCTTCCGGTAGGCCTGTTAGAAAATACGTTTCCGCATCATCGGTATTTTTTCCATCTTGGGTAGGGGTAGATCTTGCATGAACTGCCGAAATAGATGCGGTGTTTCTGGTAATAATAAGTCTGTTTTTTGCACGCGTAAGCGCTACGTACAACACCCGACGATCTTCTTCTATAGCATCAATATCATCAAGAGAATACGCAGACGGGAATGATTTTGGGGATACATTAAGCACAATACACACATCTGCCTCTAAACCTTTTGCGGAGTGAATGGTAGAGATAATCACATGATCTTTTTGCTCGTCCGTACTTAATTTAGATTCCGTTAGCACATTAGCGCCATTCATTTTTTCCGCATTATCTAAAAGGCCTTCTCCTATAAATTCCCCTAAACTAGCGTAGCTTTCGGCTAATAATTTAAGAACAGGAAAATCAGCCTTCCGTTTTTCGGTCCAATCTTTTCTATATTTAAAAGCTAAGCCTAGTGCCATAGCTTCATAGGAGATTTCTACCATTTTCCCCACTTTGCCTTTTTCTTGGGTAACGGCCCGGTACAATTCTGATATTATTTGACCATCCGTACCCGAAATATTCGCAGCTAGTAAGGTGGCAATGGCTGTTTTTCCTTCGTCTGCAATAATTGCCGCCATAATTCGTGAAGCCCTAACTTCACCGATGCCTTCCCAGAAAGTCAGAAACCGAACCCATGCTATTTCATCATAGGGGTTATTTACAATCCTTAGTAAGGATACTAAATCTTTTATATGGGCAGCTTGTAAAAATTTGCGACCCCCGTAAGTCACATACGGTATTTTTCTTCTTATAAAAACAGCTTGTAGTGATTTGGTGTAATACTGTGACCGCGATAATATCAAGTGGTCTGCAAAATTACGATCTTCGTCTGTATAGTTTTTCAAGATTTCATCCGCAATCCAATTCGCTTCTTGCCATTCATCACTCACATTCAAAATAATAGGTTTTTCCCCAGGACCACGAACCGCTTCCAAGCGTTTGTTGTAATCAATAGTAGCATGGTCTAATAACCAATTAGAGAGATCTAAAATTTCTTGCGTAGACCGGTAGTTTTTTTCTAATTTGTACACTTCGGATTGCGGTACACGGTCTTTAAATTGATGCACATTTTTAAAATCAGCTCCTCTAAAAGAATAGATAGATTGGGCGTCATCTCCAACACAGAATAGTTTACAGATTTCAACGAATGGCGATAATAATTCCCACTGTAGCGGATTTGTATCTTGCATTTCATCAACAAGCAGATATTCCAAATTTTGAGCTAATAGTTCCCGAGCATCAGCATTTGTTTTTAACTGCGTAGCTACTACCAATAAGAGATCATCATAATCTAAATAGCGTTGTTCCATTTTCTTTTGTTGATAGGCGCGCAAGAGGACTTCAACATGGGGTTTCATCGCAGCAATCTCATAATCTGTGTCTTTATCTACCTTACTTTTAAAAAGAAGAATACGTATAGATGCCGTTAAGTTCTTTTTCGTATTTCTAGCATAAGAATAGATATCTAGCAGTTGCTGCGGTTTAATCCGCAATTTCGCGTAGGTATCCGCATGCGTACCAGAGATCATTTTCATAATACCTAACTGATCGTCAGGATCAATGACTGTAAAGGCGGCAGCACCAAATAAATTAGGGTATTTTAGTATTAATTGATTACACCAAGAATGAAATGTAGCACCGCTAATAGCCTGACTATTAGATTGTGGTAAGCTAGCTTTTACACGCTCTACTATTTCATTAGCGGCCTTTTTAGTAAAGGTTAGAATTTGTATTTTTGAAGGATCAACGCCAGATGCAATGAGGTGTGCAGCACGTGCAATAATGGTACGTGTTTTTCCGGTACCTGCTCCTGCAAGCACCAGTAGATGTTTGCCATCATAGGTTACTGCTCTTAGTTGTCCCTGATTAAGTTCTTCTTTTAGATGCATTCCTTTACGATTAAAATGAATGATTAATTTCCTTATGGATATATTCCATTTAAGTGGATAATTTCCAAAATTAAGGAATTTTTCTTACATAGTGTAATTCCACAGTTATTCAAGAACCTATACTAGGTATAAAGTACAGGCGTCTACGATATACATTTTACAATACAGATGGCGTCATTGCGAAAACAATTCTTAAAAAAATGATCTCTAGTGTATAGCCTTTATATAAAATTAATTAAGATTGGTCTTTTTATTTAAAATGCTAGAATAGTTTTCTGAAAAATTTTATAATGGATTACCATTGAAGTCTTAAATTAAATTCTTTTCAAAAGTTTGATTTTGTTTAGTTTTAAGATTTTTAGAGTAAATAAGTATATTTAAACTTTGTAAGAGTTCTCCGTTTTATATAATTAGAGTTAGAAATAAATGATTCCGTTCGTTAAGAGACATGGTTAACACAAGTTAAAGCTTAGACTTTGCACTAAATTAGTTTCTAACTTTGTTGCTTGTTGTTTATTTCTAAGATGTTTTTCATCAAAGTAACCTAAAAATACCTTTCTATAAAATACGTTCCAAATTCCATTGCCAAGTTCTTCAATTGCAACGTGTTTACCTTTTAAAGCAGCGGATACATATACGCAAAAATAAGATTTCCATCTTACAGCTCCACTTTCTGTTACTTTGAGTATTTTAACTTCGTGTCATACTCAAAGTTGGGTATTCTTTCGGGGAAGGGTCTCGTAGAGAAGTCATGTATATCAGCTGATGTTTTCATATCTAATGCTTCATGTGGTCTTATGGTATTATATTGTTTTACAAAGTGATTTAAACGTCTTTGTTGGGCTTTTAAATAATATACAGAAGGCTTGGCACAAGCAGCTTTTAAATCACGATGCATGCGTTCATGTCTTCCGTTATTTTGTGGACTAGCAGGTTCAGAAAACACAGGACTAATACCTAGTTCAATAAACCAGTAGGAGAGTTGTGTAAAACGTTGTATTGCCCTTACAGAACCAAAAGGACTACCATTATATGTGTGTATTTGTTTAGGAATTCCATATATTCTAAAAACCCTTTTAAACTCTGCCTTAGCAGACTTTAAGTTTTCTTTATAGTGACCTTTAGCAGAGAATAAAAATCGACTTTTAGAGTCTGCAATTGTTAATGGATGACAATATATTTTATTACCCATTAAGAACTTTCCCTTATAGTCTGCACTCCAAACTTCATTACATGATTAAGGGTCAAATATGGGGAAGACTGGCTTGACTCTTCTCATCCTTTTTTGAGGACATAGAAAACCGTTTCTTTTAAGAATATTATGAACATAACCACAGATGGGACTTCTTGACTTAAAAGTTCTTTAAACAATATCGCTCTACTTTTTTTAGCTCCCCAGAGTTTATATTTCTTCTTTAATTTTACAATACTATCAACGATATTCTCATTGGTTGCATTGGGGTGTTTGCCAGGTGCTCTTGACTGCTCTTTTAGCCCTTCATAACCTCGATTTTCAAACCGACTTATCAACTTATAAGCCATTGGTCGAGAGATTTCAAAACTTTTAAATAATTCTGTTATAGTATACTTTCCTGTACGTCATTCACAAATAAATTCGATTTTTTGCTCCATTGTTGTGCTTACTTTCCAAGGCATGATAATTTGATTTTTATCTCAAATTAACCCTTAAAAAAGTGTAAACCATGTGCCTTTAACTTTGTAAACGATGTGCCTTTACCATACCAAATTTTATTGCTTTACTTTCCAATACAAAAATTAGCAAATATATTTCCTAGCAAATCATCACTTGATATTTCACCAGTAATTTCACTAAAATGAAATAATGCTTGACGAATATCTATAGCCAATAAATCTCCAGAAAAACCAGAATCCATTCCATATTGTACTTTTTGAATCTCTTCAAAGGCTTTTAAAAGTGAATTGTAATGTCTAGAATTGGTTACAATAGTTTCGTTGTTTCTAAGGGCTCCTGTGTTTATCAGTCCTAATAATTCTTCTTTTAAATCTTCTACGCCTTCACCCGTTTTCGCTGCGATAAAAATAGTTTTCAGCTGTGCAGATAATGATGCCATTTCAGAAGAAATAAGCGTGGTGGTTTCAGTAGCTATTTTATCTGCCTTATTGACCAACAAAAGAATAGATTTCTGTGGAAACTGATTTTTTATCTTTTCAATTTCTATTTTTAAAGCGTCTATCTGTTTTTTCTCTTTTATAAGTGCACCATCAATTAAATAAAGGACAACTTCTGCTTGTTTTATTTTTTCGAATGTTTTCTTTATCCCAATACCTTCAACAATATCTTGCGTTTCACGAATTCCTGCCGTATCAATAAACCGAAATCCGATACCATCAATAGATAGTTCATCCTCAATAGTATCACGGGTAGTACCCGCAATATCAGATACAATAGCTCTATCTTCGTTTAATAGCGAGTTTAATAAGGTAGATTTTCCAACATTAGGTTCGCCTACAATAGCTACCGGAATTCCGTTTTTTATTACATTCCCTACAGCAAAAGAATCTATAAGACGTTTTAAGACCAACGTAATTCTATTGATAAGGTCTTGAAACTGCGCTCTATTCGCAAACTCCACATCTTCCTCTGAAAAATCTAACTCTAATTCTATTAAGGAAGCAAAGTTCATTAGCTCTGCTCGCAATTCTTTTATTTCATTGCTAAACCCGCCACGCATTTGCTGAATGGCAATTTGATGACTCGCAGCATTGTCCGAAGCAATAACATCTGCTACGGCTTCAGCCTGACTTAAATCTATCTTTCCATTTAAAAAGGCACGTAAGGTAAACTCTCCGGCGTCTGCAGTTCTGCATCCATTTCTTAAAAATAATTGGATAATTTCTTGCTGAATATAGGTGGAGCCATGGCATGAAATTTCTACTATATTTTCTCCAGTATAAGAATTAGGTCCTTTAAATATAGAGGCTAAAACTTCGTCTAAAATACGGTCTCCATCTACAATATGTCCTAATAAAATGGTGTGTGTCTTTTGGTTGGATAGTTTTTTACCTTTCCTAGATACAAAATGGTTTGAAGCAATAGTAATAGCATCATTACCAGAAAGGCGAATTATAGCAATGGCTCCCGCACCAGATGGTGTTGCTAGTGCTACTATAGTATCTTGTTGTATCATGATGCAAAAATATAAAATAGAATCTGGTAATCTACTACCATAGTATAATATCTAGATTTAGCAGTCATTTATTAGAGGAATGCTAGGCTGTAAAAGGTCAAAAATATTGCTTAGTCATCTATTCGTTAAAGGAATGTATAAAATAGTAAGCTTAGGTTTTAAAGTTTGGTTTAAGAAATTTTCAAAATACTTTTTTGCAACTGTAATTCAGGAATAAAGGCTTATGTCTGTGTATGTATAAATTGTTGTTTGTGAGTGGTTTGTGGTTATATAATCTATAATGTGTTGATCTATGTATTTTAAAATAATTGCAGGAAAAAATGCCGTTTTATAAAAGCGGCATTTTTTTTGATATATACCTTTTTAGACCCGCAATAGAGGGGATTTTACAACGTACAAAATAAAAATATTTTATGATGGTGATTCATTCTATTTTGTACATTCGTTGTCCATTAACAATTAAATTATATATGAATAAATTAGCAGTAGTAGCAATGATTGCATTATTTTCTTTAGGAAAATCTTATGCACAAGAAACAGAACAAGTTAAAGATTCTATCATAGTCGTAAAAGATATGATAAAAGAACAAGAGGATTTAAAGCAAATAGAACAAGCTAAAGTAGAAGCTGCCGCAGCAAAAGCAGAGCAGAAAGCGGCTGAAAAAGAACAAAAGGCAAAAGAAAAAGAGCAGAAAGCGGCTGAAAAAGAACAAAAGGCAAAAGAAAAAGAGCAGAAGAAAATAGCGAAAGAGCAGAAACAAGCAGAGAAAGAACAAAAGAAAGTTGAAAAGGAAGCTAAAAAGGCCGAAAAATTAAAAGATCAAATAGCAGATAAAATACAAGATATTCAAAAAAGTGAAGACAAAATCGCTAAATACGATATGAAACTTGCAGAAGGTCAGCGTAAAGGCAAACTTTCTCCTGTAGATATAGGCAAGTTAAATGATAAAATTTCGAAAGAAAACATCAAAATTTTAAAGGAATCAGAAAAATTAAGAAAGTTAGAACGTAAACAATAATTTTTTTTCTTGTAACAATTTGTTTTCTCATGCGTCTTATTAGTACATCAATCAAAAATCAAAATATCATGCAAAAAGAAAACAAACAGTTATTAGTCATTACCCATTTAAGTCAATTATTAGATGTTGTAACAGGTTTTGGAGGGTTTATAGTTCCATTAGTAATATGGTTAACCCAAAAAGATTCGGTATTGAATATGGAAGAGAATGGAAAGGCAATTATGAATTTTAGAATTAGTATGTTTATCTATTTTATTATTTGTATTCCTATGGTGCTTTTATTCGGCTTAGGGGTATTAGGTTTTTTAATATTAGGGATTTTAACTTTTGTATTTCCTATAGTAAATGCCATACGAGTTAGTAATGATCAACAACCGTATTATCCTATGAGTATCAAATTTTTATAATCAAATACTTTATTAAAAATAAAAAACCCCAATCACGTAAGTAATTGGGGTTTTTCTATAAAAATCTGGTTGGTATTAATTATTAAGCATTACAGGCATAACAAGCATTGTAACCAATTCTCCTTCATCTAAACCATCCACAGGAGTTAAAATACCAGCTCTATTTGGTAAACTCATTTCTAATGAAACATCATCAGAGGTTAAGTTCGCTAGCATTTCAACCAAAAATCTTGAGTTAAAACCAATTTGCATATCATCGCCTTGGTATGAGCATGTTAAGCGCTCTTCTGCTTTATTGCTGTAATCAATATCTTCAGCAGAAATATTAAGTTCTGCACCAGCAATTTTTAAACGTATTTGGTGCGTTGTTTTATTAGAAAATATAGAAACTCTACGAACAGAGCTCAACAACTGATTTCTAGAAATAGATAATACATTTGGATTCTCTTTAGGGATTACCGCTTCATAGTTTGGATACTTACCATCTATTAAGCGACAGATAAGTTCTGTGTTTTCAAAACTAAATTTTGCATTACTTTCATTGTACTCAATAGTTACGTCAGATTCACTACCTCCTAAAATACCTTTTAAAAGATTTAAAGGTTTTTTCGGCATAATAAACTCTGCAACTTGCGAAGCAGAAATATCTGTTCTTTGGTATTTTACCAATTTATGTGCATCAGTAGCTACAAAGGTTAAACTCTCTGGAGAAAACTGAAAAAAGATACCACTCATTACGGGTCTTAAATCATCATTACCTGCAGCAAATATTGTTTTGTTGATAGCTGTTGCTAATATGTCTCCAATAATAGTTGTAGAGCTAGGGTTTGCTAATTCTACCGCTTTAGGAAACTCAGCACCATCTGCATAGGCTAAAGCGTACTTACCATGATTAGAGCTTATTTCAACTGTATTGTTGTCTTCAACAACAAATGTTAAGGGTTGCTCCGGAAAGGTTTTTAATATATCTAATAATAGTTTTGCAGGAACTGCAATTAAACCTTCATTATCAGAATCTACATTTAAAACAGAACTCATCGTAGTTTCTAAATCAGAAGCAGAAACAATTAATTGGTTTTGTTTTAAATCAAATAGAAAATTATCTAGAATTGGTAGTGTGTTGCTGTTGTTAATTACGCCACCTAAAACTTGTAATTGTTTAAGTAAATACGTGCTAGATACTATAAATTTCATTCCTTATGTGTTTTATTTTCTCTTAAAATCTGTCGATGAATTAGTAATTAGAATATTAAAATTCTTTGGTTACTTAGACCGTCGCAAGAAAAACAAAGATATTTTAATTGTTGTTTTTAATGAAACAAACTTATCAACAGTTATTGCCCTATCAATTGCTACAAATATAGTATAATTATTGTCTATTATTAACGTCTAAACCTACTGTTAATCAAGGAAAACCTTTTAAAAGTAAGTGTATAATTTTTACAAATTTAGAATACTCGTTTTTAACAATGTTTATAAGTAGCCTAAAACCTACTCTATTTTACTTAAAATCTATGGTGATGGTATCTCTATAATCTAAACCGAGTAGGGTAGAGGCTCCTCCTACAGTATTTAAATCACTCTTATAGATGGCTAATTCTATATAGTTAGATGAATTAAAAAGGGCTAACAGGTCTCCTGGGCCGTTTCGTCTATCTTTTTCTAAATCAAAATTTATAATATCACTATACTTATTATAGATTTTAGTAATTTTTTTATTTCGAGCATTTAAAATAAAATCTCTCCCTTTTCTATAGGCTTCAAAAGTATGCCTTTCTATATTCGTAATGACATTCCCAAAATTATCAATATAAATTACGCTCCCAACAATACCATTGCCATTTTCTGTAATTCTAGGGGCAAATTCTCGAATATCTTTTAGTTTATTAAACAATTTACCAACAACTTCTAAAGTGCCACCGCGCGCAATATGACAAGCAACTTTAACAAATACATCTAACACAGGAAATGATCCATGTTCTGGATTGGGAATATTAATTTCAACGACCTTTTCAGGAGTAATCTCAGAAGTAATTAAACCAATAACACCATTGTTTGCGGTAATAAAATAATGACCATCTACAAGGATTGCAATGTGCTGGTTTTCAGGGGTTGGCTCAGAGTCTACCCCTACAATGTGTATGGTGCCTTTAGGGAAACTCTTATAAGAATTTTTTAAAATATAAGCACATTCTGGAATGTTAAACGGACTTATCTCATTAGAGATGTCAACAATTTTAGCGTCGGCTAATTCCGAATAAATAGCACCTTTAATAACGCCAACAAAATGGTCCTTATATCCAAAATCAGTAGTTAATGTAATTATTGCCATGTAAGACTGTTGATATTTTTTTACTTTATGAAACTGATTTTTACTTAAGTTTGTTTAACAAAATTACACAAATTTTAAGGCAACTAAAATTAATATTTAATAGGTAAGTAATTAAATCCCATATTCTTTGAAAGAACTTGTAATTGAACTCACAGAAATTAGTCCTAGAGATTTTTTTGGACAGCAAAATGAAAATATAGACTTGATAAAAAAGTACTTTCCAAAGCTAAAAATTGTAGCACGAGGAAGTAAGATTAGAGTCTATGGCGATGACGAACTTCTGGAAGAGTTTGATCAGCGTTTTAAATCACTTACGGAACATTATGTGAAGTATAATAAGTTAGACGAGAATAGTATTGAACGTTTGCTTATGAGTACTGCAGAAGATGATCTGTCGGCTTCTGAAAGTAGTGGAGAAGTCATCATTCATGGTGTTAGCGGTCGTTTGATAAAAGCACAAACCGTTAATCAGCGTAAATTGGTTGATGCCGTACGCAAAAATGACATGGTTTTCGCAATTGGCCCCGCGGGTACGGGTAAAACATATACCGCGGTAGCACTTGCTGTAAAAGCCTTAAAAGAGAAAAGAGTCAAACGCATTATTCTAACGAGACCAGCAGTAGAGGCAGGTGAAAACCTTGGGTTCTTGCCAGGAGATTTAAAAGAGAAATTAGATCCGTATATGCAGCCCTTATACGATGCGTTACGCGATATGATTACGCCAGAAAAACTGGCTTTTTATATAGAAAATGGTACCATACAAATTGCACCATTGGCATTTATGCGCGGTAGAACATTAGATCATGCTTTTGTAATTTTAGATGAAGGCCAAAATACAACGCATGCCCAGATGAAAATGTTCTTAACAAGAATGGGTAAAAATGCACAGTTTTTAATTACGGGAGATCCCGGGCAAATAGATTTACCTAGAAGAACCGTTTCAGGATTAAAAGAAGCTTTGTTAGTTTTACAAAATGTAGAAGGAATTTCAATTATCCAATTAGATGATAAAGATGTTATCCGTCATAAATTAGTGAAAAAAGTAATAGAAGCTTATAAAGGTTTAGAGCACCAAAACTAGCTTTCAATTTAATATATAATAATAGTCAACGCATTCCTTAAGAGCATGAACAATACAATTACAGATACAAATTTTAATTTTCCAGGACAGCTTAGTATTTATAAAGGAAAAGTAAGAGAAGTGTACACTTTAGCAAATGACATTATGGTAATGATTGCTACAGATAGGCTTTCTGCTTTTGATGTTGTTATGCCAAAGGGTATACCTTATAAAGGTCAGATACTAAATCAGATTGCAACGAAAATGATGGCAGATACGTCAGATATTGTTCCCAATTGGTTGCTAGCAACACCAGACCCTAACGTAGCTATTGGGCATGCTTGTGAGCCTTTTAAAGTAGAAATGGTAATTCGTGGATACATGTCTGGGCATGCAGCTCGTGAATATAAAGCAGGTAAAAGAATGCTTTGTGGAGTAGCTTTGCCAGAAGGGTTAATAGAGAATGATAAATTTCCTGAACCTATTATAACGCCAGCGACTAAAGCAGAAATGGGCGATCATGATGAAGATATTTCTAGAGAAGATATTTTAAAAAGAGGAATTGTTTCTGAAGAAGATTATAGCATCCTAGAAAAATATACCAAAGATCTTTTTCAACGAGGAACAGAAATTGCAGCAGAGAGAGGTTTAATTTTAGTTGATACCAAATATGAGTTTGGGAAAACTAAAGACGGTAAAATTGTATTAATTGATGAAATACATACTCCAGATTCTTCACGCTATTTTTACACGGAAGGGTATACCGAAAGGCAAAAAAATGGGGCGATGCAAAAACAACTTTCTAAAGAGTTTGTACGTCAATGGCTAATTTCTAATGACTTTCAGGGTTTAGAAGGTCAGAAAGTACCAGAAATGTCTGATGATTATATTACAACGGTATCAGATAGGTATATTGAACTATATGAGAATATCGTAGGAGAATCATTCCAAAAAGCTAACATTTCAGATATTCAAACAAGAATAGAAACTAATGTTTTAGCGTATTTAAATAAAAGCTAAGTACAAAAATTACTTAATAATAACATGAGCAGTAACCAAATTAGCTTTTTTAAGAGGTGTTTTTTGGCTAGTTTTTTTGTACTCTGTATTTTTAATGGCCGAAGATTTAGGACTTTCTTGAGTTGTACCATAAAAGGTAGCTGATCCTATAAATGCCATAAGGAAAATAAAGCTCTTAATTTTTTGAATTCTTTTCATGCTCTCGGAGGTTTGATTGCTGAAATTAATAAAATATTCTTAAAATAATGCGTTTTGACTTAAAAAATTACATTTAAACGGAAAATTGTTGGTTATCTGTATTTATAACTAACAATTTTCCTTCTTTTCATATAAAAATAGGCTTGTACGTTATATATCTATAATCAATCGCGTAAAAAACTGAGGGTTACTTCTTTTTTGGATTCTTTTAGCTTACTAATAATCTTTAAAAAGAGTATAGCTGTAATATAAGCATCACCCATAGCAGTATGCCTATCTTTTTTTGAAATGCTAAATTTATCAGCTAATTCATCTAATGTGTAATTTTCTTTTCTTGTAATTAAATTAGATCTAATAATTGTCTTTTTATAGAGATGAGAAGTATCCAAATAGGTGTTTTTTAATTCGGGTAATCCATTTCTTAGTAAGGCATTGTTAATCATATTTAAATCAAAAATTGCATGGTGTGCAATAATTACACTGTTCCCTACATAGGTAATAAATTGTTCTAAAGCCTCTAGTTCAGTTACCCTAGGAACTGTACTGTTTTTGAGTATTCCGTGGATTGGGGCGGCATCTTTACCATACACTTGCTGTGTAACAAATACTTCAAAACCATCTCTTATCGCAATTTGTTGCTGTACTAATTTTACAGCACCAATGCATAAGATTCTATCGTTAGAATAATCAAAACCCGTAGTTTCAGTATCTAAAACAGTATATACGGTGTCAACTAGTTTTTCCGTAGGTTTTTCTTTAAATTTTAACGCATAGTCGTTCCAAAATTGAGGAAGACTGGCTTTGTTTTTTTTTAAAAAGTTAAACATTACATATTTTTTAATTGAAACCTTAGGGTTACCAGTTCTTGAATTTCTTTTATTGTTTTAAAAGTACGCTTAAGCTTTATCTTCTCTTCTTTACTTAGATTGTTTAAAGCTATATAACGTCCAGAATCATTATTTGTAATGCCTTGTTTTGTTCTAAATTTTAATAATGCTTTAGAAGCGTAGGAACATGCAAGGTAGATTTCTTTATTGTTGGGTTCTAGTTCCGCAAGTTTTTCAAAGCGCTCTGCAGTGTTGTTAATCGCTTTAATGGAGTGCGATAGAATAAGTACCCGAGCGGCATCAGTCAAGGGCCTTAAGGCTCTACTTTTTACATCAAAAGAATCTTTATGTGCCCCATCTTGTTCTACTAAAAATTGTCTAAAAAATCCTGTAGGAGAAGGGTTTTGAAGCGCGCCTTTCGCTAAATGCACAAAAAATATAGGGTATTTTTTTACCGTATAAAAGATATGTTCAGAAAGCCCTGTAACTAAACTTGGTTCTCCATAAATTAGATTGTAATCAAAAAATATGGAAGAAAGTAATACTTCATCAATACCTGGATTAATAATCCAATGCGATGTTGTTTTTTTCCACTCACTAAAGCTTAAACACCATTGCGGATTTGAAGCCATCATCTCCGCCGGGCAGTATTCATAACCAATTTCATTTAACCCCTTGGTAACTAATTTAGAAAAGTCTAAAAAATAGGCGTTTGTTTTAGGAAGCATATCATCAGAAACATCTTCAAAAATTAAAGCATTGTCTTGATCGGTATGCAACATTTGTTCACTCCGCCCTTGACTACCAAGCGCTAACCATGCAAATTTCACAGGTGGTTTATTTTCCATTTTATCCAATGAAATTTTAATCACTTGTTTTAAGCAAGCATCATTTAATTCCGATATAATTTTAGAAACCAAGGTCATCGGGATGTTTTCAGCGAGGTAACCTCGTAATAAATCCATGATGTTTTTTCGTATAGGCTTAAGGTGTTTTACTTTCTTAGCACGTTTTATAGCTTTCATTAAAACGGCAGGGTTGTTACCCAAAGCAACCATTACATCGTGTTTAGAGAGTATTCCGACTAACTTAGTCGCTACCGTTCCGTCTTTGGTAAGGCATAAATGACTTATGTTACTTTTCATCATAGCCATTTGTGCCTGAGTAATGGTCAGGTTTTTTGGGTATGTAATTACTGGACTCGTCATAATTTTACTAACCGCAGTAGTAATAGGATAATCACCAGTGACTATTTTATTGCGTAAATCTTTGTCTGTAATAATCCCAATGGGCAACGCATCTTTTACGATAATAATGGCTCCAACTTGTTTAGCAGTCATTATTTCAGCAGCTCTTTTTACGGTGGTTCGCGGACCGCAAGAAATTATTTTTTTAGAATATTGTACCGGTTGTAAATCTATAAGCGGCAAGTTAGGAGTGCTTTTTTCTGGGTCAGAATTGTCACTGTATAGTTTACCACGATAATTTTTTGAGTATGGGTTTCTCGTGTTCGAAGCAAAACTCTCTATTAAAAAATTACCTACCGCTGTATTGTTTAAAGCCAGTGGTTTAAAAAGGGCAATAGGAATAGCATAAAGAATACTTTCTTCATGTGCCTTAGCTTCCAGTTCATAGTTTTCGTTGGCCATTAAAGGGCGTAAGCCAAAAATATCACCCTCGTCACAGATATCTACGATGGTATTGGTTGTTTTTCTAATTAGAGATACAGCACCTTTATGTATAACGTAAAAGTGGTCATGACCTACCTCTTTCTCCGTGAAAATTATACTATCTTTTTCTTGGTATATAATGGTAATCTGTTCCGAAAGTAGCTGTAAATCATCACTTTTTAATCCATTAAATGGAGGGTAGTTTTTTAAAAAATCTGCTACTCGTTGCGATATGGTGTTTTTCATAGAAAAGCATTCTACAGTAAAAATAATCTATCTAATGCATATGTGGTTTTATGAGTGATGTTTTTTAAGTATAGTACGCCAAATAAAATAAAGACATTAATGTTATTTTTAGTCTCATCTAATGCCATACGCTACCAAGCTCGCATCAATGCAACGAAGGTGAAACAAATTGTACTCAAATCATTAAAAGAAGAACGCTTTAGTACCCGACGTCAATTGATTATTCCTTTTATATTCTTCCTAAAATAGGGTTTAAAAAAGTATCTTTACAGCGTATTATTTATCCTTTAGTTTCACTTTAGCAAATTGCCGAGGCTTATTTTATAGGCCCTTTTGCTGATCTGTGAAACCTAAATAACCAGCTTAATGACTGGTTGGTAGTAGGTAACTATCTAATACTTTTTAACCCTACGCATTGCTAAGGTCATTAGTCTGCAATTCGTTTCAAATCATTAAAAAGCATGGTTTGCTTAAAAGCACCATAAGTATAGCCAAAGGAGCATCATATGCGGCGCATTTTTTAAGTTCAATAAGTAGGATACAAACCCTTGTTTTCTATAAGAACCTAAAGCAAACTCCGTAAAGTATCCTTACTTAGGCCTGGGCGTGTCCTTGCTCCTGAAGAAGGTTCAGAAGCAAGGTCGGGCTTTTCGTTACAATTCCTCGCCCTGCTCCCGTTCTATCGGGAGCGGGCTGTGGGATTTACACTGCAATCCCTCACGCATAAAAGAATATAAATTTTAAAAAGAGTCATTACAAAACTAAAACCATAAAGATGAGTACAGATATAAAGCTTAGCAAGCCACAACCTATTATTTTAGATAAACAATTAGAAATGTTCAATCGTGGCTCAGACGTTAATCTTACTATTAAAGCATTAGAAGCTGGTAAACCTGTGCTCATAACAGCTTTTTATAGTAATGGATTAGTACTTCTCAAAGAATTGAAATACTATCTTCAAAAAAAGTTTCCTAATGATTCTTTTCAAGAACAACGTAAATTTCGTGCCGCTTATCAAAAATTATCCAATCTTATTTTAATAGAAATTGTTGCTAATAAGTTAATCGTTAAAAAGGCACCTTCTATTGGTTGGTTAGAAAAGTTGTATCCAGAAATAAGCGATTTTTTATTGCCTTTCCCTCAAGTACAAGGATTAAATAGTGCTTGGCAATGGTATGAAAACGGAATTGCAGTTCCTGTGTTAAGAAATAAAATGCATCCCTATTACGGAGTTTATTTTCCAACACGTTTTGATCATTTAATACTTTTTGACCAATGGTTAAAACGATACGAGGGTCCTAAAAAATCTGCAACAGATATCGGTATTGGTAGTGGTATACTTTCTTTGCAAATGGTAAAATACGGTTTTCAGAAGGTTTTTGGTACAGATACAAACCCTAATTCAATTATTGGTTTAACTGAGTTTATGGGAGATACAAAATTATCTAGAAAAATAGCTTTAGATCATGGTTCGCTGTTTGGTAAATTTGAAAAGCAAACAGAACTAATTGTTTTCAATCCGCCTTGGCTGCCACAAGCACATGATTTAGATCGTATTGATGAAGCTATTTATTATACTAAAGATCTATTTCCAGAATTTTTTGCAGCAGCAAAAAAACACCTCTTGCCAGAAGGTAAATTGGTGGTCTTATTTTCTAATTTAGGACAGATAACAAATGCTACAAAAGAACATCCTATAGCAATGGAATTGGCTAATGGGGGTAGGTTTAAATTAGAGAAATGTCACAAAAAATCTGTGAAGGTAGCCTCAGATAAAACAAAGAGAGACCAACATTGGCGTACGTTAGAAGAAGTAGAGTTATGGGTTTTAACCCATTAATGGGCTGTAATAATGTGCAAGTCATAAATCGTCTAGCAAAATAAAAATATAATACCCTGTAAAAAGTAACGTGCTAATGCCAAATCTAGAAGTAGTAGAAGAAAACAATGATTATATCGTTGTAAATAAGACGGCCGGATATATAAGTGAAAAAAACCCTTATGAGGATAATACCATAGAAGACCAGCTATTTAAACACCTTTTACAAAAAAAACGTAAACCCTATATTGGCGTTATTCATAGATTAGATAGAGTTACCAGTGGCGTCTTAATTTTTGCTAAGAAGAAAAGCGTTCTCGTGGCATTTAATGAACTTTTTAGTAGTCGGCAAGTTCAAAAAACATATTTGGCCATCGTTAAAAATAAACCAGCAAATACTAAAGGTGATTTAGTCAATTTTCTTGTAAAAAATAATAAAGATAAAAGAGCAGACATTATTCAAACTAAATCAAAAGAGTCTTTAGATTGTAGCCTTAGTTATGAGGTTATTGCAAAAAACAACTTTGGCTATCTTTTAGAAGTACAACCTAAAACGGGGAGATTTCATCAAATAAGAGCCCAATTAGCACATATAGGACTTCCCATTATTGGAGATGAAAAATATGGTTCAGACCAAGAATATTATCCTCTTTCTGTTTGTCTTCATTCTTGGAAGTTAACCTATCAAGTTTCAGGATCTAATGAAAGTAAAACTTTTGTAGCTCCTTTGCCAAAGAATAAATTTTGGGAATTTAAATCCTTATAACTCATTTAAACCAGCAGTATGCATCCGTAGAAAGAATGCTGCTATTTTTAGACTCCTGATTACCACTTTAAAAGACTATATGCTGAACAGGTAATTAGAGGTATCTCTTTTTAATTTTTAAAATGGACTTACATTCCATTTAATGATGGTTACTTTTGCGACTAATTTTGTAGTGTATTAGAATGAGTAATAAAAAGTTGGATTATGTAGTGATCGGAGCAGCTCAAGCAGGCTTAGCTATGGGATATCATTTACAAAAAATGAATAAAAATTTTTTAGTAATTGATGGGGAAAAGGAAATTGGTGCTTCATGGTTAAATAGATGGGATTCATTAAAGCTATTTACATCTACTGAATACAACCATTTACCAGGCTTAAAGTTTGAGGCTCCAAAAGGACATTATCCAACGAAATTTGAAGTAGCTTCCTATTTTAAACAATATGTAAAGACATTTAAAATTCCTTTACAATTAAATACCTTAGTTACTGCTGTTCGTAAAACAGAAAAAGGATTTAGTATTGCCTATAAAGATGGAATGCTTGAAGCAGATCATGTAATTGTGGCTACAGGACCTTTTCATATTCCATATACACCACCTTGCCATACAAAGCTATCAAGCAGCGTACTTCAAATGCATAGTAATTATTACAAAGGAATACACCAATTACAAGAGGGGGATGCCTTAGTAGTTGGTGGTGGAGATTCTGGATATCAAATCCTAAATGAAATATCTAAAGATGGTTCTAGAACCGTATATTTTTCTGGGAATACCAATGTAAAATCTATTCCTCAGCAATTTTTAGGTAAAACAATATGGTGGTGGTTTACATTAATTGGGTTTTTAAGTTATACCAAATATAGTTGGATAGGGAAGAAGATTAATTCTTCTACCCAACCAGTAATTGGTACCGATGTTAAGGAAATTCTTTCTAGAAAAAACGTAATAGCGGTAGGTAGGACTAAAGATGCATTACACGAGGAAATGTTTTTTGAAACCAAGAAAATTTCTACTATTAAAAATATTATTTGGGCAACAGGGTACCGTCCAAATTTTAAATGGATAGAAGGTTTGGAGCTGGATGCCAATAGTTATCCAAAAAATTACAGGGGCGTTAGTAATATAACAGGCTTATATTTTATAGGCTTGCCTTGGATGTATACCCGTGGATCTGCAACTTTAGGCGGAGTATCTAAGGATGCTACTTATTTAGCAAATGAGATACGTAACAATGATTAATTTTAATCATTGTTTGTGTAGATTTTTAGTTCGTTGGTTTTTTATTCAAATAAGTTAGCAGTACTATAATCAAAATAGGAATTAGTACACAAATAACAACGGAAGCTTGCACGTAATTTAATCCGAAATATTCAAACCAATTTAAAAATAGAACAGAATGTTCAAATAGGGCAGTAGCGAATTTCTCAAAATCTGGGATTATAAAAATAGCAAATAAAACAAAGACTATAAAGCCAAAAATTAATGATTTTGATTTAAGTATTCTGCTTATTAAAAAAACAAAGAAGCCTGGAATTATAATATAATATATAATTATGTTGACTTCATGGTACGTAAGACCAGAGATTTTAGAAATCCATTTTAAAATATTATAAACTGCTTGAAATATACGATCCAATGTATGCTTTATGTACTTATGGTTCTAAAATTTTCGCTCAATTAGGGTGCCTATTTTTAATAATAATAAAGTCATTATCAATATTATATATTCTCAACAAATTTCAAAAAAACGTCCTTGTGACGTTGTACATCTAAATTTGGAGAAAGTGATGCGCGCACAATATAATCTTTATCGCCTTCTTTAGTGGTTCCTTGTGTAGAAGTTGCAGGTACCGTCCAATAACAGCCTTTTAACTGTCCGTAACTTACGCAGAATTTACTTTCATCAGGAATTTCAGTGATCATTAAATTTATTAACTTCAAATTCAGCGCTCTTTTATAGGCTTCTTTTTCCTTATCTGTAGTACCTTTTGTAGGTAGGTCTAATGAAAAAACAGAAGGCGTAAATCCTTGATTTGCTAATTCTTCGGAAACAAAATTAATTTTAGCATCGGGTAATTCCGTGTGGATAAAATTTACAAATTCACGGGTGTTTTTGTAGGCATCGTGAATTCGCTGATTCATAGAAGGTAATTGTTTGGCTAATATTTCATATTGAAGCGGTGTAGCCTCATTATCGCACAGCATTAGATGTGTTTCTATTTTTTCAAGCAAAGCCTCTGTTTTTTTATTTGTCACGCAATAGCCCGCTGTACATTGTCCGCCACTTGGGAATTTTGACCCGCTCACATAAGAGATGGTTCTAACAGAAGCTAATATTTTATCTTCACCTAAGAAAAGTACGTTAGGGCAAAATGTCTGATCCAAAATAAAAACGGGATCTATAGCTGTGCCACCAATTGCCGTTTTACGTTTTTTACTTAAAACCTCTTTTAGCTTAATAAGATCGGGAACTTCAACCCTAGGGTTAGTAGGGATTTCTGCTATAATATAAGGTACCGCATCTTGATGAGCAATGGTACTTAATACCGTATCTATACTTTGCACCATATCATTATCACCATCTACCAATAAATCTACTATTTCTACATTATCTAGGCAAGCGGCAACTCGTCTAGCTTGGTCATTTGTACCTCCATAACAATTAGGAGGAACAATAATTTTTATAGCTTTTCCTTTATGGTTTTCTAAGGCATTATCAATTAATCCCATCAAGATAGCATACTGAATAGAAAGACCGCTAGAAGCCACCAAAGGCTTTGTAGCTGCTCCTGTGATTTTATGGATAGCTTGTAAGACGTTTATTTTATTAGCTTCAACAGGGCTTTTATATGCTATAGCAGACTGTGCTATTACAGCATTTAAGGCCGTAAGAGAATTAGCGGGTGTCATCGCAATGGTTTCTCTTCTACGTACATGCTGAATAGCAGAAACATAAGATTCGTTTTGTGCACCATTTACCACTAAAACACTTCCTAAATTTCCGTAGAGACTAATAAAAAAGTCGATGTTAGGATTGGTATCAATAGGACCAATTTTATCTTGATCTGAAAGGAAAATTGTACTCCCATCAAACTTAGAAATTTCGTCACTATTTTTAACTTTTTTCAATTCAAAAGTATACCCATAAACACGTTTTATTACATCAGCGTCAAAACACGCTGGTAATTCTTGGGTATATACGATTTGGGTATGTTTAGAGTCTAATAAATTTGTTCTCAGAATTGCCAATATAGGAAGGGTCTTTGAAGAAAAACTAATAACATTTTCAGCCCTTAAATTATTTAATTGAGCAATTCCCCATTCTAATAAACAGGATAATGGGTGCCCTAATCTTATATAGTCGTAGGCAGTGGGTAACTTATTTAATGCAGCAGCACTCGTATTATTGTCCGTATATAAGGTTTCAAACTGGTCTAAAAATTGTGTTTTTGCCAATTTTTCATCATAAAGATCTAATCGGTGTGTGGTTATATTTAACCAACCTGATGGCATGTTTTCTAATACCTCTTTAATATAAGTAAACATTTTGTTCTCTTTCATAATTACCGACTTTAAATAAACCGGTAATTTACGTTAATTAGCGGTATTTAAAGCGTGTATTGATGCGTAATTGTAAGATTATCTTGAATAGGGTAGGAGCTATAAATAGCGTAGCAGTAAACCGGATCTTATTTCGTTTTTGTGGCAAGCTTTGGCGTCCGGATTAAAAACTATACTAAACAGACTAAAAGCAAAGCCATTTTAAAAAGATAGGTAGCCCCTTGTAAAATTGGTTTACTTATTTTTTAAATGAGTAAAATTTGCTTCTGTAGAATTTAAAGATAGCTTAGAGAAAGGCTTAATTAATATACCGATCTACCCAATTTGCTATCATTTTTCCAACATAAATAGAATCATTTTTATTAGATAACATATGAGACGCACCATCTAAAGAAATAAAGCTTTTAGGGTGCCATGCAGCCTTATAGATTTGAGCAGCATTTTCTATACCAACGGTTTTATCTTGTGGGGAGTGAAAAACTAATAAGGGTAATTTTAACTTTTTTAAAGTCTCTTCCATGTTTTGCTCGTTAATATCATTTAGAAACTGTTTTTGTATTTTAAATGCTCTGCCTCCAATTGCTACAACAGCTTCTCCTTTTTCATTAATTTCATCAATTCCTGAAGCAAGTAAATGAGCTACATGTTTTGGGTTTGATGGGGCTCCTATGGTCGAAACTGCTTTTATACTTGAGATATGTTGCCAGCAAATATAACGGCAGCACCTCCTAAAGAGTGTCCGATTAAAATATCTGGGGGCGAATAATTATTCTTTAAAAAATCGGCTGCCGCAATTAAATCGTTTACATTAGAAGAGAAGTTGGTGTTCTCAAAATCACCCTCACTTTCTCCTAATCCGGTAAAATCAAAACTTAATACAACAATACCACTTTTGTTTAATCTTCGAATGATATTTCTAATTGCTGTAAGGTTTTTATCACACGTAAAACAGTGCGCAAACACAGCATAACTTTTCGGGTCTGCTATAGGAAATTCAATTCTAGCAGCTAATTCTTGTCCGAGTTTATTTTCTATGTTGTTTTAGATTTTAAACAGGACCGAACTTATTGGTTTGTCGATACTACGCAGTTAAACCAACAAAAGAATCTAAATTGTTTAAGAAGTAACCATTACTAAGCTTATGCAGGGCATCGCAAACAAAAGGCTACTAAATTGCTTAGATAAAAATCATTTTAAAAATGAACTAAATCCAATAAAAATGTTTTTAGAATAAGGACTTCTTTTTATGACGACTAGCAGGTTGACTGTATTTTTCTTGCTCGTATTTGATGCTGCTGTTTAGGTTATTCTTCTATATTTTTTTACAGTTATCTGTTTTTAAATCAGGAAGACTAGGATTATAACCATTAGATTTAATTTGAAAGTTATTTTTTGATTCTTCTTCTATTACCACTCCTTCAAAAATATTCTTAAGAGCACAAAAGTCCTCTAAGCCTGTATTGCTCAAAATCTTTAATTCACCTACGCTTTTTAAATTTTCAAGTCCATTTAGGCTCTTAAGTGCCTCGTTTCTTCCAATGTACAATTCTCCGTTTATTTCATTTAGTTTATTTAAGCCCTCAAAGGACACTAGTTGGTCATGTTCTGTAACATCTAGATAACCTCCTATTTTTTTTACATTATCCAAACCAGATAAAGAGGTTAATTTTTCATTACTTCTTATCATAATTCCGCTAGAAATTAA
Organism: Cellulophaga algicola DSM 14237; assembly: GCF_000186265.1. Taxonomy (NCBI): domain Bacteria; kingdom Pseudomonadati; phylum Bacteroidota; class Flavobacteriia; order Flavobacteriales; family Flavobacteriaceae; genus Paracellulophaga; species Paracellulophaga algicola. The sequence continues at coordinate 3,737,710 of NC_014934.1, forward strand.
TTTTAAATTATCCAAGCCTTTTAGGGATGTAAGGCACGTATTTCCACTCACTACTATTTTACCTATAGTGGTGATGCCTTCTAATCCTTTTAAATTTTCTAATTTCTCATTTTGCTTAATGGATAAAGAACTTCCTATGGTTGTAAGCTGCAACGCTGCAATACTGGTCAGGTTAGGATTACTATCAAAACTTAAATAAGAAAGCAAGGTTTTTAATTTTTCTAAGCCTTTGCAACTTTTTAGATTAGTATTAAAATACACCTCTAAGGTTCCTATAGTATGCAAATTAGTTAAGCCTTCTAGAGAAAGAAGTGCAGTGTTGTGAGCAATTCTAAATTCTCCCTCTACTTTTTTTAAATTATTTAAACCTTCTAAGTTTTCTAAACTTATATTTGATGAAATATCTAGGGTAGGCAAATAAACAAGAGATTCTAGGCCTGTTAATGACTTTAGTTCTAAATTGCTATAAATATATAATCCCTCTGTTATTGTTTTAATTTTTGAAAAGGATGCTATGGTTGTTATATCAGTAGCATTTGATCTGTCTCCTAAATATAAATACCCGTTAATCGCAGTAATATTATATAAAACCCCTCCTTTACTAAGCGCTTTATCTATTTCATTTTGACTTTTAAGTTGTATATTTCCTTCATAGGTTTGAGCGTTACTACTCATGCTTAAAAAAAGCAAGTTAAAAATAAGTGCCGTTGTCAAAAGAATTATTTTTCTTTTAAAAACACCTTGCCTTTTAAAAGATACATTGTTTTCTATTTTTTTCATTCTTTATTATTTTTTATGCTGCTTTTCATCATTTTAAATTGGAAATATACACGAAACCTAGTAGTCTAAATCTCTTTCTCTTTTTGCCTTATTTCATAATTTGTTCTTCTATTAAAACGAAAGCTAAGTTTAATCTATGGGTTCTTAGAACCAAGCTTAAGGTTATATTTAAAGTTAAGAAAGATAGGCTAAAATAGAGGGGAACAGAAATATACGCCTTTACGATTAGTCTGTAAATTTAATAATGAAAGGAGCTTTTTTTACCTCAGTTCTTTGTTGCCAGTAGTTTTATTCTTCAATTAGAATCCACTCAGAAATATCTTCATTCCCATCAATTATACTTCTATATTTCTTTTTCACTCCACTGCAATAATGTCTATAAGTGGCCTCATTTATTTCGTATTCCATTTCATCATATATATCATCATCATCATAAAGAACTCCACAGCCATAATATCCAATACCTCTTTCAAATTTTAAAAGTTCTTTTTTTGTATAGATTTTGTTTTTATGGGGAGTCATACTGATATTAATAATTGTATCAGTATTAATCTTATAAATAATTTTTTGTTCTTTATAATAAGCTTTAGAAACTTCTATTAAAAGAGTATCATTTTTTAATAGATTAGAGCAAAAAGATATGAAGTACATTCCGTCAAAATCAGACACTGTTGCTTTAATTCTTTTGTAATCTTTATCCATAAATTCCAGATTTACAATACTTAGGGTGTCTTTAGTCGTTTTATCAGTTATTTGTCCATAAAGCTTATACATTCTTCCAGATTTAAAGGGTTCCTTATTTTGAGAATAGGAAGGTAGATTGTACAGAAATGCAATTATAATAATGATAGATATTCTCATTTTTTTAAATTAACGGCGAATGACTCTTATAATGTTCTATATTTAAGTGTAAGTAAATATTAATTCTAGATTTTGTTTGGTAAAAATTAGATACTCTAAAGTTTAATTATATTTCCAGAAGGAGTGATTTTAAAATTTTCTGTTTTTGGACTAGACATCACGCTATCTTTAATTTTAATAGAAGTAAGTGCTATCTCATGATTAGAAAAGAGCTTGAAAGTTGTTTTCGTTCCATTTGCTAAATCGATATTCATGCCACCCTCAACATCTATTTCATAATATTCTTGCTCAATTAATAAGGTAGAAATTATTTTATGTTCGTTATAAACTAAAAGATCTACCCATTCAGAATCATAACAACCACTATTTGAAATTATCGAAATCTTATTCTTATTTAAATTTCCTAAATCATAATAAGGTGTCTCGCCTCCACAAGAATACTCTGAGAATAAGGAATTGTTTGTGAATTTATATCCAGTTTTTTTAATTGAATCCCAAATATCAGTGCGTTCAATTGGGAAAGTTTCTAGATTTTGAGGTAAACTGTTAGTATCAGTACCAATGATTGATTTTAAAACTTCTTTTTCTGGTATTATTTTATCTTTATTGTTTATGTTGCACGACATTAAAAAAATAAGAAATAAAGCTAGACTGTATCTATAATTATTTTTGACCATTTCAGTATTTATATTTTAAATCTCCTAATTGTTGCTAACGTTTGGTATGTGCTTAGATATGCTTGTTGCAACTAAATTAGCGAAAGGAAACCAAAACTTAGGGGAATTCGTAAGATTTTCCGAGCACAAATAACCTGTGCGATAAATTAAACAGACTGTTAGGAACGAGCTTTTATTTCATCTTTTAAGTCTTCTATCCAAAACTTATCTCCTTCAAACTTTTTTAGAAGATATTGATAATATTCTTTAATTTCTATTTCGGATATCAGCTCCTTTTCTTTCAGTATACTTAAAGCTTGAATTGAAGCACCTTCTTTATCTGCCTTAATAATTAATTTAATTAATTCTGGCTTAAGCTTATTTACTAATTCCTTATTCCAGTTTTTTATTATTAGTACTAGAATCCAATAATGCCATGTTTCATCATTTGTGAATTCATTAAATACTCTTTTAATTTCAGGTATAATTATTTCTCTTGCTTTTACGAGCATTTTAGATACTCCACCAGATGCAGGCCAATTAGCATCTTGCAAAAACTCAAGAAAACTCGGTAAATAATTATTCAACTTTTCAAATCCTAAATATTCTATTAAAATACCAACTTTATAGGATTTAATATGAACAGTTAATTCCAATATTTCGTCTTCTGTTATATGGTCAAATTGAGATAGGTTTTCTAATTGTTGGTCAAATGAAATACCATATTCGATAGTGTTTTCTATTCTCTCAATTAGTTTCATTTTATGCTTGTTGCTAAAGGTATGTTTGTTGTAATAGGTGTTCGATATGTTACTAAATTAACAAATAAAAACCGAATAGAAATCCGCGAAGATTTGCGTACGCAGATTAGAACTAACATGAAATTATAAACGGAGTTACCCAAGATTTTTATTCCTATTAAATTCAGCTTGTATTAATTGTTCAAGTTTTTCAAAATCATATTTTAACGTATTCGATGTTATCGAAAGTGGTGTTCCGTACATTTTCATATTTGTCCGCATGAGTCTTGCCTTCAATCCGCTTTTTGCTTTCCCAATATGTTTTTCAGAATCAATGACATTAATCAGAAGGAATTTTGTAGACATAACTTGCTGTGTTTTAATTTCAGAAATATCGTTCCATTCAATGAGTCCAACACTCGATGCGTTCGAGTTGTCCGTTATTCCGTTTGAGTCAATTATTAATCCAACTTTTTTGTCTAATAGTTTTCTACATCCATAAATCCCTGTCGCTCCAAAGAAAAGAATTGCTAAAGTTCCAGCAGCTTTAATTACCATAGGATTTCTTAATAATTGCATTGAGTGTTCTTGAAATTCATCTGCATTTATCACTAACCAAATACCTAAAACAACCAAAATAATTGAACCTCCAATTCCTAAAAATAATTTATTTTTACTTAATGGTATTTCTATCTTTTCTGTCATTTTCTTCTTTTTCTTGGTCAAAAGTTGGGTAACGTTTGGTGTCTGGTATGTTAAGCATCTAAACCTTTTTTTTGTAAGTGCCATCCTATGTACAGCTTACGCTTAGCTCTACTGACTTATAGTATTTAAGTATTGTGTTTTACGGCATTATTTTCTAATCATAAAACCCATGTATGAGGTCATAGATTAGTTCCCCAAGATTAACCCATTTATATTCAATATTGAGGTCTTGATGACTTATTCCATATACATTACCACATTCTTCTAAATTTTTATTACGGTTAATGTCGTGCCAATTACCATTAATACGATACCCAATATAAGATAATTTTTTCTTGAAAGATGGATTTAAGTCTTCCATAATTATCTATTTATTTGTGTTGGAATTACAGTAATTAAAAAGTTGTTTTTTTAATTTTAATTTATCCGATTTTTTATGTAATATCTTCGTTTTCAGCAACTACACATTGTTATGATCACAACCTTTTCATCGCTAAAATTTTGCAATTCTTTTGATATTTTGGGGTCGATTATTTGTTCTATTTTGTTAGTTTTTTCTTCTACTTGGTAATAATTTGTACCATCAGGGTTTTCTATTATCACTTTTTGTTCTTTAATTTCTTCTTCAAAACGGATGGAAATTTCTTTGAGGACTTTAATAATTCTGTCCGTTTTATCATTTTTATTGTGAATATAAATGTGATAAGAACAAAAAGTTCCTCCAATAGAGTATTTCTCAACAGGTTTCTTTTTCATCCATAAACGATCTTCCCAAGCGTGTTTAGTAGAAATTCCAATTGCGTAAGATTGGTCTGTTAGTTCAATTATTTTAATTTTTTCTATATTATTTTTATCAACCTCTTTTTTATCTGTCAGCGTATAAATAATTTTTTTAGCTCCTTCATCATCTGAATAGTCGTATTTAATTCTATTCTGAAAATATGTAAATTCTCCGATTAAGTCGTTAGATTGCTTTCTCAATATAAGTTGGTAGTTATTTTCTAAAAACGCTGTGTAGCTTATAGATTTGTCTTTTTGGTAAATAGATGATAAAAAATTGTATCCAATTATTTCACTTCCATCTTTAAATTCAATTGAGAATTTAATTTGATGACCATTATATTCTGCAAATGCACTAAATGGTAAAAAGAGAATGAAAAATATAAGGCTTTTAATCTTACTCACAATGTTTGTTTTAAATGTTTGTTAGCGGTTCACATATGCTTAGGCGTGATTGTTACGCACTAAACTAACAAAAGGAAACCAAACCTAAGAGAAATTCGTAGGATTATTCTAGTAGTAACTAAATAGGATGGAATTAAAAAAAATACTATAAAAAAGCTTACACAGAAGTTTAAGCCTAGACTACAAGTGTATAAATTTAATAAAGAAAAAAGTCTTTTTCACCTTAGTTCTTTTTTATCATGCGTTCGTTTTTGATCTATTACCTATATATAATCTCAGTGTGTCATAAATAAAATAAATAGATAAATAATAGAATAAAAAGTTGATAATTGCTATGAAAATAACGATAAATGATAATCCTTCTTTCAAAAAACCAGTATAAACTACAAATGTAAATGCAGGGCATAAAATTAAGATGACAAGGGAAAAAATAAATTTTATGCTATTAAATTTATACTTTATAATAAAGGGGTATCTTGGTTTTAGTAATCTTCTATCCGTCTGTGTATCAAAATAATTATAACCAATAATATCAATTAATTTTTCGATTTTTTCCTTGTCAGAAACTTTGTGAATGACAATAATATATTCATCAGATTCAGTATCTATAAAACCCATTTGATATCCTGCTTGTAGTAAAGGTGTATCATAATCTTCAAATACGTTATCAAAAGAAACCGTCTTCTTTTGATAATTGCTTATACTTGGTAATTCAACAGAGTCTTGAAAATTGTTTTGTAAAGATGTAGTAATTCTCCATTCTAAAGTTTCTACATCCTGGTTCAAGTCAAGCGGCATAATAAAAAAGATATTATGGATATCTAAAAATTCCGTCACATAATTTAAAGTTGACATGTAATCTTCTTTATCACTTGAGAAGTCTTTTAGTTTTTCTAAGAAAGGGATTATTTTTCCCTGAATTTCAGCGGAACAACATAATTTGGTCAAACTAATATAGGCCTGCTTTTCTTTTATATTTAATTCAGGAAGTGCTGAAATATAATCTTCTTCATTAAAAGAGTTATTTTCTTCAAATGAATAAATTTTTTCCTTTTTTTTGATTGTGAACCAGGATTTACCTGTAAAATCTTTTTTAGACCAAACAAATAATATTAATGTTAAAATAGCCCATATTTCTGATAGAAAAGCCCAAATTCCTAGTTTTGTAAACTGAAATACTACTATTTGATAAATACTGATGAAGAATAATACAATCAATATTAAGTAATAAATTATTATTTTTCTATTCATTTTGTCTCTAAAATTTATTACTTATCCATAGGGTTAAACTTAATAACGCACAACATTTAGTATAACAGGTGTAAGGCAGTAAATAAAGATTTTCTTTTCGATTTATCACTTAGTTAAATATAAATAGTATGGTTTTATTTTTTTGTTGAAAATACCAAATTTTATGTTTGGTGGACTTAATTAGTATGCACCAACTTTCTGTTAGACACTTTAAAATTATTTTTCCATACTGTTTTATAGACCGTGTTATTTATACCCATAAACTATAAAATTATTAGTATCAGTTTAAAAAGGTATATTGTTTTTGATTAAAACATCTTTTAGTTTTTCACTACTATCTATAGTTTTATCTTTTACTAACTTTCCTACATATTCTTTATGTATAGGTATTATTATTATTATTAAATACTCTATGTAAAAAAAAAAGAAGCATATATACTTGGTTAAGCAAGCACATCATTTTAACGCCCAAAGAATATAAAAAAAGTGAGTATATATGCGGCGGTTTTTGAACGAAACCTGTCTATTGGTAGACAGAGGTACTTGAAATACACGTAAAAACGTATAAAAAGTGAAGCAGGAATGGCAGCTTTTCTTGCTGTTCTAAAAAAGAACCCTTATCATTTAAAACGCTCACATTTAAGCATATTAAAAAATCACCTACTGCTTACTTGATCAAAAAATAAACCACCTTGAAAGACGGTTGTTTATGTCTTACTTTTCTAAATTATGGAGTTGTGCAACGCCTACAGGTGTTAGTAATAGTTAATTTTTCATTTCTAAGTTAGTTTTCAGGTAGTCCAATATCTTTCGTTGTTTTTTATCTGTATGCTTTTCTTTGTATGTTTTTATATAAAGGGTGTTATTGTCTTTCCATTTTATTTCCTCTACAGCCCAATCTTCAGAAGTATAACTTTTGAATTCAGTCAAATATTTTTTTGAATTATTTTTATTTAATTCATCTACTTTAATTACTCCAATAAAACATCCTTGAAACTCGTACATAACATTATATTTATATACTAAATAGTTACCCTTAGGAGAAGTTATTGGTTGCTCAACAGCACCGTCTCCAGGAGATATTATATTATATTTATTATTTGAAATGCTATCAATTAAAGTAAGTTCACTAAAACCTAAATAGTCTTGAGTGTAATTAGTTTCTATTGCATAAAATTTGAGTTTTGGATAATAACCTATATATTCACTTCCGCTCCAACTTCCATTTTCTTTATAGTCTTTGTAAACTTTAAATTTAAAATTTTCATTTTTTGTCTTAATAAAAAAGAAAGTATCATTTTTATTTATTTTAGGTAATATGTTTTTTGGGTTGGATTCAATTTTTTCAAATTCATTTTTGGTGATTTTTGAAAATTTTAATTGAGGCAAATTCTCATATATACTCATTTCTCCAACATTAGTATTCGTCTTTGAAGAAGTATTTGAATTTCGGCTTATTTTTTTATTAGACAAATATCCACTAAATATATAAACAGTATCTTGATCTAACTTGACACCAAGCCATTCTCCTTTCTTTAATATATGCTCATCTTTAATTGTTTCAAATATATGGGTGTGTTCAATTAACTCTACTTTTCTACCATATTTAAATTTTCCAATTATTTCTCCATTTGGTTTTTTTCTGTAGTTTAACCCAGATTCAGCTATAACATACTTAAATTCAGAATCTTTTTCTTTGTTTGTGTTTTTATGTAGGATTATTTCCTTTTTTGCAGATGTTTCTTTAGGGTCAGTTTTACAACTGAATAATATAATTAGTATAACAAAATGGATTAGTTTTTTCATAATTAATGTCAACATACAGATATGCGCATGTTCTATTTTTTTGGTAGGCAAGCTTTGTTGCTTATAAAAATAGCAAATATTTTCTATAGTTGTCTGTGGTATTCCGCATTAGTTGTGCGTATTTTAGTTTAATCGGTATATGTATTTTTTGTAAAAAAAAAGATAAAAAATTTTTAGTATTCCAATTCGTTCTCGATACACTTGCTGTTTCGTATCACTACACCGTTAGCATTGGAACGGACATTAAAGTTTCTTTTTCTATCGGTTCTCAATACACTTTTAGTTTTGTTTCACGAGACTCAAACGCCTGGAAATGAAATGGGTACTTCCGTTTTATAGACTACACCAGATGATTTTTTTTTTTTTAATCCATAATACTTCGCTCTAATAAACAGCACCAACCTTATTTCTGCTTGCTATTTGAGTTCGATGATCAATGTATTTTAACTATTTTTGTTGCTGTCATGAAAGTATGTATTGCCGAAAAGCCAAGTGTTGCCCGTGAAATTGCTGCCGTTTTAGGAGCTAATATAAAATGCGATGGCTATTATGAAGGTAATGGCTATGCGGTAACCTATACTTTTGGCCATTTATGTACACTCTTTGAACCCAATGACTACAAACCACATTGGAAAAGCTGGGACCTTAATAACCTTCCCATGTTACCCGATAAGTTTAAAACAAAAGTGGTAGACAACGCAGGGATTCAAAAACAATTTACTATAGTAAAAAAATTATTTGACAAAGCTACTTTGGTTATCAATTGTGGAGATGCTGGGCAAGAGGGAGAATTAATACAACGTTGGGTTATAGATCAAGCAGGATACAAAGGTGAAGTACAGCGCCTATGGATTTCTTCTTTAACTACAGAAGCGATAAAAGAAGGTTTTAAAAAATTACAACCTTCTGCAAAATATGACAATCTATACTACGCAGGATTTTCTAGAGCTATTGGAGATTGGCTTTTAGGAATGAATGCTACGCGTTTATATACCGTTAAACACGGAGGCTATAAGCAAATGTTATCTGTAGGCAGGGTGCAAACACCTACATTAGCAATGATTGTTAACCGCTATAAGGAAATAGAAAGCTTTAAATCTGAACCGTATTGGGAGCTGCAAACCTTATATCGCGATACGCTGTTTAATTGTGAGAAAGGGCGGTTTTTAAAGAAAGAAGAAGGCGAAGCTTTTGCTAAACAAGTTAAAGAAAGCGATTTTGAAATTGTATCCATCACCAAGAAAAAAGGAAAGGAATACGCGCCTAAACTTTTTGACCTTACCGGCTTGCAAGTCTATTGTAATACTAAATTTGGATTTTCGGCAGATGAAACCTTAAAAATGGTTCAGAAGTTATACGAACAAAAAGTGGTTACTTATCCTAGGGTTGATACTACATTTTTACCGAATGATGTGTATCCTAAAGTACCAGGAATTTTGAAAAAACTAACAAAATATCAAAACCTTACGACCGCTGTTTTAGCAGGGAAAATAAAAAAGTCATCTAAAGTATTTAATGATAAAAAAGTAACCGATCACCATGCTATTATTCCAACGGGAGTACAAATGAATTTGCAGCTTAACCAACAAAAGGTGTATGATATTATTACCAAACGTTTTATAGGTGTTTTTTATCCGGATTGTTTGGTAGCCAATACTACCGTAGTAGGAAAAACCGATACGGTAACATTTAAAACTACTGGAAAAAAAATTTTAGAAAAGGGGTGGAGGGTTGTTTTTGAAAATCCGGAAGTAAAAACTACGCCTGAGAAAGGGCTATTACCTTCTTTTGTAAAAGGGGAGAAAGGGCCGCATGAGCCTTCATTTTTAGAAAAAGAAACTAAGCCACCAAATCAATTTACGGAAGCTACCTTATTACGCGCCATGGAAACAGCGGGTAAGCAAGTAGATGATGATGAGATGAGAGAATTGATGAAGGAAAACGGTATCGGCAGACCTTCTACTAGGGCAAACATTATGGAAACCCTATTTAGGCGAAAATATATTGAACGTAATAAAAAACAACTATTACCTACGCAAACAGGGATACAACTTATTGGTACCATAAAAAATAAATTGTTAACCTCTGCCGAGCTTACTGGGTTGTGGGAAAAACAACTGAAGGAGATTGAAAATGGTAATTTTCATGCAGGTGTTTTTATCAATAATATGAAACAAATGATAGACGATTTGGTGTATGAGGTGCGTCTTGAAAAAAGACATATTAAAATTTCTCATGCTGCCGCCAATGTAGCAGCACCAAAACCAAAATTAATAAAAGAAAAGAAAACAGCATTAGTAGATGGGAAACCTTGCCCTAAATGCAAACAAGGAACACTTTTAAAAGGAAAATCGGCCTACGGATGCAGCGAATATAAGGTAGGGTGTACCTTAGTGCTTCCCTTTGTTTTTCAAGGAAAAAAAATATCTGACAAACAATATGCACGTTTATTAGAAAAGGGCTGTACGGTAAACCTTAAAGGTTTTAAAACAACGCATGGCACTACAGAAGGTTTATTGCGTTTTAATGAACAGTTTGAAATGTTGTTAGAAGAAAAGAAGGCTGCCAATAAACCAGCACCAAAAACAAACTCTATACCTGAACCAATTCCTTGTCCTTTATGTAAAAAAGGTACAGTCCTAAAAGGAAAAACAGCATATGGGTGTAGTAACTATCAAAACGGGTGCAAGTTTAGGTATCCTTTTTCTATGCTACGAGAAAAAGCCAAGGGTACTCCCTTGACCAAAGCATTGGTTATAGAGTTACTCAACCAACAGGCTAGTTAGTAATCATCTTCACTAAAAAGTAGCGTATTGAAATGGTCTTATTACCTAATACTTCAGTAGATAAGTAAACAGGAACCATTAGGCTTTACTAAGTGCGCAACCTATAACGTACTGCATTTATACCTATGCCTTCGTTTTAGTAGACACCTATTTTAAGGCCGATTTTGCTTACCGAATTTATTCCCAGTTGGTAATTAATTCATTTAACCCAATTTTAATTCCGTCATAAAAGTTGCCGTTCTTAAATTCAGGTACTATGGTATTCGTAATTATTTCATTACAAATTCTATCCGTTAAAACCTCTCGGGTTCCAGATCCCGTTGCAATTCCTATTTGTCGGCAAGGCTTACATATAATTATTACCATACCATTATTTCTATCTGTACTGCCAACTCCCCAAGCTTGTCCTAAATCTGTTCCGTATTCTTGGATATTATCATAGGGTGTTAAGCGTTCTATAGTAACCACTACAATTTGTCGATTAGTTTCACTTTCATAATCATAAAGTAGTGTATACAATTCCGAACGTTGCGATTCCGTAAAAACTTGTCCGTAGTCATTTATAATTCCAATAGGCTCTGGAAAAGGGGATTTTTCTATTTCTGAAAAATCATATTCAGGAGTAGGATTTCCAGTTTCAGTTTCTTGAGCTGCGGCTTTATATGAAAATACATTTAAAGCTAGAAAAAGGAGTAGTAGTTTAGATGCTATTCTTATGTTCTGCATAAAATACAATGGTTTTTTTAATTAGTTAGTTAGTCGTAATATTCATTGCCATCAATAGCTACATAACCTTCATTATTTTTTTTATCTTTAAATCTAGCTAAATTATATGTAAAAGGGTTTATTTCTATATATTTAGTAGGCGTTATATTGTAATATCCATACAATCCGTTTCTCATTGTTTTTATGGGCCTTTTGGTAACGTCTATGGTATCAAAATATGCTATTCCAAATTCTTCAGACAGAATTCCAAAATAGTCCCCAAAATCTATGATAACATAGTCTTCTTTTGGGGCATTATCGTTGAAAGCTATTTTGCGTTTGTTATTTAAAAAATGAATATTCTTGATATTTTTTTTCTTTACAGAATCAATACTTTTGTACGTAGTAAAGTTATAGCTTGTAAACCCTACCGCTTTTTTTAAAATATAGTATTTTTCAGTTTCTTCAATTTTAAGGCCATAGGTTGTTACATTGCCACAATATTCATTGCTTATCATTTCCGCAGTAGGAGCATGCTCAAGTTTATTTAGTGCTGCATCATAATATGCAATGGCGGGAGTATTATTTAATACTTGAAAACCATTATTTATCTGAGCGATATACGTAATATCTCGTAATACGATATCTCCAGCTTCATTTCTAACAATCAATTCATTAATCTCTTTATTCACCTTGTAAGTAATTCCTTCAATAAAAAAATCCCAAGAGTTTTTTACAGGAAAGGAACTATAATAATGGTCTAACGCTTTAATATTTATAGAGGTCAGTAGTTAATTACTTATTAATTCAGCTTGATTGATTTTATCATTATTGACCATTTTAACAATAAGATTATTGAATATTGTAGCTTTACTTTGAGATCTGTTTATTCTAAAACAAAATTCATTGAAATATCTATTTAAATTATTGTCACTAACCCAAGAATAAGTTGTTCTTATCCAAGATTTAACCTGATGTATCATTGTATGAAGCGCTTTAAAATTTAACCCTCCATTACTTTCTATTTGTGTGATGTCGTAAGCCTTTGCAATAGGACTATAGCCTCTCCATTTATCTGTAGTAATCTTTGCGTTTCGGCTGATATGGTTGACAAAAATATATTGTAAGGATTGTGCTGAAAAATCATCTATTTTCATAGCATACATTCTTTTTACCTTTCCATCTTCTGTAAGCTGAACAGCTGTAACCGCCTTCTTTTTCTTAGCATTGTAGCTTCTGCCAACTTTTGTTTCTTCTCTGCCCCCTAAAACAAATTCATCTACATGAACAACTCCGTCCATAGGATTATTCCCACTCGAAGACATAGCTTCTCTGACCTTAAGCATAAAAAGTCTAGCTGTTTTTTCTGTTACTCCGTAACGTACTCCCATATAACTTGCAGATAAGCTTTTCGTGCTTGTAGCCATCTCAAAACAAATAAAAAATGCTTTGCGAACACCAAACTTTACCTTGTGAAATAATGTATCTGCTGTTGCGGATTCTGTATGTCTACAAATATTACATTGCCTAGAGAAATCAGCACGTGTTTGACAGGCTATATGATTGCATCTAGAACATTTAAAAGGGGTTTTAGACTTAATATTTGCTAAATATTCTTTGCAATCATTGTCCGTTTTGAAGCAATCAGAGAACTCTAGAAGATTTTGACCCTTGAAAATATCCATAATTTAATATATTTACTGAGTATCAAGATACGAAGTTAGCTACTGACCTCTAAATATTTATATGTCTAGGTAAGTCTATAGCTTCTCTAGCTTTCATTGATACTTCATCTTCACTCCAATAAAAATCGCCGTCTACATATGAAATCATGTCAATAGAAGAAGAACTAACTTCGCTATTTTCTAATTCGTCATACAAATGTATTTTTCCGCCAGCATCTCCAAACCGTGTGAATGGTAAATTAAAATTAAAATATTTGTTCCTAGAGGCATAGATACTATATTGACCATCAGGACTTCGGCTTCTGTAATATTCTCCCTCTGTAATAGTACTCAACCAGTATAGTACAATCCCTAAACAGACAAGAATTCCTAATATAACTTTATACATATTTTTCATGTTGTATGGTTCTAAGCCTTTAGTATAAAAATAGTTGTATTTAAGCATCTAATTTAGTGAATACTGATCAAATAGAAAATTTGCGATAATTTATGATCATAGGAGGGAAGTACAGTTTCTTTTTTAGGCTACTATTCCATTCTTTTTTCAAGATACTTAAAGGACAAATAATGCTTACAATTTTTTAGAGCATTTAATAATTCAGGAAAATCGTTGTCAGATATTATGGATTTTTATAAAATAACTATGGGGAAATGATATTTCAATTTAAATAAATAGAATACATCTTTTCTTAGGAATACTTTAATAACTTACGATATAGTACGAACTTAAAACCATCGTTTTTTGAAAGAAGAAATTAGTATTTCGCAACTGCAAGAAAAATTTCCTAATGGAACAATTCAAACTTATGAAAAAGGGCACACCATATGTTTTATTCATAAGAAGGTAAGAACGTTTAGGTGGCTTTTAGAAGGCAGCATAGCCTACTATATTTCTATAGACAACCCTGATAAAGATATATTAGTGTGTCAAAATTCTGAGCCGTTTTCTACACTAGGACTCAATGGGTTTACGACCCCGAAAAGATATGTTTATAAGGTATTAGTAGCTTCTCAAAAAGCAATGTTCTTTGAAATTCCTTTTGCAGAAATTGAAGCGTATTTGCAAGAAGGGCATCAAAATATACTTCTTAAAAATATTGGCACAAAATTATACCACCTTTTACACAGAGCACTATTAAAGCAATCTGAATTATTAAACCCGGTGCGGTTTCAACCTTTTGTAGAAGATCGTAAATTTCATATTTCACCTGTAGCAGAAAAAGAGGAGATTATTTCTCTTATGAGACGATCTCCGTTTTTAGATTATTTTGAGGAGAAACAATTGTCTACTATGGCAACATTTGTAGAACGTAGAGAATATGAAGCAGATGAAGTTTTATATGTTCAGGATGGTTCTAGTAATGGATTATTTATTTTGATTGATGGGGAAGTTACTATAAAGCGGATAGAGAATTCGATCGAAATTAAACAACGTTCCATCAAGAATTCAGGATTTGTATTTGGATGGTCTTGCCTCTTAAAACAAAAGGATAGCTGTTCGGCAATTACACGTACCAGAACTTCTGCCTATTTTATTCATGATCATGACTTAATGGAGTTGTTTAAAAAAGACGACCTTTTTGAAGGTCAGTTTTTTCAACGGTTAATCTGGTTTATGGGCAACCAATTAAACGCTGCATTCATAAGATATGTGGGTTTATTGGGTAAACATAATCTTCAGGCGGTATTTCAGCTCATTAAAAATAATGAATCACGCTTATCAGTTTCATCACCCTTACACCAAGTCTCTCATCTTTTAAAAAGTAACAATACAAAACAATTGGCTTATGATGCATTAACATCTTTGTTAGAGGATGGTAGTGCTTTGGAAAGGCATATTGCCTCTTTGAGTTTAGAATTGCTGACAGAGGATCAGAAAGAATGCCATTTTATAAGTGGATTGCAGAAAATATATTCGGATGTAGCAGAAAGGGATGCTACAGACCTTGATCTCAACCGTAAGATTTGTGCAAAATTAACCAATCAGGTTTTTGAAAATGTACCTTATAAGATTGAAGGTTGGGAGAACTTACCCGAGACTACAGGCCATATTTTTACCTATAACCATTTGATAAATGATACGCATTACACCTTAAATAACAGCTTTCAAATTACATTAGACTCCCATTTTATAAGTGCGAAGGTCTTATTTGAAAAATATGGAGAACCAGGCATTAGAACCGTCCGCATTGGCCGTGGGCAAGAATATGGGCACCAAAATTATTATGACAATTTAGGACATATTAATGTGTATACTAAAGATAGTGATCAGACGTCATCTGAAGATGTAGAACAGGCCCGAAATATATTTTATGAAGAAGCATCTAAACATTTAAGCAATAACTATAATCTAATTATTAGCCCTGAAGGAACATCCTATCGCACCGAAGAATCACCTGGTCCTTTTAAAATGGGAGCTTTTAAATTGGCTGCTGGCCAGAAAAAAGAACCGCTTATCGTACCTATTATTCTGGTGAATTTTGATGATAGAATAGGAAGGTCTTTGTTTTATTGCAAAATAGGAGCGCCCTTTTTATTAAGTGAAAAGATAACCTCAAAAAGTAACGATGCTATTTATGCTTTCGTACAAAAGTATCAAGCACAGTATAAAGTCGAGGTTCAAAAAGCTAGAGATAGGGCAGAAGAGTTGTTTATAACTACGGGAGGAACGGTGCATAAGGAAGAACCACCTGCTATGTGGTCTAATGAAATTAAAAGACTAAAAAGAAGGGTATCAAAATTAGAGACCCAAGAAAATCTTATCGCAATTTATGGAAGTTCTTCTGTGCGTTTGTGGGTGCATATGCAGAAAGATTTGCTGCCTTTTAATACCGTTAATCTTGGTTTTGGAGGCTCTACATTTGCATGGTGTATTCATTATTTTGATGAGATATTTGTTGCTGTAAAGCCATCCAAAATAGTACTTTATGCAGGAGAGAATGATTTGAATCAAGGCAGAACTCCGCAAGAAGTATTGGCAGACTGTCACGAATTAGTAGGCATGGTTAAAGCTAAATATCCGGAGGTAGCATTAGCTTTAATAAGTTTAAAGCCAAGTGTTGAGCGAGAGCAGATGATTCCGTTGATAATAGAAACC
The DNA here is from genome assembly GCF_000186265.1 of Cellulophaga algicola DSM 14237. Classification (NCBI taxonomy): domain Bacteria; kingdom Pseudomonadati; phylum Bacteroidota; class Flavobacteriia; order Flavobacteriales; family Flavobacteriaceae; genus Paracellulophaga; species Paracellulophaga algicola. Next base: position 3,753,967 of record NC_014934.1, read on the forward strand.
AATTTGTTGCTTTCAAAATATATAATTTCCGATTTAAATGCGCAGTATATAAATGTATTTAGCCATATGATTAGTAGCGATAACAGACCCATTCCTGAATTATATTTATCAGATGGGTTACATCTTAATAAAGAAGGGTATACCATCTGGAGCAGTGTTATTAAAAATGCTTTGCAGTCTGTATCTTTATTAGAATTGGATAATTAAGAGGAGGCCTTTATCAGTACTGTTTTTGACCCCTATAAAACAAGAGTATTCTTTTAAATTACGATTATTAATTATGCGGTTAATCAGGTTCCGCTTATCCATTGGTGTAATGCGTCCTAAAAGGCCATGAATTCTAATATTATTATAAAACTCAAGTATCTTTTTAATACAATTCCAGTTTCTCCAAAAGTGCTATAATCCACTCTGGTAAACACTTCTTTTTTGTAGTATGCCGTGATAGGCTTCTATATGTGCATTTTCTTCACGTGTAGCTACATGTGTAAACTCTAGTTGAATGCCTATTTCACGTACACTTTTAGCAATAAACAGACTTCCGTTATCACTTCTAATGACAACACTTTCACAGTATTGATAATCTAAAAATACTTCAGAAAGAAATGTTATAAGCTTGTCTTGTTTAATTGAAAAGCAAAATACGCTTTCAATATTTTACGGGTATGAACATCGATTATATATAGTAAATAAGCGTTTTTACCAGCCTTTGGTATCCAAACCATCTTTATGTCCATTTCTAAGCATTCAAAAGGTCTAGAAGTATTTACTTTTCTAAATTTCACGAATTTTTTTTCTGAACCACTTCTATTTATTTGTTTTTCTAGCTTCAATAAACGCTCTTCTTTCATTATTCGATATAGCTTCTTGTGATTAATTAGATAGCCCTCTCATTTCAAATAAGCAGTATCCACAAGCTATACATTCATGGGATAAACTTGCTTAACAGATGCAACTACTATGCTCTGACTTACCTGTCCTTTAGTTTGATGATAGGTAAACGGACTTGGTTTATTCCTTTTCCTCCTAAGACTAAGTCTACGGTAATAACTTCTGTGAACCATGCCTACCATATTGACAATCATAGTTTTGATAATCTTATATTTTTTTAAAAAGAACGGACTAAATTTTTTTGGATCGGACGTTCCAAACTTTTTTTTAGAAGTTCTCGCCAGACTTCTAATTCAATTTCCTTGTGACTAAGAAGCTTGCGAAGTATTCTATTCTCTTCTTCTAATTGTTTTAATTCTTTGCCATAAGTATCATAGGTGGCCTTTAAACCCGTTTTTTTCTTCCAACGGTATTAGCGTTCCTGTATTAACGGCGTATTAACGACAAGCTTCAACACTGCCGATTTCTTCTGAACAAGCTAAGATTCTAATTTTTCTGCTAAACTCTTTTTCTTGTATTTCATATCTCAAAGGTATTATTTGAAATTTAAAAGATCACTCCGAACTTATTACGGGCCAAATTACTATCCTTTTGTCTTTGGTTTAAAACTTATGTTGAAATAGAGCGCGAATGGACGTTTATCTCCTCTTTTAATTTATTTTTTGAATTTTTTAGGGCTATATATTTATGACTTTAGTGTTAAGAAATAGGATATTGAGTGTTAATAGGTTCTTAAATTTTTAAACATCTTAGATTGTGTTTTATGTCGCACGCATCATAATTAATGTCGCATTACCTGCTTTTAGGGCATTGATGCAACATTAATTACACTATGTGCATCATTTTTAGCTCTTATTTGTTTAACCTTTTTTTAACATTGTCTTTCAACTTAGCAGTGCACTAAAATAAATGTTTAACAATGCGTCTTTAAGAGAGCAGTTAATTTAAAGTTATGAAGTAAAAACAATGAAATGATGTATTAGTTAGATTTAAACCATGAGAAGTAGAACATCTTGGGATGAATTTAATAGGTTAAAACAAGTATCACCAAAACTTACAAATCAAGGTGACAAAAAAGATTTAAATGTATGAAAAAACGAATCCTTTACACAAAACAGCTCATTTTCGGTTTTAATTTAGGCAAGGAAATGAGGCTCTTTGTATTACTCATTTTTTTGTCCCATTTTACCGTATGGGCCAATAATAACCCTCAGCAAACCATTGCCGTTAAGGGTTCTGTAACCGAAGCAGAAACAGGTATGCCGGTAGTCGGTGCCAATATTGTAGAACAGGGCAGTGGAAATGGTGTAATGACCGATTTTGATGGTAATTTTACCATAAATGTTCCCGCAAACGCGACTTTAATCGTTAGCTATTTGGGATTAACCACCCAAAAAATTGAAGTTAATAGTAAAACGGAAATTAATGTCGTTATGGATGGCGATGTTCTAGGCTTGGATGAAGTGGTCATAGTCGGCTACGGTAAACAAAAGAAAGAGAGTGTGGTAGGCTCCATTGTACAGGTTTCAGGAGACAAGCTGTTGCAATCTGGTGGAGTAGCCACGGTAGGACAGGCGCTTACAGGACGTTTGCCTGGCGTTACTACTATTTCTTCTACGGGACGTCCTGGAGAAGAGGCTCCTGACATATTTATTCGTGGAAGGAGTAGCTGGAACGGTAGTGGGCAGCCACTTATTTTGGTAGATGGTATTGAGCGGAGTATGAACGATGTCAATTCCAATGATGTGGAGAGTATTTCTGTATTAAAAGATGCCTCAGCTACCGCTGTATTTGGTGTAAAAGGAGCCAATGGGGTTATCCTTATTACTACAAAACGAGGAAAACTTGGTAAGGCACAACTTTCTTTAACGGCTAGTTCAACTTTCAAAACGCCATCGAAATTACCTGAAAAATACGATTCGTATAATGGTATAACGGTTGCTAATGAGTCCATTGAGCGTTCTGTCCCGGCTAATGAGGGAGCCTGGAGCTATTATGTTCCCGAGTCAATTGCAGATAGGTATAGAAATCCTATCAATGATACTGATAAATATGTGTATCCTAATGTAGATTGGATAGACGTTACACAAAAGGATTTTGCCATGGATTACAAGGTGGATCTTTCTGTTAGTGGGGGTACCGAGTATGTAAAATACTTTGGAGCTATTAACTATAACCATGTAGGTGATATCTATGACGGAGAGGCCTTTGATAGTGGCAGAGGGTATACTACCAATTTTGATTATAACCGTTTTAACTTTAGGAGCAATATAGATTTTGACGTAACCAAATCTACCCGTCTTTCTGTAAACCTTTCTGGGTATTACGGAGTTCAAGGTGGTACTACTGTTGATAGATCTTTACTTAATAACAGTATTTATGAATTGGCACCAGATTTATTTTATCCCTTGTATCCTGATGGTTCTTATGGGCGCGCAGTAGTTAATAGATACGATATTCTTAACCCTGCGGTTTCATTAACAGCAAGAAGCGATATCAATGAACATAGAGTACAGGTGAATACCGATTTTGTCTTACAACAAAAATTAGATTTCGTTACAGAAGGTTTAAGTTTTAGAGGTTCATTTTCCTTTGATAACAACTTTAGAGGTAATGAAGGAATTAATGACCCTAAAATTGATGCAGATGACAATGTAGTCTTTAAGATTTATAATGATGATGGAACGTTTTATTACGTAACCCCTCCAGGTGAAAATCAATTTGATTATGTGGTTCAACCATGGTCTAGAGACGGTTTGAATATTAATGACGATAATTCTAGTCGACGTTTGTTCTACCAGCTTTCTTTTAATTATGATCGTATTTTTGGAGAGAAACATACCGTAGGCATGTTGGCTTTAATGAACAGAGAGGAGTATGCTATAGGAAATATGTTCCCAAGATACCGGGAAGATTGGGTGGCTCGAGCTACCTACAACTATGATAGCCGTTATTTTATTGATGTGAACGGAGCCTATAATGGATCTGAGAAATACGGACCTGGTTTTAGGTTTGATCTCTTTCCATCAGTAGCATTAGGCTGGATGGTAACTAATGAAAGTTTTATGAGTGGAACAGACAGTTGGTTGAACAAGCTTAAGATCCGTGGTTCTTACGGTATCGTAGGTGATGATTCCTCAGGTGGTAGATGGGGCTATATCTCCCAGTGGGGCAGTGGCGGAAGTGCTTATTTGAACAACAGTAACAAATGGGATAGATCTCCTTACACCTTTTATAAAGAAGCTACAATTGGAAATCCGAATCTACAATGGGAGACCTCGCAGAAAGCGAATATCGGTTTTGAATTAGCTGTACTTCAAAATATGTTCACCCTGGACGTGGATTTCTTTCAGGAAGATCGTGATAATATTGTTATTCCTGCCACTGATCGAAGTGTTCCTAGTTTTTTTGGTTTTCAACCGCCTGATGCCAACCTAGGTAAAACATCTGTAAAAGGTATGGAGTTAGTATTCAATTATAAGCAACAGCTTACAGAGAATTGGAGTATTAATGGAGATTTTGCCTACACCTTTACCAAGGATGAGATAATTTACAAGGAAGATCCTGAGCTTAGACCAGACTATCAAAAAGAGGCTGGATATGCTATAGGGCAACCACGTGAAATAATAAGAGGAGATTTGATGATGAACTGGGATGATGTATATGGTTCCTATCCTCGCGAAAGTAACCAAGGTGCACGTAGACCTGGTTTCTATGATGAACAGGATTGGAACATGGATGGGTTTGTAAGTGGAGAGTATGATCAAGTACCTTTTGGGTATACAGAACGGCCTCAGAATACTTTTAACTTAACCTTGGGGACTAACTATAAGAAATTTAGTTTCACGGTTCAATTATATGGGGTTAGTAATGCAACCAAACAATATCAAGACAGGACATTTGTTGGAGAATCTCACTTGTATTTTGATTTCCTTTCGGACTACTGGAGCAAAGAGAACCCAGATGGAGAACATGTACTTAGTGGATTTAATAACACACAACACAGTACAGATTCTTACAGACAATGGTATGATGCCTCTTTTGTAAAATTACAAAATATGGAATTTGCATACACTTTTGCTTCCAAAGGAGATAGTAGTTACAGGGTATACCTAAACGGAAACAATTTGGCCTTCTGGTCAAAGCTTCCGGATGATAGGCAGAGCAATGATGACGGTGAGTTTAGAGGAGGTTATCCTTCCTTTAGGAGAATTAATCTAGGGGTAAATATTAACTTTTAAGAGCAATTACTATGAAAAAAATATTTAAACTAATGTGCTGGGTGTTTTTGATAGGAACAATTACTGTTTCCTGTGAAGATTACTTAGATAAAACTATTGAAACTGACCTAAGCATCAATGAGGTATTCCAAGATTTTGACAATTCTCAAGGTTGGGTAGAAGAAATGTACGCTATGATGGTCGATTATGCCGGAGCTTTCTGGCAGTATTATGGCTATTATGGGGAAGAATCTGTAAATAACCGTACTTGGATGTTCGATTTTAGTGTAGACCAGGGCGAATACGGTCAATGGGCAAATCAAAGAGGTATGTTTATGATCAACCAAGGTTCGGGTAACGGTCAACCAAAAGATACTAATTCAGACTATCCTTTTGATAGAAGTTCTGTATGGGTAAGTAGCTGGAATGGTATACGAAAGGCTAACCTGGCCATTGAAAATGTAGAGACCTTAATGGTAAATGCTACGCAACAAGAAAGAGATGCCATTCTGGGTCAGTCCTATTTCTTTAGAGCATTTTTTCATCATGAGATTATGAAATTCTGGGGAGCTATACCGTATATAGACCGGGTTTTAGAGGACGATTGGCAGTTGCCAAGACCAACAGAATGGTCTGAAACGGCATTGAGTATAGATGCAGATTTCGATAAGGCAATTGCGTTGCTTCCTGAAGATTGGGACGATGCAAATTGGGGACCTGGAGAGAAGACTAGAGGGCAAAATATGTTCCGTATAACTAAAGGTGCGGCCATGGCCATGAAAGGAAAGAATCTTTTATATGCAGCTAGTCCATTAATGCAAGGTAGTAATGATACCTATGGATATAATAAGGAATTGAGTATAAAAGCCGCCGAAGCATTGGCCAAGGTAATACAAATGCCAAGATATCAATTGGTACCTTGGGATGACTATGGTTCTGTGTTCTATTCTGAGAACGGACAGTACCCTTATTCTTCTGAATTTATTTTAAGTCAACCAGGAAACGTAGGTTGGTATCCTAAGTATTTACCGTCTATATGGCAGTTAACTGATGTTGCAATGAGTTCAGGTGATACAGGTGCAGCCCCTACCCATAACTATATCCATAACTATTTTGGAATGAATGATGGCTTGTCATGTGATGATAGTCCTTTGTACGATCCTCAAGATCCTTGGAAAAATAGGGATCCCCGTTTTAACAAATGGATTGTGGTAGATGGTGATCAGTTGATCGACAATATAGGAGCCGCTACTGGCGCTGATGAAGTACACCGATATGCACAACTATATAATGATGGAGTACACCGTAATCCCAATCAGTTCAATGGTTCCCTTACAGGATATGGAATGAAAAAATGGTCTCCAAGAAATTTCAATAAGTTCGATAATGTAGAAGCATTTGGATGGAGAGCGCATGTAAGACTTACGGATGTATACCTCATGTATGCCGAGGCTGCTGTAATGGCTTATGGCTTAGACGGAGTTGCACCTGGATTCAATATGTCTGCAGTAGACGCTATCAACGCAATACGTGAACGTGCCGTTCCCGACGGTAGTTTAAATGTTAAACCACAGAATTTAACCAGTGTAAATAAATTTATGGATGAGATCCGTAGAGAACGGGCCGTAGAAATGAGTTACGAAAACCACCGCTGGATGGATGTAAGACGTTGGAAATTGGGTACAGATATGAAATACCGATTGAAAACAGGTATCCGTTTTGACCGAAATTCCGCTGGAAAACCGATCAATTTTAAAGAAGAAGTAATACGTACAAAAGTTTTTGATGAAAAACATTATTGGTTACCATTTCCTCAGAATGATACGGAATTGTACGAAGGATTCCCACAAAACCCGGGATGGTAAAATCAAAACTGTTTTCACTATTTGTTAATATAAATAATCTATGACACACTTTAATAAATATAGAAAATCATTGTTTTTTGGTTGCTTCTCTGTAATGTTTTCCATTACATTAGCCGCTCAAGACAATGATCTAACCACAAACACCGATTCCATAGTAATAAATACCAATAAATTGGTATCCAAGATTAAGGAAGACGTAAACCTAGGATTTCAAAACCGAGAGAATAGAGACGTGGTCGGTGCGGTATCTAGCATCGAGCCCGGAGATTTTCTCAAGAATGACAACACCCAATGGGTCCGTGATGCCTTGTCTGGCAGAATGACCGGACTTAAAGGGAGCGATAATATTCGGGGCCTAGGTACTGCCTTGATCGTCGTGGATGGTATTCCAGGAAGAAGCATCGATTTGCTTAATATGGAAGAAATTCAGGAAATTACCATTCTAAAAGATGCCAGTGCAGTAGCCCTTTATGGTGCTATGGGGAGGAATGGAGTAATCGTTGTAACCACGAAACGTGGTACGGAAAAGCAAGAATTTAATGTTAGTGTTAGTTCGGGAATTAAATTTCCAACAAGCATACCAAATTATCTGGGCACTGCTGAGTATATGACACTTTTTAATGAAGCCAGAGCTAATGATGGGCTGGCTCCGAATCCAGGTTTTACCGATGAGGTAATCGCGAATCATGCTAGTGGTATCAATCCTTATAGGTATCCTAATGTAGATTTATACAGTAGTGACTACATGAAGGATTACGCGTCTTTTTCCAATGTTGTGGCCGATTTCTCGGGAGCTGTAAATGATACCAAATATTATATCAATGTTGGTTTTAAGAGCGATCAAACCATACAGAATGTTACCGATAATGATAGAGGTGCTAACCGATTTAATGTTCGTGGAAATATTGATTTCCGAGTAAATGACTGGATCAAGAGTAGCTTTGATATGATTGCTATTCTTGAACAGAATAAAACCTCTTTGACGAATCTTTATGATGCAGGTAACAGTTTTAGGCCTGATCTATATTCTCCTCTATTACCTATAAGCGCTATAGATGTCACTGGTAATCCAGAATTGGCAGGGGTATTGCAAGCCGCCAAAAAATTTAACGGATTCCTTATTGGTGGAAATCAGAATTTTAAAGACAACGTCCCTTTAGGTGACGCATATGCTGGTGGGAGTAGGACTAACGTAACAAGAATAAGTCAGGTAAGCAATGCCATCGATTTTGATTTGAGTGCTATTACAGAAGGATTATCTGCCAAAACGTATTTAAGTTTTGACTTTTATAATCTATATAATACTAGTAATGTAAATCAGTTTGCTGCCTATGAGCCAACTTGGAATGATGAGGGTAAGATTATAGGATTGGTAAACGTAAGGGAGAATGACCGTGCGGGACTTACAGAAAATATCAATTCCAATGTGTTCACGATTCGTTATGGTTTCTACGGGATGATTAACTATGAGAAGCAGTTAGGCGAAAATCACGCTATCAACGCATCATTAATGGCGCTAGGAAATAGTACGCATGTTATCGACGAAGAACAATCTTCTAAAAATAACCATTTAGGAATGAGTGTTAACTATACGTACAAGAACAAATTGATGTTCGATTTTAATTCGTCCTACGTGCATTCCATAAAATTAGCAGAAGGTAACCGAGGTAAGTTTGCTCCGACCTTAGGGTTTGGCTATGTGCTTACAGAGGAACCGTCTTTAAAGAATTCTTCTTGGTTAAATTATTTAAAACTACGATCTTCTATGGGCGTTGTTTATTCTGATTTTGGTATTGATGGGTATTTTTTATATGATGCTATTTATCAACAGGATGGTGGTTCCTACAATTGGGGAGATGCTTCTGGTTCTGGTTTCAACAATCAATACACCAGCATATCTAGAGGACAGAACGATAATCTTGGCATGGAGAAAAGAATGGACTACAATCTTGGTTTCGAAGCCTTAATTGCAAAAAAGATATGGTTAGAAGCCAATGTTTTCAGATCTGATTTAAGCGACCAAGTAATCAATGCAACCACTCCTTACCCAGAATATTATGGAGGGTTTAGACCCTATTCTAATTTCAACGCTGATAAATATTCTGGTTTTGAATTCGGGGCCAATTATTTGGATCGTTTTGGTAAGTTTGGTATGAATATCGGTGCTAGGGTATTATACACGAATTCTGTTAGGAGAGTCGTAGATGAGGTTTATGCAGACGAGTACCAGAATAGAGAAGGTAAACCTGTAAATGCTATTTTTGGCTTAAAGTCTTTGGGCTTCTTTGGTGAAGATGATTTCAACACTGATGGTTCTCTTAAGGCAGGTATACCTTCGCAGTTCGGAGCATTACAGCCAGGTGATCTTCGCTATAGTGATATAAATAACGATGGAAAGGTAAACGATCAAGATCAAATTTCTATCGGTCGATGGGATTCACCTTGGACCTTTAGTTCTGATATAACCTTAGATTATGGTGCCTTTACTTTCTTTGCGCTCTTAACCGCCGAAGTTGGTGGTGATGGTATAACTGACGGTAATTATTATCGCCCTCAGGGAGATCAGAAGTACTCAGAGGTGGTTCGTGGGCGTTGGACTCCTGAAACAGCTAATACGGCAACTTTTCCAAGATTATCTTCCTTGCCAAATACAAACAACTTAGGTGTAAACTCTACCTTTTGGTTGTATGACAATAGTAATGTTAGGTTGCAACGAGTGCAATTGACCTATGATTTGCCTAGCAATTGGGTAGAGAAGCTGAAAATGGAGGATTTTAGTATATATGCTTCCGGTTCAAACCTTTTGGAGATTTCAAAAAACAAGGATATTCGTGAATTACAATTGACCAATAGTCCAATGTTCCGTTACTATTCCTTGGGACTTAGAATCAAGTTTTAACAAAAAAATAGATTTTAGACATGAATAAAATTTTTAAATATACAGCGATAGCTACCATTCTCTTATCCTTAGGTTCTTGTACTTTGATAGAGCCTTTAGATGAGAACCTACAAGGTGAAGACCGATTGAATAATGATCCTATCTTTGCCGAAGGCTTACTGCTCAACGGCTATGAGGGAATGCCCAATCAATATTCTTTTAGTGATGTGGCTACCGACGATGCTGTCAGTAATGTAGTGAACAATTATAGATTGATGGCCACAGGTGAATGGAATGCTCAAAACGCATTTTCAAGTAGGTGGGGACAGTACGAGCAAATTCTATTTGTGAATAATTTTCTAGAAGTTATTGAGAATGTATCTTGGAAAAGAGATAGTGTTACCAATCAACTTTTCCGGGAAAGGATGCGAGGTGAGGCCATTGCCCTGAGAGGCATAAGACATTTTTGGATTTTGCAAGAACATGGGGGAAAGAGCACTTCAGGGGAATTATTGGGGATACCTTATATTTCGGAGGTTTTGTCTTTTGATGCAGATTTTAATATACCAAGATTAGGCTTCAAAGAGACGGTGGCTCGTATCAATACAGATTTAGAGGAGGCCTTAGAGTATTTGCCAATGGATTGGGATGGAGACCTAGCAAAACGCCCCTCAAGGTATGAGAATATTGATTCTGAAAGATATCAGTTTGTTTTTGGTGCCACCCAAGATGGCCGCGTTAGCGGAAGGATTATCAAAGCTATTCAGGCAAAAATGAATATATTGGCAGCCAGCCCAGCGTTCTTAAACGGATTGGGAGATAATTACCAAAAAGCAGCCAATATCCTGGGTGATCTATTGAATGATAACGGAGGAGTTGCAGGATTGGATCCTGAAGGGCTAACCAATTTTTACGATTTCCCTAACGGTACTCGTGCATTTCCAGAAGTGTTGTGGAGAGAAAATGTATATAGCTCCGCATGGGTGGAAGAAGCCAATTTTCCGCCTTCTTTGAATGGGAATGGAGGTGTAAACCCTACCCAGAATTTAGTAGACGCATTTCCAATGTTGGACGGTACTCCGTTCTCAACTTCCCATCCAGATTATGACGCTGCCAACCCGTACACCAACAGAGATCCTCGTTTAGCCTTGTATGTATTGTACAATGGTAACGATCTTAATGGTAGAATTATCAATACCGGTGTCGGTGGTGGTAGTGACGAGGTTGACAAGGTGCAAGGTAAATCTACACGTTCTGGTTTCTACATGAAGAAATTAGTAGCTCCTGATTTAGTAATTAGCAACGATGGGAGTACAACCACGACAGAAAAAATGAATATTTATCTGCGATATACAGATCTATATCTATTGTTTGCTGAAGCTGCCAATGAATTGGGAGGCCCAGATAATATAGTAGATGGTATGAGTGCCCGGTCTATAATTGGAGCTATCAGAGCCAGAGCTGGAGTAGGGCAAGATAATGGAGATTCTTATTTAATGGGAATAACGTCTAAAGAAGATATGCGCAATCTTATCCGCAACGAACGCAGATTGGAACTTTGTTTTGAGGGGTATCGTTTGTACGACCTAAGACGATGGGGTATTTTGAATACAATACCTAACGTTAAAGGAGCAAAATATAATGGGGCCAATTATACCCTATTAAATGTGGAACCAAGAATTTATGGTGATAACGCCAACTATGGTCCAATACCACAGAACGAGATAGTTAAATTTAACAAATTGGAACAGAACCAAGGGTGGTAACCTATTGGATAACCAGAAAATAAATGAGGTTTGGTTTAGGTTTCCGGTAGGTGCCGAAAATCCAAATTCAAAATATGTTTAATAATTAATTCTTCATTAATGAATATAAAAAATATAGTTTTATTAGTAGGTGCACTGATAACCTTATCATGTAGCAACACCGAACCGGAGTTTGATGATTTTGAGTTTCAGGGAGCTTATTTCCCTTATCAGACGCCAGCTCGTACCCTAATCCTAGGTGATTATGATTTGGCCTTTAACGACAGTGATAATGATTTTAGGTTCGAAATAACAGCCTTGATGACTGGGGTGTATAGTAACGATATAGAGCGAAAAATCTATTTTGAGGTAGACAATAGTCTTCTAGATAACGTAGCCAATGTAAAGGCACTCCCAGCAGAATATTATACTTTTGAAACGGTAAGTCCAGTTTCTATTCCTTCAGGTTCTACCAAGGCACGAATTTTGGTGCAATTGCGCGACGCGTTTTTTCAGGACACCCTGTCTTTTGGAAAAGTAAATACTACTAATTATGTAATTCCGTTGCTAATGACAAAGGTGGAGAACTTGGATACTTTGTCCGTAGGGAGGAGTATTGTAGCTAATCCAGATCGCGTAAACTCGGCCGATTGGGATGTTTTACCTAAGGACTACACTTTGTTCGGAATTAAGTATATGAACAGATTTCACGGTAACTACCTTAGAAGAGGTGAGGATATGATTACAGCTCCCACTGCCTTTATAGGGAGGGAATACCGTGCCGATTACGTCGAAAGGGACGAATTATCACTGTTAGAGACTGCAGGAAAAGACAAGGTAAAATACCAAAATCTTATAGGACGTGGTGAAAACTCTAGCCCAGGCAACGTAATTATGGAACTTTCCTTTAATGAGGATAACACATGTACTATAAGTAGTTATAAGGACGATCCTTATGGAGTTACCGGAACAGGTCAATTTGTGAAGGATGGTGATTCTTTTGGAGGTAAATCAAAAGATGTTATTTATCTGAATTATACCTATGCTGATGCAGTTAATGGCGAAACCCATGTTGTAAAGGACACTTTGGTGATACGGGATAGGACTGCCATTTTTGAAGAGTTTACAGTTGAACTTAAAGACCAATAGATAATGAAAAAAAATATAAATATCGCACTGTTAAAGTTTGTGGCCCTAGCAATTGTTTTGCCTTTGGCGTTGTTTTCTACTTCATGTAGTAACGATGAAGAAAATGACTCGCCCAGAGTAAGTGAGGTTTCGATGAAAACGCAGCCCAAAGTAAAGTATGTACTTGGTGAAATGTTAGATCTTACCGGTATGGTAATTACCTTGGGTAAAGGGGAGAATATAAAAGATGTACCCTATAGTTCTTTTGGCGAAGAAGGGATTACTACAGATCCAGAAAATGGTAAGGTGTTAGATTTTTCTGATGAAGCTGTGATTATCACCATAGGTGATACAGGGAGCGGTATGATTCAAGCTATAGACGTTACCAATGATATAGTAGCGCTTATAGTAAAAACAGAACCAAAGGCGAATTACGTAAGCGGGGAGACATTAGACTTATCTGGCCTTGTAGTAACTACAGTACAAGAGGATGGGACAACTGCAGATGTGGCTTTCGATGATTTTGGAAAAAAGTTTGGAACCACTCCAATGGATGGGGATGTTCTGGCGGTTGATAATACCAATGTTGTTATTTCTTATTTAGAATCAGAAGCAAAGGTTACTCAATCCATCGATGTAATCGCATTTGAACCGGTAAGCGCTACTTTAGTGACGGGACCTACAAAAAATGTATACGATATCGGGGAAAGGTTGAGCCTTGAGGGTACAGTAATTAATTATGTACTTCCAGGTGGGCTAGAAGTTGAGCTTTCTTTTGAGGATTTTGCTGCTTTCAATATTACGACGACGCCAGCCAATGAGGATAAACTGAAGTCTACGGATAACGAAGTTCAAGCAATGACAGCTTCTGGAAATGTGGTAGGAATACCTATAACCGTAAACCAATTGGATGTTACTGGAATGACTATGGAATTTGCACCAGACAAAACACTTTATGATGTTGGAGAATTGATAGACCTTAATGGGCTAAGCGTAAGATTAGCCGTTACAGGAAAAGATGATGTTATAGTTGCTTCAGAAGATTTTGATATCTATGGGATTACTACAAACCCAGTAGAAGGAACAGCTTATGAGGAAGGGACTACGGAAATCGTTGTTAGTTATCCAGGTATTGCAGATACTATTACTATATCCTTGGGGTCGGAGATCTTGTACGAATCTAATTTCACTGACGGTATTGATGGGTGGACCAATCAAGGTAATGATGGTGGTTCTTCCAATGTTTATGCGCAAGATGGAGTTATGATTTCTGATAATATTGTTGTAGGAACTAACACATATTCACTACAATTGTATAAACCAAGTATTACTTTAGAGAAAGATGCAAAATATAAAATTACTATTGAATTAATGGCTGTTCCTGGTGAAGGAGGTTTTGATTTTAGTTTTAGTGTTGGTGATGGTGATGGACGTGATGGTTATCAAAATTACTACGGAAATGAGACTTTATCACTTTTAGGTTCAGAATCCACAATATTTACTGGTGAGTTTACAATGTCGAATAACACTACAGATGCAGCTAGAATCTTATTGAATAATGGGTATCAAACCAACAGTGTTATAGTTAAGTACGTTAAGTTTGAAAAGTTATAACTAAAATAATTACTTAGTTAATTATAAATAGGGTTAAGGCTAAGGAATGATAAAATCATTTAGTCTTGACCCTATTACTTTTACCTAGTATAGGAAAACAGACCAATCGTATTTAAAGTACAAATTTTATAAATTTAATATCAAAAAACATAAAAATGAATAATAACAATTTATTAAAGCATTCCTTAATAGGGTTATGCTTAATTTCTTCACTATTAAGTTTTGCACAAAAATCAAAAATTGATATGCCTAAGGGGCGTATCGCTTTTAGTTCTGATGGAAATTTACATGATTCAGACGATTGGGGAGCAACCGCTTTTTCACTAGCACTTTTGCATTATGCAGATTTAGAAAAACGCTTTGTACATTATGATTATAATAATCATTTAGGAGATTCTAGAGAAAGTTGGGAGAAAATGATGGATGATGCTGCTAAAGGTGGTGCTAAACGATTTGGTCTCGATGTTTCTAAAGTATTTAATGACCAAACAGAAAAGGAAGCTGCAATTGCCAATTTTGTCAAAGAAGCTAAAAAAAGCAGTAAAAATAATCCACTTTGGTTTATCTGCGCTGGTCCAATGCAAATGGCTTATAGTTTAATAGAAGCTACTCCAGAAAATAAACGCCAATTTATTTATGCTATATCTCATAGTACATGGAATGAAGATCATACCCATGGCACTAATGAAAAAACCTGGGCAGATATGAAAAAAGATTTTCCATCTGTAACTTATTATGATATTATTGACCAAAACAATGCAAATGGTGAAGATGATTTTAAATCACATATAAACAACTGGATGTGGTTAAAAAACAGCTCAAATAAAAATTGGCAGTGGTTATACCATATAGATGATACCTACCAAGTGGATGAGTTAGAGACTTGGGATTCTAATACAGAAAAACATTTTGATATTTCTGATACAGGTATAACGTATTGGTTAATTACTGGTGGTCCAAACAATGGAAATGAAAAAGCAGGTTGGAAAGAAGTTAAAGCTCTTTTTGAAAACAAGCCCATTGAAATGACTAGCGCAACACCAGATGTTAAATTAACCTCTAGCGATTATATTTTTATAGAAGCAGAAAACACGACTTCTAATTTACAAGAATGGAACCTTTTAAAAAAGGGAGATGTTCATTACATAGAAAAAGCTTCTGGTTTTGCACATATTGAGTTTGCAGGTAATATGCCGAATACGGGAGAACCAAATTCACCTTTAGAATACACTTTTATTGCGCCTAAAGATGGAAATTTTAGATTATTAATGATGAGCAGTAAGCGATTGGAAGGCGTACAAGGTGATTGGTGTAATGATGGTTTTGTTAAAATGAAAGGTGATTTTACTTCAGAAACAAATTTATCTAAAGAGGAATTAGAAGATTATATTAAATATTTTCAAGAAGGGAGTACAAATACACCAGAATTAGAATGGCATTGGGGACAACGCGCAGAAAAAGGAACACATATGTTTTTTAACTTAATCTATGGACTGAAAAAAGGAGAACAATATACGTTAACCTTAGCAGGCAGATCAAAACGATTTAGTGTTGATTATTTAGTGTTTTATGATGCAGATAAATTTAGTTTAATTGATGCCAAAGCGCATTTTAAAAATCATTAAACACAATATCCGGTGCCATGTAAAAAAGACCTGCTCTTAGTTTTTCGGAATTAAGATTAGGTCTTTTTATTGTTTATCAGTTTTTGGATTTTAACCTGCTCAAAGTTTCTTGTGGTAAATTAATCAAACGTAGAAAAGGCGTACCGCAAGGCTCGTCTTTGAGCCCTCTACTATCCAACATTCTACTCAATGAGTTAGATAAAGAATTGGAGAAACGAGGACACAAATATGTTCGTTATGCCGATAATTTTAGTATCTACGTTCGTCTTAAAAAGTCGGCAAAGCGAGTAGGTAATAGTATCTATACGTATTTGTGAGATAAATTACACTTACCCATTAACCAAGAAAAGAGTTGCATTTGCCGCCCTCAAACTTTTTATTTGTTAGGGTACGGTTTTGTACCCACCTACAAAAAGGGAGAAAAGGGGAAATATCAACTGGTTGCGAAGAAGTCCAAATGGGCAGAATTAAAGCAAAAGCTAAAATACTTGACCAGAAAGACGATTCCAATGAGTTTTGATGAGCGAATGAAACGACTGAACTGGTTGATAAGAGGCTGAGTAAATTATTTCAAATTAGGTAGTATTCAGGGTAAACTGAAAAAGCTTGATCAATGGCTTAGGAATCGGTTACGCTACTGTATTTGGCATCACTGGAAGAAACCAGACTGCAAGCGTAAAAACTTAATACGGTTAGGGATTTCAAAAGAACAGGCATACGCTTGGAGTCGAACAAGAATGGGAGGATGGGCAGTAGCCCAAAGCCCTATACTGGGAACTATAATAAGCGTAAAACGATTAAAAATGCGGGGTTATATAAGTTTAGTCGAATACCACAAAACTGCATCATTACTGAACCGCTAAGTACGAGACCCGTACGCTTAGTGGTGTGAGAGGCGCAGTCCGTCCTAACTAGGGGCGGATCCGTCTAGTCGATGTGTGCTGTGTAATCTATGATAAAGATGGAGGTAGGTCCTCCGATGAGGGTTTTTAGGAAAACTCATCAAACCACTTCTATGACACATCCAAGGCAACAAAGGTGTGTGAAGCGATAGAAGAAAAGGCTATTTAAAATAGTCAGGTAGGGATAGAAGAGATGAGCGAAAGCGAACCTTGCGAAGAAGTGACGAAAAGACCAGTCGTTGTCAAAACCTGATTTATATCGAGGAATCGGGGATAAGTGTAGAGGGCACCTAATTACTGACTATACGGCAACCGTCATAAAGCGGGCATGACTTTTATCCAGGCTTTATCGTGGAACCACAGGAAGCCTATGTGCTATGCCAAAAGGAAAACACAAGCAGGAAATACCTGTGAGTCGATTACTAACGAGCGCATAGGTTGCGGATGAAGTTGTAGTAGTGTTGAAACTCCTGTAATGGGAGCGGAGCGAAGGACTTCAGTTATACAGTTTAAATTTAAGGACAACTTAAAATTGTAAGGATGATTTTTAAAGAACAAACAAAGTCGATTCCCATAACCAAGGAAATGGTGTGGGAGTCCTACAAGAAGGTAAAAAGTAACAGAGGAAGTGCCGGGATAGACCATCAAACCCTATCGGAATTCGATAGTGTACGTTCCAAGGAACTGTACAAGGTTTGGAATAGACTGGCATCAGGAAGTTATTTTGCACCTGCGGTAAAGCGGGTAAATATTCCAAAGGCAGGGGGCAAGACCCGACCTTTGGGTATTCCCACGGTAAGCGATAGGATAGCACAACAAGTGGTGAAGCAGTACCTTGAACCTAGGTTGGAATCCATATTTTCAGAAAACTCTTATGGATACCGTCCCAACAGGAGTGCACATTCGGCTATTGAAGTTGTACGTCGAAACGTACTACGATACAGCTGGGTGATAGATCTGGATATACAGGAATTCTTTGAGAATGTAGACCATGGTCTTCTGCTGAAAGCTTTGGAACGCCATGTTTCGGAGAAGTGGGTGTTGCTCTACATCAAACGGTGGCTGGAAGCTCCAGTAATACTAGAAGATGGAACGGTTAAAATATCCACGGGCAAAGGAACACCTCAAGGAGGGGTGATCAGCCCACTTTTGTCTAATCTATATATGCATTACTGTGTGGACAAATGGTTAGAGCAATACCATCCACAGGTAAAGATGGTGCGTTATGCAGATGACTTGATTGTACATTGTAGAAGTTATGAGGCAGCTGTCCATACACTTGAAGTTCTAAAAGAACGTCTGACAGAGTGCGGTCTGACCGCGCATCCTGAAAAGACTAAAATAGTGTACTGTAAGAAGGATGGCAGAGACCTCAAAGGGTATCCTGTACAATTCGATTTCTTAGGATTCAGCTTTCAACCGATAAGGTTCAGATTGAAAAAGGGAGGAAGCTTCCTTCAATTTGATTGTAAGATGAGCAGAAAATCTAAAGTTCGAATCACGGGAGAACTCCGTAAACTTGCTTTCCATAACAAAACTCAACGTGGGATACAGGATCTGGCAAATCTGCTGAACCCCAAGATCCGTGGTTGGGTTCGGTATTATGGAAAGATAAGTCGTA
The DNA here is from genome assembly GCF_000186265.1 of Cellulophaga algicola DSM 14237. Lineage (NCBI taxonomy): Bacteria > Pseudomonadati > Bacteroidota > Flavobacteriia > Flavobacteriales > Flavobacteriaceae > Paracellulophaga > Paracellulophaga algicola. The sequence goes on from NC_014934.1 coordinate 3,772,456, forward strand.
GGAGTCTGCAACCTCTTTTCTATTACCTACACAATCGTATGCTCGGATGGATATTGAACAAGTATAAACGCTTCAAAGGAAGCAAAATCAAAGCTGTAAAATGGCTTAGGTTTATTACAAAATCATATCCAAATCTGTTCTATCATTGGGAACTGGGGTACAAATTGGTCTAAATTTATTTAGACATTATCGACTGTATAACAAGAGCCGTATGAATCGAGAGGTTCACGTACGGTTCTGTGAGAGGTTTAGGGGTGAAACTCCTCTTTACCTACTCGACTGGCAATAGTGTTTTTCAATACATTAATAAGCGAATATCATTTTTTTCATTAAAAGACATAAATGTTTTGAATCCCTTTTTTAAATATATACCACCTTTATCAGCTTCTAAAAACCCTTTAATTAAATCATTTTCTGTTTGGTCAATAAACTCAAGATTATATTCATTTGAATGAGTCAAAGTTAATTTTCCATTTAATTCAGGAATATTTTTGTTGTCCGATTTTATTTTAAAATCAATTGTTCGTATTTTATTCGATGTTTTTTTTGAGTCAATTTCTGTTACAATAATTTTTCCTTCAATTAATCCAAACCAATTTTCTAGTATATTTTTTAAGGTTTCATTTTTTTGTCTTTCTTCTAGAAGCCATAATAGTTCTTCATAAACATTTTTAAGTAACTTGAAAAAATCCTTAACGAATTTTGAGCTTTTTATTTTTACAAATTGATTTCGTTCATTATAATCAAAACTATCTGAGTGTTTTTTTACTATTTTTAGAATTGAATCATCGGTAATTTGAGACCCAGCGTGTATTATTTTATTTCTTATTAATTGAATTTCTTTTAATTTTGAAATATAACTCTTAAATGGTTCTTTTGGAATGTCAATTACAAGCTCTAAGTAGTTAAATGATGCTTTTAAATAATCCCTTGAGTTGAAATGCGAGATTTTGATTTTTTGATTAAATGTTTGGGAAGATATATCGCAAATTTTGTTCAAAAAATTTTCATTTAAAGAATAGAGAGCAATTAATGTAGACTTACTAAAAAGGTCCAAAAAGTCAGAGTATTTTTCTCCTATTTCTTCAGTTTCCTCAATTTTATTTTCTGATAAATAATCTATTCCTGAAATATGTATCGCATAACTTATATTATTTTGGTCTTCAGGGTTTTCTGCTCCAAGAGTTTCATCATATCTTTTTTGAGCTTCTTTCTCTACTGTTATATATCTTGTATTCAGTGATTTTAACTCTTCTTGCTTATTTTTTAAATAAGAATTGATGGTATTTAAGTGTTGTTTCTCATATAAGTCAAGTTGGTTCTTTATATCCAAAAAGGATTTTTCAAGAATTTCAATTTTCCTTTCATTGTTTATGTAGTGAAATGTAACTTGAAATGTTGTCATTCTATTTTTTTTGCATTATTGCCAACGATAGATGTATAATTTGTGGCCTTTATTCATATCAGTTAGTTTAGGCCATAAATTATACAGCGTGTTGTGTGCCGTTTTATTTTAATTTTTACTTTTCTAAAATTAGCAATAAAAAAGGTAACCGTTTAAAATACCGAACGTAATAGATCCATTTTTTTAAAGATTACCCATACTTATGTTTTTATGTAGAAGCATGAAACGTTAGTATGGGAAACAGAAAAATCGATCTCCTATTTTGTTATAAATCCATAATTATTTGACTTTGTATTTTATTTTAACGTCCTTATAACAAGTATTTTAACGTGATAACGTTTAGAAAGTCTTCTTTCTACGCCATCAAGCGCAATACTTGAGTTATAATTCCATCCTAAAGGCTGTAATTTATAACTAACAAAATAGGAGATCTCCCATTTCTTTATTCATAAACCTTTTCACATAAACTTTAAAAAAATGTCTTAGCGGTATTGCAAATGGCATCACAACGGTTTAGCTATGAGTAGTGCGAAGGCAAGGAAACCTTTTGGTTTCCGTCTGAGCACGTAGCAAAAGCTTTTTGTTTTGTTTTAAATTTTTTTCATCAGAACAAAATCCTAAAGATTTTGCGGACACATAAATATACACAAACCTTTGAATTAAACACCAAAGCCCGCATTACTTATAGGTGTTCTTGTAGGTAGGTTTTTCCAGTTTATTTTTGTGCTTTTCTGCGTATTTAAAATATAAATCCTCCATTGGACCATCTGGATAATTAGAAAATTCACTGTCCAATTTCATCATTATTCTTTCGGAATTTTCGTCTGAACTATCGAAAAACCAACTATCATTTTCTGGAAGTAATTCAATCGCTTGTTTTATGATTTTTGAAGATTTTATCGCCCCAATTTCATTTAGTGATTTTACTATTTGTTCTTTATGTTCTGGAAATCTTTCTTGTAAAAAACTTAAAATACTATCTGCTTGACCTGCATTTTCCATATGCATACTCAGAAATAGATTCAGTTGAATTTGGTTAAGTGAATTTGGATTTTTATCGTGTCTATTTACTAGAATTTCATATAATGCTATTGAAAAATCGGAATTATCTCGTAATGAAAATAGTTTTTCAATATTTTCCTCTTGCACAATTTTTTCTCGATCACGTATTGCATCTTTCATTTCTTCTGTCATCCAAGAAAGTGCACTAAATGATTCCTTTTCCATAGTTTTAATTTTTTTCTTGACGTTTTTTATAGCTTACCTACAACGTTGTTGTATATGGTTTGTTGCGTGTTTCAAGCAACTAATTTAGTAAATAATTACCGACCAAGAAAGTCCGCGAGGACTTTCGTAAGTAGGCAAGAAGCCAGCAATAAATTATATACGGTGTTGCCCACAGTATTTTTAATTCGAAAGTGTTAATTCAATTGCCATTAAACTATACTTTCCGTTATATTTTTTAATTCCTCCATTGTTTTTCCAAACTTTTCTCCATTTTCCTTGGTTAAATATCCAACTATTTTCATCAGTTTCTGCAGGAATTGTTCCTATTGCAGGTTCGTAAGAAATTCCTTCTAATTTTTTTCTTGAACCTTCCATTGTATATTTATATTCGTACTTATTTTCTTCTATTATAAACCACTCAATAGCAATAAAAAAACCACTTTTGGGAAATTCAATATTTAATTTTGAAACGTCAATTTCAGTCGTTTTCTTTCCTTTCTTTGCAATTCCAATTATGTTTTGGTTATAAATATAATTTTTAGGTTCTCCATTTTCCCTTACACCATAAAGTCTAATATTAAACTTTGAGTTTTTTACGTCGCTTTTTGTTAAAACTCGTATTGTTTTTAGAAAGGATGTTTTTTCATAGTCATCTTTATATTCAAAATATCGAGCAGTAATCCAAGGTTTTATTCCGCAACCAAAGTAGTTATTGATTTTAGATTTTTTAAATTCACCAATTGTCAATTCTTGAGTTAATTTTTTAGAACTGATTACTATTTCTTCTAATTCAGTTATTAAAGGTTTTAATTTTACAGTATTTTTTATTGAATCAGATGATATTTTCCTCGTCTCAAACCCGATTGCAGAAAATAGAACTATTTTATTTCCATCAATTTCTAATTCAAATTCTCCATTTTCGTTCGATGTTGTTCCAATGTTTTCATTTTCCACCCAAATATTTACATAAGGTATTTTTCCTTTCGTTTCGCTGTCAATGATTACTGATTTTAATTGACCAAAACAAATGTTTGAAATTAAAAAAAATGTTATTAAAAGTGCTTTTTTCATATTGTGGTAACGTTGCAGCTATGCGTAGTGCGGAGGCAAGGAAACTTTTACTTTCCGTCTATGCACGAAGCTAAAGCTTATTGTTTAGTTTTATTTTTTTGTTTCAAAGCTAAATCCATAAGATTTAGCGACCTTATAAATATACACAAACCTTGCCGTTTAAGCTTTAAAGCCCGCATTACGTATAGGTTGTGTTGTACCACGTTTTATTTTTTTTCAACGCCAATTATTTTACTCAGCTTATTTAGTCCATTTTCGGAAATAATCCGAAATCCAAATTCGATAAAAACAAAACGTAATGCGATTGGAAACATTATTGTCGGAAATATTAATTCTTTTGAGTTTCCAAATCCGTTTATTATTAACGAAATTATAAATCCAATAATTGGGAGTAGGAAGAGTCCAAATAAAACTGTTTTAAAGTTCTTGTTTATTCCAATTTTCAAAACCCCATTTTTATTTTCAAGTTTACCTTTTATCACACAGAAAGCTCCGTAAACTTTTTTGGATAACTTAACTTCAAATTCTGAATCATTTATTTTTCCGATAAAAACTTGCTTATCCCAGTCAGAAACGAATTGCTTTTCCGACAGCGTTTTCTTTTGTAATTCAGATATTGCTATCGAACTATCTTCTGTTAATGTAACCAAATGTATTTTAGTTGGAAAGATTTTCATTCAGGTTACAAGCTTTTCTTAAATGTGGTACAACGGTCTTGTATAAGAATAGTAGGGCGGAAAAAAGCGACTACAATTCGGTTAAACACAAGCCGAATTTTTAAATTTTTCTTATTATCTTTTTTGTTTAATAAGCCAAATTTAAAAATTTGGCGACCTTGCAAAAGTACTTTTATCATTGGTTTAAGCGGCAATTGCCCTATTATTTTTATACGGTATTCTACACAGTTATTCCTCCGACTTTATCCGTTCTTCCTTGAAATCCGCTATTAACCATTCGCTTTTACTAATGTTATATTTAATAATTTTAATATTCGAATTAATAGATTTTTCTTGAAAAAAGAAATAAATTAAACCTTTACTTCTGACCCTAGTTTTTTTTAAGTTACTTCTATCTAAAAACCCTAAATATTTAAAGTTATCATTAATTTTAAGATGGTTATTTTCTATCAAAATCTTTTTGATTAGAGTACCAATTTTTTCTTTATTTTGCTCAAGAACCAATGTCTCAAATAGCTTTTCGTTATTTTCAATTTTTTTTGTAGAATTTTCATTAAAAATAATTCTGGTAAGTTTTTTTGATAAATTATTAAACTTTTGCATTGGAAGCACTCCCGAAGACATTTCAGTTCCACCAGCTAAATATATGAAAAGTTCATTTTCTGTAATGGGCTTAATCTCTGCTAAATATAATGGATGACCATAGTTCACATACGAGCCAGAACGTATAGAACCTCCAAAGTACTCATTTTTTATGAATTTTTTATCATCCGTAAATTCATAGGTGTTTAAATATGTTTTGCCGTGTTTATATAGCATAAGGTATATTGTTTTATGCTCCAAAATAACATCGCCAATAATTATATGTTTTCTTATATCTCCAGAGATATATTCTTGTTCTTTCTCGTATATTTTGGAGTATTCAAAATGGTCGATTAACACACTGTCTTTTTTGCTATTGTAAACGTATATATTCCAAAAGGTTTTCTGTTCTTTTAGATTTGTATCAACAAGCATTTTTATTTCCAAATTATCGATTTTTTTTGTGTATGCTTCCATTGTATTGATTGTTTTATCTGTTATTTGCGCTTTGCAGTTAGATAGACTGATGAGCGTTATGATTAAAAAAAATAGTCTTCGTATCATAGTTCTATGGTTATGGTGTTATCTTCAAAATAATGCAACTCGCTTGTGGTTTTATAAAGCTTAAAGGCTAAATACTTTTCCATATCTACGGTCATTGTTTTATACAAAAAAGGTGTCTTTCCTCCAGATGCAGTTTGTATGTCAAGATATACACCCGAATGCCTTGCATCAAGAAAAGGCTCGCCAAGTGCATCTTTTTTTGCGAAAACCACACCCGTTAGTGAATTGGATGAATATATGTTGAGCAATTCTTTCGGTTTTGCAAAAAATTTACTGCCCTTTGCCCCATACGATGGGTCGTAGTACTTTTGCTCTGTGCCTTTGTCAAAAGTTGCAAAAACGTGGTCCCAAAAAAAGTGCATTGGTTTGTCGTTGCCCTGTGCCTTATTTCCTGTTGGTGGATTCTCAATCGGGGCTTTCGGGTCTTTTATTGTCCACGTTTTTACCAAAAAAATGGAATTTATGAATTTAGGAGGTATTGGTGCCGGTACAAGACCCGCACCAACTGCAGAAGTAAAGGCGAATTGATTTGCTTCTATGCCTTGTGAAAGTGCAACGTAAATGAACAAAGAAGTAAACTCTCCACAACGTGCCTCGCCATCACGTAAAAGCGTTCGTAAGCCTCTTGTAAAACTTCCAGTTAATGAACTTGCATTACGCCAATATCCCAAACCTTGGCTACTCAAATCTTTGTCCAAATAAACTGTTCCCTCTCTCGTTCTCGTAATTTTTTTTGGTTCAAACTCCTTAAAAATAGCATCAAGTATTTGTTCTTGGTTGTCTGCTGTTTTTTTGGTGGTATTACCTAATCCTTTGGCTTGCTTGCAACCAATTGAAAGTAAAGTTTCAGTAATATTTTCTTTTCCTTTATTAAATGTGGCTTCTATTTTTAAATCAATATCTTCAATTGATGGGGAATTACCCTTAAAAGTACCGTATAGAGGCTCTTTCCAAGTAACGTAAAGTGTATTTATACAAGAACCTGCTTTTACCCAATTACTCCCATCTTCCGAGTATTCAAAGACAAGTTCAAAATTTTGGATATGTTGTATGGTATCGTTATAGGGTTTGTTGTTACTTTTAAAGGTTACCTCAAACTCGCCACTTTTCTTTCCCTTTTCAATGCCAAAGGTGTATTTATTGTCCTTGTCGGTTATCCTAATTTCGGGCGGTTTGGTAAATGGGTCGCTCGATGTTACCTTTAAGGTTGCCGTAAGTTTTATTTTGTCGGTGCTTGAAAATGTAATGGGAATGGGTTCAGGCTTTATCGTGCTATAATCATCTGGATTTGTTCGTTTATATAGCCAATGGTAATATTTACCAACATCTTCAAGGATGTAGAATTTTTTGTAGTCGCTGAAATCCGCCACGTCATCGCTACAAATATCGTATGTTGTGTCAAAGGCAACTTTGGTAAGCACCAAAATAGCTTTGGGTGCAGCAGCTTGCCCATACGTTTTTACGCCTGTAATTATTTTTTTTGATGAATCTGACCCTTGTTGCTTTTTGGAAGCTTCAAGTTCAAGGGTATTGTCCATTAGTTTTTTGTGACGGTCAAGTTTTACCCTCTTTTTTTCTTGGATTTCGTTCTCTCTGATTTGGTTTTCTTCCGTCCAGAGTGATTTGAGTTTAGCCTTTAGGTCGGTGATATAGTTTTCTAAATCCACACCGCTGAGTTCTTCCCTGTTTATGGATGGTTCAGCGTTTTCATCGGAGCTGCCAAATAGGTTTGTCCAAAAACTTGAATTTCTATCGCTCATTGCCCCGAATTTAAAAATTGGACTTTGCCACCCATTGCACAATTTATGAATGTTTTGTCAATTAGTGCGTTTTTCCCTTCAATGAATACGTCTTTTTTAAAATCAACCCATTCCAAAAGTGAGATACAGCCTTTGCACGGTTTTTGGGTAATTGAGCAAACCGCAAAATCAATGGTGTTTACAATTGGGTTTTTGTCAATGGTGGAACAAGAATAGACACCGTTGTGTGTCAATACTTTTTTAGTTGCCTTTATTTGGCAAGGCGCACTTCCTTTGTCGCAAATCATTGTTGCGCCATCCTTTATATATTCAAAAGTTCCGCCGTCCTCTGGTTGTATTAGTACTCCCATAATCTTTTTTTTTTCGTTCGAGTTTTTTTTTTAATTGTGTAGAACGTTTAGTATAAGGAACGTAGGGCAGTTGATAGGCACTTTCGTTTCGGTTTATTACTTAGCTAAATATAAATATTTTGCTTTTATCTTTTCTTCTATAAACGCCAAATTTTATATTTAGCGGACTTTGTAAATAAACACAGAACTTTGGAGTTAGCACAAATGCCCTATGTTTTTTATACCTTGTTGGCAATAGTGTTTTTCAATACATTAATAAGCGAATATCATTTTTTTCATTAAAAGACATAAATGTTTTGAATCCCTTTTTTAAATATATACCACCTTTATCAGCTTCTAAAAACCCTTTAATTAAATCATTTTCTGTTTGGTCAATAAACTCAAGATTATATTCATTTGAATGAGTCAAAGTTAATTTTCCATTTAATTCAGGAATATTTTTGTTGTCCGATTTTATTTTAAAATCAATTGTTCGTATTTTATTCGATGTTTTTTTTGAGTCAATTTCTGTTACAATAATTTTTCCTTCAATTAATCCAAACCAATTTTCTAGTATATTTTTTAAGGTTTCATTTTTTTGTCTTTCTTCTAGAAGCCATAATAGTTCTTCATAAACATTTTTAAGTAACTTGAAAAAATCCTTAACGAATTTTGAGCTTTTTATTTTTACAAATTGATTTCGTTCATTATAATCAAAACTATCTGAGTGTTTTTTTACTATTTTTAGAATTGAATCATCGGTAATTTGAGACCCAGCGTGTATTATTTTATTTCTTATTAATTGAATTTCTTTTAATTTTGAAATATAACTCTTAAATGGTTCTTTTGGAATGTCAATTACAAGCTCTAAGTAGTTAAATGATGCTTTTAAATAATCCCTTGAGTTGAAATGCGAGATTTTGATTTTTTGATTAAATGTTTGGGAAGATATATCGCAAATTTTGTTCAAAAAATTTTCATTTAAAGAATAGAGAGCAATTAATGTAGACTTACTAAAAAGGTCCAAAAAGTCAGAGTATTTTTCTCCTATTTCTTCAGTTTCCTCAATTTTATTTTCTGATAAATAATCTATTCCTGAAATATGTATCGCATAACTTATATTATTTTGGTCTTCAGGGTTTTCTGCTCCAAGAGTTTCATCATATCTTTTTTGAGCTTCTTTCTCTACTGTTATATATCTTGTATTCAGTGATTTTAACTCTTCTTGCTTATTTTTTAAATAAGAATTGATGGTATTTAAGTGTTGTTTCTCATATAAGTCAAGTTGGTTCTTTATATCCAAAAAGGATTTTTCAAGAATTTCAATTTTCCTTTCATTGTTTATGTAGTGAAATGTAACTTGAAATGTTGTCATTCTATTTTTTTTGCATTATTGCCAACGGATTTGTATATGAAAAGTAGCGCAGAAAATAAGCGATAACTTTTCGGATGAAACAAAAGCCGAATTTTTAAATTTTGCTATTTATTTTATTTTTGGGAAATCGTCAAATTTAAAAATTTGGCGACTTCCTAAAAATGCCCGAACCTTTGTGTTAGCTACGACTTGCGCTATTTTTTATATACGTTGTTCTAAGCAGTTGTTTTTGCAACAAATATGTTCTTGTTGTTTTTCTAATTGTCTCTTTTGTGAGCATATTTTTCAATGGTTTCAGAAGTAGTTGTTGAAAATTGATGCCCTTGAGATTCCCAATAGGGGATTTGTGATATTAAATAGGTGTGAATGCTAATAGTCCCTTTTCCACGAATAATAATTTCATTTACAGTCCCTTTATACCATAACTCTAAAAAAGTATTCTTTATTCCTCCGTCATACTCAATCTCTTTTTCGGCTAGAATTTTGAAATCGTTTAACTTTATTCCTTCGTCAATCAATAATTTTTTAAAGTCACTAACATTTATTTGTTTTTCTAATCTTTTACCTTCTTTAAAAAGCCATTTTGTCATACCTCTACTAATTCTAATCACTGATTTATTAATAGTATCAATATTAACCGTACTTTCGACTTTGTAATTTTTAACTATTTCATCCCAAGCATCATATTGTTTGGTTTGGCTATCTCGCATATCTCTCAATTTCGTGGGTAAATTTGATAGTCTATAGCCGTGGCCAGCATTTAGGACTCTATGAGGGGTTTGCATTTTTATAGAATCTATATTTTTTAAATATTTACTTGTTACTAAAAGACTTACTTCGGTTTTTGTTGAATTACACGAAGTGACAAATAGTATTATAAAACAGCTTTTAATAATAAATTTTAACATTATCTGACTTTTTATTGCTTTGTTTTTCTTTTTTATAATAGTAGCGTTTACTATTTTGACCAATATCACTTTCATAAATATCAGTTGTGACAGCTGATATTTTCACTGGCCCCCTAAGATCATACAAGTCTGTAGCCGGTAATACTAAACTTGACCCTCCTATTACTTCAGCTATAAAATTTATTGTTGTCGTGGCTAATTTATATGTTTTGCTTACAGGAATAAAATTAGAAAGTATTCCAATTGCGGTTCTTGAGTTATCAAATTTTGCAATTTTCTCATTAATTCTAGCAAAAGGGTAAGTTGTATCTTTTTCTCTTGTGAATTTCGCAATTTCATTAATATGTTCAGAAAAATCAGAACCTAAATCGATAGTTACATTTTTTTCGCAAACTAAAAGATTATCACATATAATATTATCTAAATTTTGAGGCTTTGCGTTATAGGTTTCATCGCTTTTTGTTTTATGTTCAAAATATATTCTAGTATTTAAGGCATCGTCTATAATCCCACCACCTATCATTTTTACTTCATCTATAGTTAACCTATTATGCCAACCACAAATTATAGTTCCATTACCATCTAAACCAACTGAGCTAATATCCACTAATCTATACATAGTGTCATTATCCCTTGGATTAAGAAATTCAAAGTAGCGTTTCATATCAAATTTAGAAACAACTGTCAAAGCATACTTTTCTCCATTAACTACTTTGTCAATAACATGACAAAAATAATAATATTGTTGCTCTTTGAAAGGTTTCATTGGTTCTTCATGAGAGTTATCTCCACCAATAGACATAGATAAGTCATGCGTTTCTCCATTTACTGATGCAGTGGCTGTCATTTCTGATTTTTTGAGAAATATATCTACTAATTTCTTTTTCATCTTTTAAGTATTTTGTGTTGGCTGACATTCATGTTTAATAATGTACTCGATGTAATCGTGAAAGGCATTAGCCAAATTTAGCATTAATTTGTCGTGTTGCGCCTCACTTTCTTTAGATGCTTTTATTATTCTTTCAGTTACTTGAATAATATGTTTTCCTTCTTTAAAACTATAATATACTTCATTTTGCACATATCCTTTGGTCGTTTTTATTAAAGGTTGTTTAATTTTATTATTTCGTCCTTTTTCTTGTAAGATTTTAAATGATTCTTCATCAATTTTATTACCATAAACTAGCTTAAATTGATTTATAAAAACTTTCGATTCATTGTCTTTGCAGTAGTCTATAAGTTGCTTAATAGCCACTCTGCTAGAAATCGAAATATCATCATTATCATTATAAGCTTCTGCTTTTAATTTTTCTTGATTAGCAGTTGCCTCCTTAATGTATTTAGATGATAATACTTTGTCTATAATATTAATTTTTGGAAATGGTATATCTGTTATTGGCATTGTAACTGTTAGAGGTTTTGGGGTATTACTACCAATGATTACATTGCTTTCTCCTGATATAATAATCCCACCGTGTGCAGTCATACTACCTACTGTTGCAATTGGAACTCCATTGATTAAAACTGTTGGATTACCTTGAGCAATTACATCGGGAGGGCCAACGCAAGTACACATATCTCCCATTCGAGCAGCAGGCTTACCATTTATAAAAACATTTGGAGAGCCTTGGGTTATTGGTCCGCCTACGTGTGGTGTTGTGCCACTACACATTGGACATGTATGGTTACTCCCTACCGTTGCCGCTGGTTTTCCTGCCATAATTCTTTTTCTTTTTTTTAGTTTTCGTTATGCTCAGCCGTTTGAGTGAGCAATTGCTTAGAACGGTCTTGTGTATGATTAGTGGCGTGTTTAAGTAACTAATTTAGTAAATAAAAACCGAATAGAAAATCCGCGAGGATTTTCGTAAGTAAGCGAGAACAAGCCATTAATTATACACGTTGTGTGTGCCCAGTATGGGCATCTTTACCTTATAGCAATATAAGGATTTATTTAGAGGGTGTAAGTCCCTTATGCGCTGGAGTAACGTCTGGAAGCATTAGTAAGTCGCAAGGGTGGTAACTGCGAAGTTACATCTGAAGAAAGCGAGACTACAAAACTCGGTACTGACGAACAGGAACCGTATACAGAGGCATATTCATCTGGGTAAGCAAGCACATCATTGTAACGCCCCAAGATTACAAAAAGGTAAGTATGTAGATACGGCAGGGATGGAGTGAAACCTGCCTGCCGGCAGGCAGGGAAGATGTTTTTACCTGGGGAGATCTCTATAATCACGAGTTGGTATAGTAGAGAAGTCAGCCGAGGTCATAGTACTTACAGGAAACGAGCTAGGGAAAAACCCTAGAGGTCTCATGAGTAAGGAAGGACTGAACGTTAAATCACGTCTAGATTCGTATAGGAATCCGTTAATTGGATAGCCTATACCTAGAAGGACAAGAACAGTACGAAATGATAGCAAAAGTAGTAGCAGCTAGAAACTTGAGTGACGCCTGTAAAAAGGTGGTCGGCAATAAAGGTTCAGCAGGAATAGATGGAATGACTGTACAAGAGCTAAAGGCATTTATAGATGCCCACCGCTCAAAAGTGGTACACCAACTTATTTCCAAAAGCTACAGGTCACAAGCTATCAAAGGGGTAGCGATACCCAAGGCGAATGGTAAGACCAGATTACTGGGAGTACCAACGGTAGTAGATAGATGGCTTCAACAAGCGGTAAGCCAACAACTAGTGATTCATTTCGAACTCGATTTCGAATCAGAAAGTTACGGTTTCCGCCCAAGGAAGAACCTTCAACAGGCAGTATTAAAAAGTCAAGAGTACATCAATGATGGCTACCAAGACTTAGTAGATATCGACCTTAAAAGTTTCTTTGATGAAGTCCAACACTATAAACTACTTCAGCTTATTTATAACAAGGTTAAATGTCCGACCACCTTATGGTTAATCCGCAAATGGTTACGAGCGCCTATTTTAAAGAATGGGCAACTGTGTAAGCGCAGAAAAGGATTACCACAAGGCAGCCCATTAAGTCCGTTATTGTCTAACATCATGTTAGACCAATTGGACAAACATCTAAAAGTACGAGAGTTCAGGTTCATTCGCTATGCTGATGATTTCAGTATTTACACAAAATCAAAAGCAGCGGCACGAGCGATAGGGAATGAGGTTTATCTGTTTTTAAAGGAGAAACTGGATTTACCTGTAAACCGAGCAAAGAGTGGTATTCGTAGACCCTCTACGTTCAAGGTGTTGGGTTATAGGTTTACGCCAGTCTATAAGAAAGGCGTAAAGGGGAAGTATCAGTTAATAGTAAGTGAATCGGCTTGGCAAACACTCAAACGCAAGCTCAGGTACCTTACCAAGAAAACGCTACCATTTTCATTAGCAGAAAGGCTACAACGCTTAAAACTCATCTATAGAGGGTGGTTGAACAATTTCCGATTGGGAAATATAGAGACCAAACTTAAAAAGCTGGATGAATGGTTACGTAACCGACTACGCTACTGCATATGGCACGATTGGAAGAAACCAGAGCGTAAGCGCAAGAATCTTATTGGCTTAGGCATAAAACAGGGACAAGCGTATGCTTGGAGTAGAACAAGAATGGGAGGCTGGGCAGTAGCCCAAAGCCCTATACTCAGAACTACTATTACTGAAAAGCGCTTAAGAAAAAGAGGTTATGAAAGTATGCTAACGTACTACCACGTTGTAAAGTTCTGATATAACGAACCGCCGTATACGAGACCCGTACGTACGGTGGTGTGAGGGGTGCACTCCGTCATTTGATGGCGGAGCCATCCACTCGATTCTACACAGTTATTCTTCCGACTTTATCCGTTCTTCCTTGTAGTTGCCTATAAGCCATTCATTTTCATAGTTATCGTAACGAATTATTTTGATGCCTTCCATTTTATTTATTTGGTAGAAAAAATAAATTATTCCCCCTTTAATTTTGTTGATTTGCTCTAAATCTATTTTAACGCTCCTATCATAAATATAATCTACATAGTTAAAATTATCTTCTTTTTTCATTAATTTACTTTCAAACAGAATTTTCTTGATTTCAATACCAATTTTTTCTTTATTATTTATATTCAAAGTTTCAAATAGCTTATCATTATCTTTTACAACTATTTTAGAAGATTTGTTAAAAATAACTTTTGTAAGTTTCTTTTTAAGATTATCGAATTTTAATAAAGTAATGCTTCCATTTCCCGAGAATACTTCTGTACCTCCGTCAAATTTTATATAAATTTCATCTTCTGGAAAAATCTTAATTTCTGCATCATAAAATGGATGCCCAAAATTTAAATATGTTCCAGTTGCTAATTTAGCAGCGAAATATTCGTTTTTGATGAATTTTTTATCATCTGTAAATTCATACGTATTTAAGTATGTTTTACCGTGTTTGTATAGCATAAGGTATATTGTTTTATGCTCCAAAATAACATCCCCGATAATTATGTGTTTTCTTATATCTCCAGAGATATATTCCTGTTCTTTCTCGTATATTCTTGGATATTCAAAATGGTCGATTAAAACGCTGTCTTTTTTGCTGTTGTAAACATAGATGTCCCAAGAGGTTTTTCTGTCTTTAATGTTGGTTTCAACAAACATTTTCACTTCCAGATTATCGAGCTTTTTTGAGTATGATTCCATTGTTGTTGCTGTTTTATGTGTTGTTTGCGCTTTACAACTGCTTAAACTAATAAACAGTAATGTTACTAATAATAGTTTCTGTATCATAATTCCGTGATTATAGCGGTGTCTGTAAAATATGGTAAATCGGTGGTGGTTTTATATAAGTTAAATGCTAAATATTTTTCCATATCAAGGCTGATAGTTTTATACAAAAATGGAATTTTACCACCGCCAGCAGTCTGTAAGTCAAGATATGCGCCTGAATGTCGTGCATCAAAAAAAGGCTCGCCCATTATATCTTCTTTTGCGAAAAGTACACCCGTTAGGGAATTGGATGAATAGGTGTTGAGCAATTCTTTTGGTTTTGTAAAAAATTTACTGCCCTTTGCCCCATACGATGGGTCGTAGTACTTTTGCTCTGTGCCTTTGTCAAAAGTTGCAAAAACGTGATCCCAAAAAAAGTGCATTGGTTTGTCGTTGCCTTGTGCCTTATTGCCTGTTGGTGGATTCTCAATCGGGGCTTTCGGGTCTTTTATTGTCCACGTTTTTACCAAAAAAATGGAATTTATATATTTTGGTGGTATTAAAGCAGGAATTAGACCTGCACCAACGGCAGAGGTAAATGCAAATTTGTTAGCTTCTATACCTTGAGAAAGAGCAATATGAATAAAGAAAGAAGTAAACTCGCCACAACGTGCCTCGCCATCACGTAACAACGTTCGCAAGCCTCTTGTAAAACTTCCCGTAAGAGAACTGGCTTTTCTCCAATAGCCCAAACCTTCGCTACTTAAATCTTTGTCCAAATAAGCCGTTCCCTCTCTTGTTCTCGTGATTTTTAAGGGTTCAAATTCCTTAAAAATAGCATCCAGTATTTGCTCTGCGTTATCCTCTGTTTTTTTTGTGGCGTTGCCCAGACCTTTTGCCTGTTTGCAACCAATACTCAGTAAAGTTTCTTGTATGTTTTCCTTGCTATTAAAAGATGCTTTGATTTTCAACGTCTCTTTTTGGCTACTTTCTATTCTATATGAGCTATATTTGGGTTCTTTCCAGGTAAGATAGAGTGTGTTTATGCAAGACCCTGCTTTTGTCCAAGCGCGACCGTCCTCTGAATATTCAAAAATCAGTTCAAAATTCGGGATATGTTGTACGGTATCTTCATACGGTTTGTTATCACTTTTAAAGCTTACCTCAAATTCGCCACTTGTCTTTCCTTTTTCAATACCGAAAGTATATTTACTGTCCTTGTCCGTTATCCTTATTTCGGGCGGTTTGGTAAATGGGTCGGTAGTGGTAACTTTTAGGGTTGCCGTAAGCTTTATTTTATCGGTGCTTGAAAATGTGATTGGAATTGGTTCGGGTTTTATTGTGCTGTAATCATCGGGGTTTGTCCGTTTGTATAGCCAATGGTAATAGTTGCCGCCATCTTCAAGGATGTAGAATTTTTTGTAATCGCTGAAATCTGCCACGTCGTCGCTACAAATATCGTATTTTGTGTCAAATGCCACTTTGGTAAGTACCAAAATTGCTTTTGGTGCAGCAGCTTGTCCATACGTTTTTACGCCTGTTATTATTTTTTTTGATGAATCTGACCCTTGTTGCTTTCTGGAAGCTTCAAGTTCAAGGGTATTGTCCATTAGTTTTTTATGGCGGTCAAGTTTAACTTGTTTTTTTTCCGTGATGTTGTTATCTCTGATGTGATTTTCTTCCTTCCAGAGTGATTTGAGTTTATCCTTTAGGTCGGTTATGTAGTTTTCCAAATTCACACCGTTGAGTTCTTCCCTATTTATGGCAGGTTCAGCGTTTTCATCTGAACTGCCAAAAAGGTTTGACCAAAAATTTGAATTTCTATCGCTCATTGCCCCGAATTTAAAAATTGGACTTTGCCACCCATTGCACAATTTATGAATGTTTTGTCAATTAGTGCGTTTTTCCCTTCAATGGATACGTCTTTTTTAAAATCAACCCATTCCAAAAGTGAGATACAGCCTTTGCATGGTTTTTGGGTAATTGAGCAAACCGCAAAATCAATGGTGTTTACAATTGGGTTTTTGTCAATGGTGGAACAAGAATAAACACCGTTGTGTGTCAATACTTTTTTAGTTGCCTTTATTTGGCAAGGCGCACTTCCTTTGTCGCAAATCATTGTTGCGCCATCCTTTATATATTCAAAAGTTCCGCCGTCCTCTGGTTGTATTAGTACTCCCATAATCTTTTTTTTTCGTTCGAGTTTTTTTTTAATTGTGTAGAACGTTCGGTATATGGCTCGTAGCGAACAAAATACACAATTACTTTCGGATGAACAATAAGGCAGATTTTTAAATTTTACTATTTATCTTTTTCTTGTAAATCGTCAAATTTAAAAATTTGCCGACCTAGCAAATAGACCTACACTTCGATTAAACTGCGACCTCGCTATGAGCTATATACTTTGTTAGGCAACGTTATTTTTTTAATTCAATAACATCTAAAATTATCGTATTCGATTTTATATTATAATTCCTAATATCTATTGTATCAGAGATATAACCTTTTTTACTAATAACTAAAGTGTAAGAATAGTAAGGTCTAGAATATTTATTAGGTTTAATAAGAAAGTATTTTTTAATTTCTTTTTTTATATAAAAATCCCCTTGTTCGTTAGTGAAAGTTGGAATTTCTCCATTACAATCACTATTTAAACAATCGATAAAAAGGACCTTAGCGTTATTAATTGGTTTTTTAGTTGAATGATTAAAAACCTTTCCTTCAAGATTTGCTCTTAATATAAAATCTTTCTTACAAGACGACATTGTTAATAATATGATTAATATAAAAAGTCTCATTTTAACTCTAATTTAGTTAACCATAATAAACTTAATACATCTTTTTCAGACGCTACAACTTTATTAAAATCAGCAACGTATTCTTCATCATAGTATTTCATTAAATCAATTTCATCTTTTGGATATTTTAATCCTCCATTTTCTGATTGTAAAAGTGTTGATGTTCCTTTGTGTTTTTTCGAATATGAATGCCCACCGTAAGCTAATAAAATCTCGTGACCTATCTCGTGTGCTGAAGTTTCTTGAAATATAGGTACAGCAAATGACTCATTCCGCCATCTCCAGTCCGATTTAATGTTATACCAATCAGAAAAATCTAAATAACCTATGTTATAGTAGAGTATTCTTGAAAACTCCCAGTTTCTTGACCTACCTGGTTTTCCATTAGTTATATATTCTATTTCTGGTGTTTTCATTCCGTTTTCATCTTGTATAGCATTCACAATTATTTCCCAATTTTTATCACTAATTATTGTTCCAAAAGTATTTGTATATCTTCTACTCCAATGAGTATTAATTCCGTCTAAGGCCATTTCTTTTAATATTTCAAAACTTTTAACTCTAGACATAATTGGGGTTTTACCATATTTTTTTATTTCCTTTTCAGGTATTTTATCCCAAGGACAAATTTTAACAATTGGTGCATTACGTGATTTACCTAATTCATAACATTCTTTATCAGTTCCTTTTTCTCCACCATCTTTTAAGTTTACACGTAGAGTAACATCAATTCTTGAAGCAGTTTTATCTATCTTAACATCTACCCATTCTACTTTATCATAATTGGCTTCAAAATCGGTAGAACTTCTGTCTATGTTTCCATCAGTGTCTTTTCCTGTAGCATAAAAGTTTAAACTTTTTGCTTGGGTTAGTTTTGCAGTATCTAAAATACCATTGTTATCAAAACCATCCCATTGCCAAATATGTTCTCCTTGTGTTAGTTTTGAAACATTTGAAATAGTTTCTTCGTATATAACGTTCTTTCCGTCACGTATTTGTATTAATAATTCAATAGCATCATTATCTTCTATATTATAAGTAAACTGAAAAAAATCTCTTTCTTTTTTCCCGTTGAAGTCTGGTATTCCTAATGGTATAAAAAATGGCATTTTAAGATATTTTAGTTTTTACTTTTAATATATTCTCTTTATTGACTGTTTGAGTTTCATTTGTACTGTCTTTGAAAGTTTCTCTCCAATATGCAGAATATACTCCATTAGAATTAGAATCTTCAACACCAGCACAAGTGATTTCTAAAGTTTCGGACATTGGATTTGAACCTGTGGCAGAGAAATCGTTTTTCCAACCAACAAGATGGCAATCATAAAAATATAGTTTACGAGTTTTTCCTCCCATAATAATAGGATAAATATGTAATTCTGGAGTGTCTACCTTTGATGTGACGATTTTCTTGAGCTTATAAATTATATATTTGATTTATGGCAAAAAAGTATGACAATGAATTTAAAGTGATGATAGTAGAACTATTAAATTCAGGAATTAAGACGAAACAAATTAGTGAGGACTATGACTTAAGTTTAAGTATGATTGGTCGTTGGAGACGAGAATACAAGCTAAAATCTGGAGATTTTTCAAAGAAGAAGGAACTCTCTATTGAAGCTCAAGAACTTAAAGCTTTAAAGAAGGAATTGAAGAATGTAACTATGGAACGTGACATCTTAAAAAAGGCGGTAAGCATCTTCTCCAAGAACGACTTGTAATATATCAATTCATTTTAAAAAATGTTGATATCTATCCAGTTGAGAAGGTGTGTAAATCAATGAAAGTTAGTAAAAATTCTTATTATCATTGGCTTAAAAACAAAGATGTTGTAGTTTCCAAAACTGCTACAGCGTTTCTAAAAGAAAGAATCAAAATTATTTTTGAGCAAAGTAGAGAGA
Organism: Cellulophaga algicola DSM 14237; assembly: GCF_000186265.1. Classification (NCBI taxonomy): domain Bacteria; kingdom Pseudomonadati; phylum Bacteroidota; class Flavobacteriia; order Flavobacteriales; family Flavobacteriaceae; genus Paracellulophaga; species Paracellulophaga algicola. The sequence continues at coordinate 3,791,680 of NC_014934.1, forward strand.
TTTATGGCAGCTATAGGATTAAAAAAAAGTTAGAACGAGAAGGTCTATTTTATTCCCGTTCTTACATCGGATTATTAATGAAAGAACTGGGAGTAAGAAGTGTTTTAAAGAGAAAATTTGTAGTCACAACAGATGCTAATCACAGTTATTTAGTTGCTAAAAATGAGCTAAATAGAGACTTTTGTAGTTTTAAATTAGGTGAGAAATGGGTGTCTGATATTACTTATATTCGAGTTAATGATGATTGGAACTATTTAACAACCATCATAGATCTTGCTGACCGAAAAGTTGTTGGTTGGTCTTTAAGTGAAGATATGACCACTCAAAATACCGTAATGAAAGCTTGGATTGATGCCAGAAAAGCAAGAAATATTAGCAATAATCTTATTTTTCACTCTGATAGAGGTGTCCAGTATGCATCAAACAAAATAACCAGTATTTGCGATTATAATCTTAAAATAACTCAAAGTATGAGTAGAAAAGGTAATTGCTGGGACAATGCGGTAGCTGAAAGTTTTTTTAAAACAATTAAATACGAGTGGCTGTATCGTTTTAAGTATACATCGTATAAACAGTTATATGAGTCTCTTGAGAACTATATTTACTGGTATAATACTGAAAGATTACATTCTAGTTTAGGATATCTCTCACCTCTAGAAATGGAACTAAAAATGAGAGGGTTTATTAAAAATGTAGCTTAAGAAAATAGTACCAAATTTACTAGGTAGTCCATTCTATTTGTTTTTTTTGATTTGAAGCAAAAGACCAATCGGCAAGATTTAAGTCTTTTCGAGTTTCTACAATTAATTTTAGTCCAACAAAAACAGGTCTTTGTGAAGGTCGTCCGCTTCGATCTGCACCTTGATTAAACCCGAAAGTAAACCACAAAACGTTTATTTCTTTTCCGTCTATTATTAATTTTGCTTTTACCATAATATATTCATTTTCGGTTTTTTCCGTTCGAGTGAGTAATGTTGCCTAACGTTTTGGCTATGAACAGTACGGGAGCAAATTAGCGTTTACTTTCCGTCATGCACGTAGCGAAATCTTTTGGTTTTGTTTTTTCTTTTTTTGTGTCAAAGCGAAATCCCAAAGATTTCGCGACCTTATAAAAATACGCAAACCCTAGCGTTTATAACCTAAGCCCGTATTGTTTATAGGTTTTGTTATCTGCAGTTATTTTTTCAGATAGAACGGGTCCGTAACATTTCCACCATCATGAACGTCAAACATAAAAAGACCGCCAGGTCTCAGTTTTAACCAATCAAAAAGTCCCTGATTATCAAATTCAGCGAAAACATCATTTAAAATTAGTTTAGATATTCTCCTAGCCATTTCATTAATAATCTGAATGTCGTTTTGGGTGGCTGCGTCGTCATAAATTATGTCCCACTCATCAGAACCTATTTCTGAAATATGATAAGGTTTGCAAATTTCAAATGGATTTAAATTAATTCCTACTCCTGCATCCCAGTAGCCTAGCTCATAGGTTTGAAAATAATAAGGTTCAATAGATATTTTAAAATCTTGCAATTCAGAAAGTGCATGGGAGTAAGCCTCGAAAGGAGGAGTTTCTTGGTCACTATATTCAAATAAAATACAATCAAACAACTCTCTTTCATCATTAGATTGATGGTCTTTCCAATGAGTCAAAGAATTCTCTTTTATCGATTGAGTTATTGACGCTTTGTATTTATTCATATCATATTCTGAATAAATATTTAGAGCTTTTTGAATATAAACTTTATCGCTGCTTATGTTTTCGATTTTAGCCTTGGTCTTCTCATATTCGTTTTTAATTCGTGATGATAATTCTGAATTGAGTTTGTCGACCATATTTCGATAGGTTTTTTATAATTGCAGATAACGCCTAAGCTATGAGTAGTGCGGGAGCAGAGAAGCAATCCCATTCCGCCCTAACCCGAAGCAAAAGCTTTTTGTTTTAATTTATATTTTTTGTCTAAAGTAAAATCCTAAAGATTTTGCGACCTCATAAAAATACGCGAACCTTTCGATTAAGCCCGAAGCCCGCATTACTTATAGGTTCTGTTGTAAAACGTACTTTTTTCAGACCTCGATTGAGATAGTAACTTTTCCACCCAGTCCCTTTTCTACAATTTCATACAACGTTTTTAAGGTCAAATTACTTCCGTTGTTTTCAACTCTTGAAATGTAGGTGCGTTTTTTGTCCACCAGCTCGCCAAGTTGCTCTTGCGTCAAATTTTTCTCTTCCCGGGCGTTTCGTAAAAGCAGACCAATTTTAAAAGATTCGAAATCTCTTTCGAGTCCATCTCTGCGTTCCGTTCCTTTTTTTCCGTAAACGTTGTCCTTTATATCTTTCCAGCTTTTCGTGTCCATCTTATCTTTTTTTGTCTTCATAGTACAAATTCATTAGTCCGACTGCTTTGTCGATTTCTTTTTTCGGAGTCTTTTGCGTTTTCTTGCCAAATCCATTCAACAGGATTACGAGTTTACCCTTGTCGAAAAAGCAGAATACTCTCCAAATGTTTGAGCCCAATTTTATACGAGCTTCATAAAGTCCTTTTGTTCCAACAATTGCTTTAAGATAAGTCGAGGGAACTCTTTCATACGTTTCGATTATTTCGATGACCTTGAATATCTTGTCCTGAACCTTTTTCGGCTGTTTGAGTAAGAATTCTTCGAAATAGTTTTTGTACTGGATTACCTCCCTAACTTTCTCCATTACTCAAAGGTAACTTAAAAGTTACTATTTTCAAAGCTATAACGTTGAATGTAGATGAAATGTTGTAATTGAGCAGTATGTTTTACAACGTCTAGTATAAGAAACGTAGGGCAGTAAATAAGCACTATCGTTTCAGTTTATTACTTAGCTAAATATAAATATTTTGCTTTTATTTTTTCTTCTATAAACGCCAAATTTTATATTTAGCGGACTTCATTAATATTCACAGAACTTTCGGGCTTACCACAAACGCCCTATGTTTTTTATACATTGTTAGGTGTCTGGCTTTTCTTTCCGCAAACTTGCTAGCGTTGGCGTGAAAGCTCTTTTAAATTTGTGAGGCACGAGCAAACTTTAAATGTGCTTGAACTTGCGTTGGCTTATTCAGTACTTCCAGTCTGTATGTCTAAACGGTAATTTATTCAATTCGTCTCTATGAAATCTCCATTTCGGCATAAATTCATTCATATACTTTACAAAGACTGCATTATGGCTTCTTTCTAATAAATGTATCAATTCGTGAACAACTATATATTCTAAACAGTCAAGAGGTTTTTTTGCTAATTCAAGATTTAACCAAATTCGTTTTGCTTCTATATTACAAGTTCCCCATTTGGTACGCATTATTTTAACTCCAAAGTCATTCGTTTTCACGCCAATTTTCTTTTCCCATTTTTCTAACATAGTTGGGATTACCTTTTTCATTTCTTCACGATACCATTCGTCTATTATTTCTTTTCTTTTTTTGGTAGAAGTATTAGGTCTAATGTATAATTCAATTTCGCTATGCTTTACGACTACTTTGGGCTTTGCGTCTTGTTCTATTACTGTAAGCAAGTATCTTTTTCCTTGAAAATAATGACTTTCTCTATCAACAAACTCTCTTCTTGTTTCTCTTTCTTGATTTTTAAATACTTCTTGCTGTTTTTTAATCCATTTTAATTTATTGATAGCAAACACACGAATAGTATCCATTTCCATACGTTCAGGTGCTGCAATTTTCACCTTACCGTGTGGAGGATATACGCTTAAATGAATATTTTTAATATCCTTTTTTTCTACGTCAATTCTAATATTTCCTAATTCAATTTTTGGCATTAGTATTCTTGTTGTTCTTTAATTATATCAAAAAGACGTTCCACTTTATTCTCCATACCATATGGTGCTGGATCTTCATTTGCAATGTCAATACCTGTATCTACTACATAAGAAGAAAGTTGCTTATAAATTTCCGCTTTCACCTCTCTTTCTTTAGCCAAGTTTCCTCTCCAACTATCTCTTTTTGTATTTTTTACAGCAGTATCAATTCTTAACGCCAAAGTTTCATCTTTTCCTAAGTTATTGTATAAAGCTCTTTGTGCAACCGTTACTAAGACATCAGGTGTTTCTTCATTTTTCCCATCACTAACTTGTTTTGCTAATTCAGCAATTTTTTGAAGGTATTCTTCATAGCTAATGGCTTTCTCTTTTCGCTCTTTTATTAGTGCTGCCAATAATTTAGACATCTGCTCAAAAAATGCAGGGTCAATCAAATGTTCTTTAATTATCTTTTTTCTAACATTGTTTTCAATAGTTTCGGCAACTGCTTCATTGCTACTTCTTAAATCTTTTGGCAAGTTTTCAATGGCTTCTGTAATTCCTTCACTATTAATAATATCTAATAAAGACATATCTGTAAAAGGCGATATCTTTTCAGGGTCTTCTGATTGGATATACGTATCTATCAAGTGTCGCATATCTGCTTCATAGGTTTTTAAATCCAAGACTTCACCACTTGCAATTCTTATATCTTCACGTAATTTAAGATAGTGGTCTAATTCTTTTTTGATTTTAACGGTTTCAGAAACGGTATAACCTGCTTCTTCCATTTCGTCAGCTATATTAGCATAAGCACGAATTAAGGCAACTGCTTTTTTGTATAAAGCCGTTCGTTGGGTTTCTCTTGCTTTTAGCTCTTCTTTTATCTCTGTATTTCCACAGAAATAGCGAATGTATGCCATTCTATCTTTTGGAGCTTCTACGGGTTCGCAAAGCAAAGATATTTCCTCTAAGGCATTATCTAAGCGTTCTTTTCCTTTCTCTAATCTATCTTGAAGCATTATATCAATATCGGTTGCTTCAAAATTGTCATAATCCAATTCGTTGGTATATACCTGTAATGCTCCTGAACCTTCTTCATTGACCAGTTTCTTAAATAAATCTTTATAATCGACTATATACCCAAATTCTTTATCTGGACTGTCTAAACGATTTACACGTGTTATGGCTTGAAATAAACCGTGGTCTTGCATTGACTTATCAATATATAAATAGGTGCAACTTGGTGCATCAAAACCTGTTAATAGTTTTGAAACTACCACCAATATTTTCATATTGGCAGGTTCTTTTTTAAACTTGTTTTTTGCCCAATCTTCATATTGTTCAGTAGATTTTGTACCTAACAAATCTTTGTACAGATTGTACATAAATTCTTTTTCGGTTTCGGTACTTGCTCCTGTATCTTCTGTTGTTATATCACTTGTATGTGGGCTGTATGAAGTTACTATGGCACACTTGTTTTTTAAAAGTGTTTTTAAGAATAACTCATAATACCTACACGCTTCATAAATAGAACTTGCCACCAAAATAGCGTTTCCTGTCTCTGTATTTAATCTTGCTTTTGTGCTAAAGTCAAATATAATATCGGTTACAACTTTGCTCATTCGAGAACTACTGCTCAAGACTTTTTGCATTGTTCCCCATTTCTTTTTGATTTCCATTTTCTGAAAATCATTCAAGCCTTTAGTTTTGGCTGCAAACCATTCATCTATTCGTTTTGGAGAACTTAGTTTTTGGTCTATATCTCTTGCTTCATAAATCAAATCTAAAATCACTTTATCTTCTACACCTTCATTAAATTTGTAGGTATGAATATATTTCCCGAAAATTTCTAAACTTGTTTGTTTGTCTTTTTTAAGTAATGGAGTACCTGTAAAACCTATAAATACCGCAGTTGGCATCATTGCTTTCATTGTTCTGTGCAATTTCCCGCTTTGCGTACGGTGACATTCATCTACAAATACAAATATTTCGCCTACGGTATGTGGTGGCTCGCTTTCTAATTCTTTTATAAATTTATTGAAGTTACCAACATCTTTTTTGCCGAATTTATGAACCAAAGAACAGAGTAACCTTGGGTTTGCTTGTCCCAATTGGCTCATTAAATCTTTACCACTACTGGTACGGTATATGGTTTCGTCTGCATCTGTAAAAACAGCTTCTATTTGCTTATCCAGTTCATCTCTATCGGTTAATATTACTACTCTTGCCTTTGGTTTGTTTTCTAATATCCATTTGGCAAGCCACACCATTACAATACTTTTACCGCTACCTTGTGTATGCCAAATGATACCACCTTCATAATTATTTACATATTTTTGAGCTTCTTTTATTCCAAAATATTGGTGTACTCTTGGTAGTTTTTTTACACCACCATCAAACAATACAAAATCGTATAATAATTCTATAAAACGTTTTTTATCACACATTTTTAGAATGTACTTATCTAATAGATTTCTACTATTATCTGCTACATCTTCTTTCCACTTTAGATAATACTTTTCTGCTGTATTAATTGTTCCATAACGTAAACCTTCTGTGTCGTTTCCTGCAAAAAGGTATTGTGTGGTGGCAAAAAATGATTGTATAAATTGGTCTTGTTGGTTGGTAATGTTTTGGCGAATACCATCATTGATAGTTACACTACTTCTTTTAAGTTCTATAATACCCAAAGCAATACCATTTATGTAAATTACAATATCTGGTCGTTTGGTTTTATTGCCTTTTATGGTTACTTCTTCTGCAATAGCAAAATCATTGTCAGCAAATTTATCCCAATCTATTAATTGTACGGTTTCAAAATGGCTACTTGCATCTGCCTTTACTTTAATACCATAACGCAATTGTTTATATACATTTTTGTTAGTAGTGTATAGGCTATCATTAAAATTATTGGCAGTATCTTTTAATTCAAAAATGGCTCTGCTTATCTGAACCGTAGAATACTCTTTACGAGTAAGATAATTGGTTAAGAGTTCTTCTTCAATATTGCTATTGTTCTCTCTGTCTTGCCAATCACCTAAATAGGTATAGCCTAATTCTTCTTGAAATAGTTTTACTACACGGTTTTGTGTGACTCTTTCTATACTGCCTACTTTTGTCATACCAATCTTATTTTACCAGTTAACAAGTTTTGCATAAGCCCCTGTTTTACTTGTTTGTATTTTGATAATTGCTTTTCTAAACTTTCTATTTCGGTATCCATATCGGATAGGATAGTAGCAATTTTTGTTTGTTCTGATTTTAACAGTGGAATGTTAATTTTAACTTCACTAAATTCAGATTTATTTATCATAGGAACAGCTTGTTCACTTGCCATCAATCTTATTTTTTTTGCATTCAAACTTAAATGATAATATACAAACTCGGAATCAAAATTTTCATTTGGAAAGATTGCATTTATTTGTTGATTTGAAGTTAGTACTTTTGAGGCTATTCCAATTTTTCCAATTGTTGACCCAATACAGGTAACCATAATACTATTCTTTGGGAAAATTCTTGAGACTGAAAAACCTTTTTTTGATAAGTTCTTAACTGTTTTTGTTATATATTTTTCTTTTCCTAAGTCTGCTGGACTTACAAAACAAAATTGGTTGCCATAATTCTCTAAATCTCTTGTTGGAGGAGTAGTGCCAGTAGCAATATCAGCAACCTTCCCCAAACTCTTCACCACCCAACCCTCTTTAGGCTTTAGCAACTCTTGCATAGCCCCTTGTTTAATAAGACGTTTTTTTGCTATCTTTTTTTCAAGGGTTTGTAGTAGGTTGTCTGTGTCGGATAGTACGTTGGCTATTGCGGTTTGTTCTGGTAGTGGTGGAACAGAAATTAAATAATTCTCCATAAAACCTTTAGTTAAATGAAGCATAGTTGAACCACTTGTTCCTTTTTTTAATTCTTCAGTTATTTCAAGTAATTTAAAATAATAGAAGTCCTTAACTGCTTTTCCTTTTTTACATTCCAATTTCCAAATATGGTAATGAAAGATTGCTTTGTTTCCCCACCAAATATAAGGACCAAAGGAAGCAGACCACATAAATATTAAATCACCCTTATTCATATATTGATAATCGGGAAGATTTAAATTGGAATAATAAAAGTTTCCACCTTTCTTAGTTAGGTTTTGAAGTCTAACAACAGGAATACCTTTCTTTTCCCATTCGTGTAATGAATATGCACGTCCATTTATATATCGCACAATTTCTTTTTGCTTTTTCACTTCCCATTCATCAGGAATAATGCCAATTTCAGTATTTTTATAACCTGCTATTAATTCCATACAAATCCCATTTTAGTAAGGTGAGCATTTACTTTAGTCTCCAAGTCTGTTAGGTCTTGGTCTATTTGTGGTAAAGGCGTAGCATAGCGTTCTTCCAGTTCTTTTATGCGGTTGGTAAGGCGTTGGCTAATGTGGTCTATTTCTCCTTTTATACTTGATTCTATGGTCTGCGTCCATTTATCATCTACTACCAATTGTTTTACTTCTGTTTCGGTAAGTGTTGGGTATTTGGCGTAGAGTTTTTCGTCCAGTTCTTTTTCAGCAATTTTTATTTTTGCTTTTAAGGCTGTTTCATCTTCTAACAGTTGTAAATATTGGTTTATTATGCCAATCTCTGCAATATATTCTTGTTTTGGATCTTCTTTTGTTTTGGTAGCAATATTCTTGTCAAGAGTGTCTACAATAGTTTTAAGTTCCTTTTTCTTACTTGCTATTTTCTTAGTAAGATTTAACCATTTGTTCAGTATTTTCTCTTCTTCAGAATTTGGGTCTGCTAAGGCAAGTTGGTTAGTAATTGCTTTCTTGGTAATAGCACCTTTACTGTTTTTTAAGTGATCTATGACATCATTGGCATTTAGTTCTGAAAGCTGGTTGCTTATTTGCTCTAACTCTTCTTTGAAACCTTCATTTTTAGTATAAATGGAAGGGAAATATTTTTCTAAAGCAAGCTCCATAAATTCAGATAGATTTTCTAATGCTTCTGCTTTTTTACTTACTTCAAATAAGGCATTGCCTTCTGCATTGTATTCTTCTTCTAATGCAGTTCTTGTACTTATGGCATTTTCTTTTTCAGTTTCTAAGATTTCTAGCCCTTTTTTCTCTGTTTCAAAATACTTGTTTATGACTAATTCTTTTGGTACCAAGTCGCAAGTCCAACCTTTGTCTACCATTTTTTTCTTGGCGTTTTCTTTATAAATACGATAGGTTTCTGCTACCCAGCCATCTGCCGAAACAATATAGCAATCGTCTTGCATAGTTTCGTTCCAGTAAGACAGTAGTAGTTGATACACATTGTATTTGTCTATTAATGCTTTTTTGTGATAAGTTTGTAAAAGGTCTTCTGCTAGATTAGCAATTACTTGTTTGGGTTTATTGCCTTTGTCAAGTGCTTTTAATACGGTAGTGTTTTTCTGTTTCCAACCATTAAAAAGACTATCCATTTGGGTTATAAACCTTTCAAACTCTGGGTGCGAATATATTTCGTCTTTTATCTGTTCGTTTTCAATAGTAAGATTTGAGTATTTATCGTTTATTTTTTCAAACAATGATTTTCTAAGTGTTGGGTACACTTCCCAAAAGTTAGATAAGTCGTCAATGTCCGCTATTGGAATTCCGCCTTTTAAATGGGCTTCAATATCTTGTATATCTTCTTTTTCTTGGTTGTCTATATATCTTGGAATATTAAGATTGTATTCGTTTTTGGAAATGTCTTCAATAGAAACCATACGGCTAAACCCTTTTACCTCTTTTTGTGCAGCAAACACATCTGTAATTCTACGAATGTCTTGTTCACGTAATCGATTTTTATTTCCGTCTTTTATAAAACCTTTACCTGCATCAATCATAAAAATTCCTTTACGATTGGCAGCATTTTCTTTGTCTATAAAAATAATAGCAGCAGGTATTCCAGTACCATAAAACAAATTGGCAGGCAAGCCAATAATACCTTTTATAAAACCTTTTTTAATTAAATTGGTTCTTATTTCGGATTCTGCATTCCCTCTAAACAAAACTCCGTGTGGTAGTATAATTGCTCCTTTTCCGTTCCGTTTTAAAGAACGAACAATGTGCAGTAAAAAAGCATAATCTCCATTTTTTGAAGGAGGAATACCATAATCTGCAAAACGATTGTACTTATCGTCTGGCAAGGTTAATCCGTTACTCCATCTTTTATCACTAAAAGGAGGATTGGCAACTACAAAATCGAATGTTTTTAAGTTTGCTTCCAATTTTGGGTCTTCAAAAAGTGGTTTAGATAGCGTGTTTCCTTGTTTTATTTCAGCAGTGGGATTGTCGTGTAAAATCATATTCATACGAGCCAAACCTGCCGTAGTAGCATCTTTTTCTTGTCCGTAAAGTGTTACCTTAGATTTTGCTTCTGTTCCCACTTTTAGCAATAAAGAACCTGAACCACAAGTAGGGTCATAAACGGTAATATCTGAATTGGTATCTACATTATTTATTCCAATGATACTTGCCATTGTTCTACTTACTTCAGAAGGTGTATAAAATTGACCTTTACTTTTTCCACTTTGCGTAGCAAAATGACGCATTAAAAATTCGTAGGCATCTCCTAAAATATCATCACCATCTGCTTTGTTTTTACTAAAGTCCAAAGCAGGATTTTCAAAAATGCCTATCAATGCATCTAAGGTGTCAATCATTTCCTTATCACTCCCTAATTTTGTAGGGTCATTGAAATCAGGGAATTTCGCCAAATTATTGGCTGCTGCAATTGGTGCTAATATTTTTTTATTGATTTGGTCGCCAATATCAGTTGATCCTTTTAAAGCCGTCATATCGGCAAAACTTGAACCTTTAGGAATTGTAATTGGTGCGTAGGGTTGTCCTGCCCATTTATCGCTAATGTATTTTATAAATAGCATTACCAATACGTAATCTTTGTATTGACTTGCGTCCATACTTCCTCTTAGTGCATCACAACTTTCCCAAAGGCTGCTGTATAATTCCGATTTTTTTATTGCCATTTATTATTTTTTTATATCTCGTTTTTCAATTAATTCTTTTGCTTCCATATTTAATATTTCAGCTATCTTAAAAAGTACTTCAATACTCGGTTGTCTTTTGTTACGAGCATATTCATTAATCGTATTATAGCTTTTGCCCATTTTGTCGGCAAGCCAAGTTTGACTAATTCCTTTGTCTTTAAGAACTTCCTTTATTCGGTTCATTTAAACCATTTTTTAATTAAGCCACTAATCTAATAAAATCCATTGAAATATAGTGAGTTTTATCCCTGTATATTATTGGGTGGCGGTGGGGAAGGGCAAGCTCTTTTTATTTTGTGAGGCACGAGCAAAATGAAATGTGCTTGACCGTGCGGTGGGTTTTTCTTTTTTTTCAGCTTGCACCTAACGATATAGCTATGAGCAGTGCGGAAGCAAACTTGCGCTTAACTTCCCTTTAATCACTTAGCCAAAGCATTTTATTTGCGTTTAATTTTATTTCGTTCTAAATGTCGAATCAAACTGATTTGGCGACATAGTAAATATACACAAACGATTTAATTAAACACCATACCTCCGCATTGCTTATAGGTTTTGTTACCACACGTTTTTATGCTAACGTACGACTACATAACGCTTTTCCGCTTTTATTTAGGGTAAAGATTGGCGATTGCTATTTAGTTTTGAGTGTAAAATCTTTTGCGCATAAACAAGCTAAAATCCGCCCGTAAGAGTTGCGTTTGAGTAAGAGTTTCGGATTCGTTAAACTAGCTAAATTCCTTTTGAAGTATAGGCTTAAATTCCGTAGAAATCTGCTAAAAATAGATGTTCAAATTAAGGGGTAGGGAGTAACTTGTTCATTCTGTGCTTAAACGCTTCTCGCTTGCACGACTTTCTCAAGTTACTCCTTTCCAAGGTAATATGAAAATAAATTTGTTGTAGTGTATTGATTATTAGTTTATTGCAATTTTTGGTAAGATTTGAATACTTGTTTATTCATTTTTTTCTTGATAAAAAAACGAACCAAAAAAATCAAGGCTTGACCCTTCGGATATATTTCACATCCTTATTCGCTAAATCAAATGAACTCGCTATCGCTCAAACAGCATTTGATTCTTAACGCTCTTTTCGGTGGAAATATGAATCCTGCCAGGGATCTAGGCCACAAAACGTCAACAGTATAATTTTTATACAGCTCACTTAGCATAAGCACTGTAAAACAATTATAGGTAATGTGTGGTAACGTTTATGTATAAGAATAGTTGCGGGTTTGTATGCGAGGATTTTCCGCAGGAAAATCAGACGTTACAAACACGCAACGACCTTTGGTTAAGCACTAAACCGCAATTATTTTTATACGGTGTTAGCATTAGTTACTTCGGTATGTTTTTCAGTTTATACAATCTTCTAACATTCTTAAATGTTCTTATTGGTAACATAAAAACTCCTATCATACTTGAAAGCCATAACTTTATACCAAAGTAAATTAACCAACCAATAATTGGTAAAAATAAAAAGACACTTGGTGTAATTCCGGTCAATGTTTTCCAACCTGCAATTAAACTCGAAAAACCATATATTAACATTATTGCCATAAGTATTTGTTCTAAAGTTCCCATTTGCATTTCGGGACTTGTCGAATTAACAAAGTTTTTCATAATGAAAAATGTCGCAATTATGCTGAAACCAAATGTCATAAATAGTTCCTTATAAATTTTACTTTTCTCACTTCCTTTTCTACCTGTATTGCATTGGCTACAAATCGGAATACTATATTTCGAAGCGCATACAGAGCACAATCCCTTTTGACAGTCTTGACAAACTCCAACTGCAATTAATTCGTGATGATTAAAACAATTCATTCTTTTCCTAAATTCTTTTTTTATTCAATATCAACTTCCGCAATATTGGTTTTTAATTAATGCTAACGTCTCAGTATATGAAAAGTAGTGCTGAAAATAAGCTGTTACTTTTCGGAATATACACAAGCCGAATTTTTAAATTTTACTAATTATTTTATTTTTGGGGATTTGTCAAATTTAAAAATTTGGCGACTTTCCAAAAATGCATAAACCATTGTTTTAGCAACCACTTGCGCTATTTTTTATATACATTGTTGTACACAGTACTTATTCCCAGAGTTCAATCAATTCTGATAATCCTATTTTTATTCCGTCAAAATATTCTCCATTTTTGAATTCAGGAATTATAGTTTCATCAATCACTTTTTTACATTTTTCATCAGTCAATATTTTTTCCGTACCAAATCCAGTCGTAATGCGTAATTCTCTTAGGTTTTTACTGAACAATATCAAAAGTCCATTATCCGACTCTGGATTTCCGATTCCCCATTCGTTTGCTAAATCTGTTGAGTAATCTTTAATATTATCATACGGTTCAATAGAATGCACAGAAACAATTGCAATTTCGCGTGTTGTTTTCTCTTCGTATTGTGCAATTATTTTAGTCAGTTTTGAAATTTGGTTATCATTAAAAACATTTTCATAATCTGAAACAGAACCTATCGGAAATGGGAAGTTACCGATACTGTCTAAAACTAATTCAGAGGATTTTGTTTCAGAGTATTCTTTTTCGTGTTCAGTCCAAACCTTTTTAGCTTGATAAGCAGCTAATGGAACAGCAATAAAATTTGGCAAAATAAAAGCTAGGAAAACGTATAAAATTCCGATTGAACCAACGATTATTAATGCTTTTTTCATTTTTTCGGGTATTGTGTACAACGTTTCGTGTATGAGCAGTGGCGTGGTTCGTCACGGACAGTTGCAAACAGGTACTTGCCATTGGAAATTCCGCAGGAATTTCCAAGTAGGCGAGGACAAGCCATTGCTTATACACATTGTTGTGGTGCGTATTTTTTTACGTTTTTAGTCAGATATATTTTCGTAAATCAATATGTTTTCTGCTTTTAAAATTGATATTCGATGATATGTTGGTGTGTATCCTCTTTCATTTGGTTTATAATATTCATAGATATATTCTCTTTCAGTTTGGTAATTAGCTGTAAATTCTTCGTCATTGTTACTGTCGGAATACCTTGGTTTATCAACTCTAATGTCAATTGGTTTATCTACGAGATGTTGATAGTTTTCAGCGTTTATAATTTTATTCGTGATTCTTAAGTTGTCGGATTCAGATATTGTTAACTCAAACCGGTGATAAAAGTCTTTAATTCCAGTAAACTCATTAGAGTTCAATTCAAAGTTGTCTTTAAGTTCAATATTATGTTCAGCTATTAATTCTTTTGCGTCTGACTTGAAAAAGAGTTCATCTTCAAAAACAACCGAAAGTATAAAAGTCAGAACCGCAATTGACAAAATTCCCACAATCCATTTTCCTAATTTTCTTTTCCCAAAACGTTTAGGAATCCAATATCCGAGGTAAATCAATCCGATTGTGAGTCCGATAATCAGAAGTATGATTAAAATCCAAAATATCAAAAAAGAATCCATTTTAATTTAATCGTTTCGTTTTTTTTATATGCACCACAACGTTTGGTGTATGATTAGTTGCGTTGGCTAGTAACTAAATTAGTAAAAGAAAACGAACCAGAGGGAATTCCGAAGGAATTTCCAAGTAGGCAAGAACCAAGCAATTAATTATACACGGTGTTATCTCTTGTTTTTTCCGCTCGATTTCCCATTATTAGACAATTCAGAGCTTTCTAAATTCAATACTTTTTGTTTTAAAATACTCCCAAATTTCGAATGGGTTTCTATTCTCGGATAGTTTAGAGAAATCGGATTGTCCCTCGCAATACTCAAAAAATAGTTTTATATTTTCTTTAGGTATATTAAATTCATCGGATAATGTTTGTTCCGAGTAAATATTCCTAATTTCATTCGTGATTTTCAATTCTTTGTCATCCGCAACTCTTTCTCGCATATTTCTAGTTCGACCAGATACTCTGTTGATTATTTTATGTAGGTTAATTATTAAGGTCGGACGATAAATATAGATACTGTCTTTTTGATAAAAGTATACCCATTTTCCATAATCAGTATGTGCTAATCGACGTTCATTTTGGGTTAAAGTTTTAACATCTGCGTTAGGTAAACCTAAAGATGATGCGGTAACAACTGGTTTTAATTCAATGCTCTTAACATCGGAAGCCAAATTTCCAGACAATTTATACGGTGAAATTGTTACTTCGTCTAATTCTATAACATTTTCTTTAAGTTCAATTGTTATTTTCTTTTGATTAAATACTGAATCATTAACTATTACTTTTTTAGAAATAAATTGAAATGCTCTTAATTGTAAGGTGTCATTTAGCTTGACTTCAATAACGAAACCTCCTTTGTAATCAGTAATGGTCGTTTTACTTGAATTTAAATTGATAACCAAAATGTCAGAGATTTCATTTTCTGAGTTTAATACTTGACCTTTTAAAGAAATTTCTTTTTGGCTATAAGTATTAACTGAAATTAAAAACAGAACGGTTACCGATATAAATTTTAAAAGTGAATTCATTTACGGTAAGGTGTATTCTAATCCTGAATAAATACTTAAGATTCCAATTGCAACATCATTAGCAGGCATTGAAACACCGTTAAGAATAAAAGATACTGTTACATTATCATCTGGGAAGTGTTCCGCATAAGATTGAAAACCGTCTATTAGACCAGTATGACCTAATGCTGTTTTCTGATAAAATGGAATTGGAATCAAACCAATACCAAAACCATCAACTACAACTTGCATTGTTTGTAATGAATTTTGAGATACTACATTACCATCAAAAAGTTCTTGATAAAATGTATTTAAATCTTCTGGGTTAGAAACTATTGAGCCTGTAGCGTGTACAAGCGTAATATTTGTTTCAATTGCTAAAACCCAATCATTAGATTCGGGATTATAGGATAGAGCCTCGTTATTTGTTGTTTCTATAATTCCTCCATTATATGTATTTGTTAAACCTAAAGGAATGGTTATTCTATCTCTCAAAGCATCTGAAAATGATTTTTGGTCAATATTTTCAATAATAAAGCCCAAAAGGGCATAATTCGTATTTGAATAAAGTGCTTGTTCATTAGGTTCAAAAACTGTCCCATTTTCGATAAATAAGTCAATAAGTTGCTGTTGTGTAGCTGGTTGTGTCAACACATCGACTCCATATTCTTCAAGTGTATAATTATAAAGTCCACTTCGATGTCTCAACAAATTTTCTATTGTTATTATATCTGAATTTGGTAATTCTGGAAAGAAATTATCCAGCGTTGTAGATAAAGTCAAACTATTTTCATCAATCATTTGCATAATCATTGATGCAGTAAAAGTTTTAGTTATTGAAGCAATTCGATATTTAGTTTGTGCTGTTGAAGAAACACTATTTGCAATATCAGCTTGACCAAATGAATTTTGATAATCTAATTGTCCATCTTTGAAAATAGCCACACTACCCATTCCAAGATTTTCTTGTTCAAGTATTGAAAAAAAAGTATCCATTTTATTGCGGTCAAAATTTTTGCCTAATTCAAAACTTTCGTTCGTGTCGTTCGAACAACTTACCAGAGAACAAATGATGAATAAGTTCAAAATGCATAATTTAATTGTTTTCATAGTATTTTTTAAAATTAAGAGATAGATTGTTTTTGTGTTTGGTCTAATTAACAATCAAAAGTAAATAAAATCGAACTTTGTAAGGTTTCAATATCTTAAAATTGAATAAATCGGCACTTACTTTTGACTTTTACGATACTCTTTTGGGGTCATTCCTGTAATTTTCTTAAACGCTTTATAAAAGGTAGTTTTTGAAGTGAAACCTGATTCTAATCCTATCGCTAAAAGGCTGTAGTTTTCAAATTTTGAATCTGAAATCATTTTCTTAACAGCTTCTACACGATATCGATTTATGTAATTTGTAAAATTTCCTTCTGTTATTGAATTCACAAGTTGAGAAACATAGCCTGCACTTATTCCTAATTTTATAGCAATTTTCTCTCTGCTTAATGTATTATCTCTATAAATTTGATGGCTTTTACAAAGAACTTCGAGTTTTTTATAATAGGGATTATCTATTGTAAAGGCTTCCTTCTTATCGTTTTTTTTATTAGGAATGTCAGTAGGAACATTGTTGTAAGGAACTAAAAAATCATTATTTAGTAATGTATTTATTCCTGCTTTGTCTTTGGCAAGTTTATATTTATAGATTCCAATGTAAGCTGTCCAATGAATTAGAAATGTTGCAAATAATGCAATGATTTTCATAAAAAAGGAAATGTCGTATTGTAAAAATAAAAAGACGATTATGGCGATTACCCAAGAGAATAAGAGTGTAAAAACAATTGACCATAAGAAAGTTAGCAATTGTTTTTCCTGTTTTTCTTTTGAGAATTTTATGAAGCTATAGGTATAAATTAAAATTGCAGGTATGAATATTACTGCTAAAAAAAGTTCTATTTGGTATAGAACCTCAAATAATCTTATACCTGAATTTGGAATGTCATAAATACCTGCAACAACATCAAGGTCATTAATAATACCGATAATGGCTGAATACCCAATTGGAAGAAACATCCACCACAATTTTTTAGAATTTTTTATGGGATGATTTACTTTATTTACAACAAACAAGAAAATAAAAACTGGAAAAATAAATGCCCATTCTATATCATCAAAAAATCGTAGAAGTGGAATAGTATTATAAGCTTCAGTAATTTCGAAAACAAGATTTAATAATAGTAATGATAGTGTGAAAATTGCATAAGCTAAATATTTATTTGCTACTCCTTTAAATAAAGGTGATTTCAAAATAATTATGCTTAAAATTATTCCTTGAAAAATAGCAATATTTAAAAGTGTTATATAAATCAAAAGTAAATACGCTTTAATAAAATGTTTTTCATTCCTTGAGTGTTTTTCCGTTCAATTTTCAATTCCGTCCGAGCTGTGATTCTGTCAATAATTATTTCTTTTTTCGGAATCTTAAACTCTACCAAAAAGTTTCTGTAAAATAAGAGATAACGTGATTGTATAAGGTTAGTTGCGTTGGTAAGCCACTAAATTAATAAAAACGGAACGAACCAGAGGAAATTCCGAAGGAATTTCCAAGTACACTAGAACCAAGCAATTAATTTTATACGGTGTTGGCAATAGTATTTTTTATTTGTCTTCTTTTAAATAACGCAAATATGAAAACAATTAAAACGTGGGATATTAAGCAAAATGCTAATCTAAATAACATTCCTAATCCATATTCATCGTGTTCCCAAATAGCAGTTTTTCCATAAATTATAATTCCTACATATGTAATTACTAAAAGTGCGTTTGCTATAAAAAAAAGTTTAAACTTAATCCAGTTAGAAAGCATATAAGCACTTAAAACCCAAAGAATAATTGGAATCAAAATGATTAGTAGTATTAGCAAGTCTTCCATTATTTTAGTTTGTTAATGTCTCAATTTTTGGTAATTCAATAATATCGGATTCTCCATCTATTGAGTAAAATTCTAATTCAGTCGGCATTTGGTCAGTTCCGAATACAGATATTCCAATCAATTCTCCATTTTTACCTTTTCCTGCGTAATCTATCATTAAATCTCCTTTTTGAATTTCCGAGTCAAATGATTTTCCAAAAACTATAGTCGGACATTTTCCACATCCACATCTTGCAATTACTTTCAGGTTTTTAATTAAGTTACTCCATTCCGATTTTTCATTCCGAAACAAATAAGTCAGAAATTCAATCTCTGATTTGGTCAATTCTCTTTTATCTGGAATGCTATATTTCATTAAGCAATTTGTTCGTTTTTTGCGTTCTGCTATATTATTGCCAACACAGTACCTATGAGCAGTGCGGAAGCAAACTTGCGCTTAACTTCCCTTTAATCACTTAGCCAAAGCATTTTATTTGCGTTTAATTTTATTTCGTTCTAAATGTCGAATCAAACTGATTTGGCGACATAGTAAATATACACAAACGATTTAATTAAACACCATACCTCCGCATTGCTTATAGGTTTTGTTACCACACGTTTTTATGCTAACGTACGACTACATAACGCTTTTCCGCTTTTATTTAGGGTAAAGATTGGCGATTGCTATTTAGTTTTGAGTGTAAAATCTTTTGCGCATAAACAAGCTAAAATCCGCCCGTAAGAGTTGCGTTTGAGTAAGAGTTTCGGATTCGTTAAACTAGCTAAATTCCTTTTGAAGTATAGGCTTAAATTCCGTAGAAATCTGCTAAAAATAGATGTTCAAATTAAGGGGTAGGGAGTAACTTGTTCATTCTGTGCTTAAACGCTTCTCGCTTGCACGACTTTCTCAAGTTACTCCTTTCCAAGGTAATATGAAAATAAATTTGTTGTAGTGTATTGATTATTAGTTTATTGCAATTTTTGGTAAGATTTGAATACTTGTTTATTCATTTTTTTCTTGATAAAAAAACGAACCAAAAAAATCAAGGCTTGACCCTTCGGATATATTTCACATCCTTATTCGCTAAATCAAATGAACTCGCTATCGCTCAAACAGCATTTGATTCTTAACGCTCTTTTCGGTGGAAATATGAATCCTGCCAGGGATCTAGGCCACAAAACGTCAACAGTATAATTTTTATACAGCTCACTTAGCATAAGCACTGTAAAACAATTATAGGTAATGTGTGGTAACGGTTCGGCTATGATTAGTGCGGGGCGGAAATCCAGCGGATTTCCAGTTAAGCGCTAAGCTAAAACTTTGGGTTTTGCTTTTTCTTTTTTTTGTCTAAAGCTAAATTCCAAAGATTTAGCGACATTCTAAATATACACAGAACTTGGCGTTTAAACCTAAGCCCGCATTGATTATAGGCATTGTTACAACAAGTTGCGAAACACAAGAGTAAGCACGATCCTTCGCGTTTCCCTATTTATTACGCTCGAGTTGGAAGTCCATCTGCACAGCAGTTGCGTTTGAGTAATTTGTCCTGCACAAACTAGCTAAAAAGTCCATATGCATAAACTTGCTCAGAAGTCCATTAGGATTTCATTTGCTCGAAAGAAAATTCCATTCCGAATTTTAGCGTTTTTTATTTGAACTTTTCCGATAAGGCTATGCTCTTTAGGGGAGGTGCAAAGCTATCTTCTCGCATCCACCAACAATGAGCTTAAAAAAAAACAAGATATGATAATGCTTATAAATATTTTCTACCAATTTGCAGACCGTAATAGAAGATGGTATCACCATTAGTATCTGATTGAACTCCACCCATCAGTCCCATCTGCCATTTTTCGTTTAGTTGATATTGGTATTTAAGCTTTAACGATGCGCCAACAGAATATGTTCGATAAGGAGTTTCTGACTCTATAACCCTTACCGGAACAGGAAGACCTGTTCCCGCAGGGTAAATTGTTCCTATTCGGTCGCTTATGGAGGTTGCTTGATATCGAAAAAGTGGATTCAAACTCACACCAAGTATATGTTTTTCAGAATTGATAAATTTGAATCCTACTCCACCAATCAATTGCAAGCCATTTGTTACAAAATGCAACGTACCATTTTGAATATTGCCATTTGGTTCTTCATAGAATAAAGGTAAATCAGGGGCATCATTCAAAGTTGCTTCAATTCCTAAAGACCAATATAATATTGAGGTTATTGGTGTGTCGAATTGAAAACCTAAATAATATCCCGCTAAATCTCCAGTACCATGGATACTTCTACCTAAGGCTATGTCGGTTGATGAACTTAATGGATTCTGAGCGCTTGTATAAAAAGACAGCATTAAGAAAAGGATTAAACTATTATACCTCATGTGATTTTAATTATAAGTAAAAGCAAGTTTATGAAAAAACTCGCCTTTAAAACTTGTAAGATGATTTTTTTTTGAGCTATTTGTTGTAACGTTTATGTATAAGAATAGTTGCGGGTTTGTATGCGAGGATTTTCCGAAGGAAAATCAGACGTTACAAACACGCAACGACCTTTGATTAAGCGCTAAACCGCAATTATTTTTATACGGTGTTGGCAAATCGTTTTTTATTTTATTCAACTTATTTGAATTCCGATATTTTTAAACAACTCTTTAGTTTCTATAATATCAGATTCATTTTTCATTTCCATTAAGTCTCTCAATTTTCCGTTTTTCAATTTCAGACTAAATCTTTTTCGACCAAAAACTTGTTTTTCGGTAAGCGAGCTGATTTCAGATAAATTCAATTTTTCCGATGTCGATTTTTTCATTATTTGATAAATCAACATTATCACAGATGCCAATCCAAGAATTATCCAAATAAATCCCATCCATTCTAATTGCTTTTTGTCTAAAACAAAAACAGGAAAAAGAATAGAATTAATAAGAGTAAAAATCAGCATTACTTTTATCATTAAATACTGCGTTTTTAATCCGTCTTTTATTTCAATCGACTTTTCTTTTTCGTTAAAATTTATTTTCATAGTTCTGATTTTTAAATGTTTGCCAACGATATAGCTATGAGCAGTGCGGAAGCAAACTTGCGCTTAACTTCCCTTTAATCACTTAGCCAAAGCATTTTATTTGCGTTTAATTTTATTTCGTTCTAAATGTCGAATCAAACTGATTTGGCGACATAGTAAATATACACAAACGATTTAATTAAACACCATACCTCCGCATTGCTTATAGGTTTTGTTACCACACGTTTTTATGCTAACGTACGACTACATAACGCTTTTCCGCTTTTATTTAGGGTAAAGATTGGCGATTGCTATTTAGTTTTGAGTGTAAAATCTTTTGCGCATAAACAAGCTAAAATCCGCCCGTAAGAGTTGCGTTTGAGTAAGAGTTTCGGATTCGTTAAACTAGCTAAATTCCTTTTGAAGTATAGGCTTAAATTCCGTAGAAATCTGCTAAAAATAGATGTTCAAATTAAGGGGTAGGGAGTAACTTGTTCATTCTGTGCTTAAACGCTTCTCGCTTGCACGACTTTCTCAAGTTACTCCTTTCCAAGGTAATATGAAAATAAATTTGTTGTAGTGTATTGATTATTAGTTTATTGCAATTTTTGGTAAGATTTGAATACTTGTTTATTCATTTTTTTCTTGATAAAAAAACGAACCAAAAAAATCAAGGCTTGACCCTTCGGATATATTTCACATCCTTATTCGCTAAATCAAATGAACTCGCTATCGCTCAAACAGCATTTGATTCTTAACGCTCTTTTCGGTGGAAATATGAATCCTGCCAGGGATCTAGGCCACAAAACGTCAACAGTATAATTTTTATACAGCTCACTTAGCATAAGCACTGTAAAACAATTATAGGTAATGTGTGGTAACGTTGCAGCTATGCGTAGTGCGGAGGCAAGGAAACTTTTACTTTCCGTCTATGCACGAAGCTAAAGCTTATTGTTTAGTTTTATTTTTTTGTTTCAAAGCTAAATCCATAAGATTTAGCGACCTTATAAATATACACAAACCTTGCCGTTTAAGCTTTAAAGCCCGCATTACGTATAGGTTGTGTTGTACCACGTTTTATTTTTTTTCAACGCCAATTATTTTACTCAGCTTATTTAGTCCATTTTCGGAAATAATCCGAAATCCAAATTCGATAAAAACAAAACGTAATGCGATTGGAAACATTATTGTCGGAAATATTAATTCTTTTGAGTTTCCAAATCCGTTTATTATTAACGAAATTATAAATCCAATAATTGGGAGTAGGAAGAGTCCAAATAAAACTGTTTTAAAGTTCTTGTTTATTCCAATTTTCAAAACCCCATTTTTATTTTCAAGTTTACCTTTTATCACACAGAAAGCTCCGTAAACTTTTTTGGATAACTTAACTTCAAATTCTGAATCATTTATTTTTCCGATAAAAACTTGCTTATCCCAGTCAGAAACGAATTGCTTTTCCGACAGCGTTTTCTTTTGTAATTCAGATATTGCTATCGAACTATCTTCTGTTAATGTAACCAAATGTATTTTAGTTGGAAAGATTTTCATTCAGGTTACAAGCTTTTCTTAAATGTGGTACAACGGTCTTGTATATGGCTCGTAGCGTGCAAAAAGGCTGTTTCCATTCGGTTGAGCACAAGCCAGATTTTTAAATTTTACTATTTATCTTTTTTATTGCAAATCGTCAAATTTGAAAATTTGGCGACTTCGCAAATATGCCTTAACTTCGTTTAAGCAACTAATTAGCTATGAGCTATATACGTTGTTGTGGCACGTTTTTCTTACCACTTGTCTTTTTCCTTAACTTTAAATTCAGTTATATTTTCGAATGTAAAGTTTATAATTTTAGATGGCTTTTTTAGAAAACTTGATTTAAATTCTGTGTTTCTTTTCTTGAGTGCGAAAACTTCTAAATCAGTCATTTCGCCTTGACTAGATAAAGCATCATCATAATTTTGTGTCAGTTTTATATGTTTTATAGACACACGATATTTACTCTCTTTAAACTCAATTTGAACAAAAGAATTTACGCTATTTCTTGCAATATACATTGGCGTTGACATTTCGGACGAACCATATCCTTTGAAGTCAAGTGTAAGATTGGTAATTTCCGCAATTATTCCGCTTTCGTTCAATTCCACATTTTTGAAATTACCTGAATTTTTAATTTTGTCAGTTAATTGCTCCTTTGTCAATTCAGTTTCGTAAACTTTTTGCCATATTAATTTGCCGTTTTCAATCTCGAAATTATCAGTTTCAGACGTACTAAATCCGATTAAAATTGGTAAATAAATGAGGAATATTAATGTTTTCATAGGTTTTTCTTAAATGTGCCACAACGGCTGAGCTATGCATAGTGCGGGGCTGAAATCCGACGGATTTCCCGCCACGCACTAAGCTAAACCTTTGGGTTTCGCTTTTTCTTTTTTTTGTCCAAAGCTAAATCCCAAAGATTTAGCGACATCACAAATATACCCAGACCATTCCGTTTCACCCAAAAGTTCGCATTATGTATAGGTTTTG
This sequence comes from Cellulophaga algicola DSM 14237, assembly GCF_000186265.1. Taxonomy (NCBI): domain Bacteria; kingdom Pseudomonadati; phylum Bacteroidota; class Flavobacteriia; order Flavobacteriales; family Flavobacteriaceae; genus Paracellulophaga; species Paracellulophaga algicola. The sequence continues at coordinate 3,815,338 of NC_014934.1, forward strand.
TTAGCAAATGTGGCGATACACAAGAGTAAGCGCAGGCTCTTTATGTAGATTGGAGACCGATTAGAAAACGATTCCATTTTCATAAACTAGCTAAAAAGTCCATCTGCGCAACGGTTGCGTTTGATTATGTCCATTTACGAATAATTGTGTTTGTGTAGTAGTTCAATTCAGATTTCGTTTCTTCAAGAGTATCTCCAATTCATTATTTTTTTTTGAATTACTAACAATTTTATAAATAAAGTAGATAGGAAATAGTAACGGAATAAGTACTACATAATTTTTTCCAATAATCGACGAAACAATTCCAGCTATAACAATGCTCACAAGAAATCCAATAACAAAAGCATTTATTATTTTTGACTTCTTTAGTTTCTTTTTTTCGACCAATAGTTCTTCGTCTGTTAATCCCGTAAGGTTCGTTACTTTCATTATTAGTATTTTTTATTTCGCTTATGCGTTAAGCCAACTGTAAATTTTTTTGAGCCATTTTTGCTAACGTTTTGGCTATGAACAGTACGGGAGCAAATTAGCGTTTACTTTCCGTCATGCACGTAGCGAAATCTTTTGGTTTTGTTTTTTCTTTTTTTGTGTCAAAGCGAAATCCCAAAGATTTCGCGACCTTATAAAAATACGCAAACCCTAGCGTTTATAACCTAAGCCCGTATTGTTTATAGGTTTTGTTATCTGCAGTTATTTTTTCAGATAGAACGGGTCCGTAACATTTCCACCATCATGAACGTCAAACATAAAAAGACCGCCAGGTCTCAGTTTTAACCAATCAAAAAGTCCCTGATTATCAAATTCAGCGAAAACATCATTTAAAATTAGTTTAGATATTCTCCTAGCCATTTCATTAATAATCTGAATGTCGTTTTGGGTGGCTGCGTCGTCATAAATTATGTCCCACTCATCAGAACCTATTTCTGAAATATGATAAGGTTTGCAAATTTCAAATGGATTTAAATTAATTCCTACTCCTGCATCCCAGTAGCCTAGCTCATAGGTTTGAAAATAATAAGGTTCAATAGATATTTTAAAATCTTGCAATTCAGAAAGTGCATGGGAGTAAGCCTCGAAAGGAGGAGTTTCTTGGTCACTATATTCAAATAAAATACAATCAAACAACTCTCTTTCATCATTAGATTGATGGTCTTTCCAATGAGTCAAAGAATTCTCTTTTATCGATTGAGTTATTGACGCTTTGTATTTATTCATATCATATTCTGAATAAATATTTAGAGCTTTTTGAATATAAACTTTATCGCTGCTTATGTTTTCGATTTTAGCCTTGGTCTTCTCATATTCGTTTTTAATTCGTGATGATAATTCTGAATTGAGTTTGTCGACCATATTTCGATAGGTTTTTTATAATTGCAGATAACGTTGCAGCTATGCGTAGTGCGGAGGCAAGGAAACTTTTACTTTCCGTCTATGCACGAAGCTAAAGCTTATTGTTTAGTTTTATTTTTTTGTTTCAAAGCTAAATCCATAAGATTTAGCGACCTTATAAATATACACAAACCTTGCCGTTTAAGCTTTAAAGCCCGCATTACGTATAGGTTGTGTTGTACCACGTTTTATTTTTTTTCAACGCCAATTATTTTACTCAGCTTATTTAGTCCATTTTCGGAAATAATCCGAAATCCAAATTCGATAAAAACAAAACGTAATGCGATTGGAAACATTATTGTCGGAAATATTAATTCTTTTGAGTTTCCAAATCCGTTTATTATTAACGAAATTATAAATCCAATAATTGGGAGTAGGAAGAGTCCAAATAAAACTGTTTTAAAGTTCTTGTTTATTCCAATTTTCAAAACCCCATTTTTATTTTCAAGTTTACCTTTTATCACACAGAAAGCTCCGTAAACTTTTTTGGATAACTTAACTTCAAATTCTGAATCATTTATTTTTCCGATAAAAACTTGCTTATCCCAGTCAGAAACGAATTGCTTTTCCGACAGCGTTTTCTTTTGTAATTCAGATATTGCTATCGAACTATCTTCTGTTAATGTAACCAAATGTATTTTAGTTGGAAAGATTTTCATTCAGGTTACAAGCTTTTCTTAAATGTGGTACAACGGTTGGGCTAAGCGTAGTGCGGAGGCAAGGAAACTTTTCGTTTCCGTCTGCGCACGAAGCTAAAGCTTATTGTTTTTCTTTTTCTTTTTTTGTCCAAAGCTAAATCCATAAGATTTAGCGACTTTATAAATATACACAGACCTTTCGGTTTCGCCCTAAAGTCCGCATTACGTTTAGGCTTTGTTGTAAAACGTTTTTATTTGTCCGTACGGTATTTATTGTACTTCATAATAAGTCCTTCAGCTGCCCTGACCATCATAGGTTCAGCTCGAGTTGTCCAATTAAGGGATCCATCTTTTTCAAGGTCAGAATGTTCTTCTGTGCTTATCGCTTTTCCGTTTGAAGAGGAGATTAAAATTCCGTTCTTCAAATCAAATATTTTGATAAAAACTGCTGAACGATTACTTGTTGAATAACTTAAGTTTTGGTCATTGCTGTAAAAACTACTAGCATTATTTGAGATTATTTGTCCTCTAACATTTATCAAAAAGTCACACTTGGAGTTTTTGTATAATTCCTTTAATTCCGATTGGTCTGGTTCGAATTTTATTTCTGGCTCTACCAATGAGATATTCCTCAATGAGGTTAAGTCGATTAACGAATCTCCAAGTATTTTTCTAAATTCTTCGTAAGATTCCCCGTAAAGTCTTTTGTTATTTTTGGATTCTGAATTAGACGAAACTTCGTTAAAAATCCATTTACCATTACTGAAATCCAAATTCTTTCCAGTATCAAATTCGTAAGCATATTTCCCTCCGACACATGACGAGGCAAGGGTAAGAATTACAATGTAAATTAGGTTTTTATAGTTTCTGTTTCCCATTCTCAAAATGTTTTACAACGTGATGTGTATAGTTAGTTGCGTGGTTAAGCAACTAAATTAGTAAACAAATACGAGCCAGAGAAAATTCCGAAGGAATTTTCCAAGTAGGCAATTGCCAAAGCAATTAATTATACACGTTGTTGGCAAATCGTTTTTATATCAAATATTTTGAATCGTCTCCTAAAATTTTCCTTATTTCTGAATAAGTTTTATTAGTCGTGTTTTCGGAAATGTCAAACTGCTGATAAGTTGAAACATAGCTAAAAACCAATTTACCTTCTAAATCCGAAAGTAATTCAGACGTTATATTTCTAAACTCTTCAAAATGTTCTGGTTTTTCTTCCATCGGTAAAAAACCATTAAAAATCAATTCAGCCATTATTTATAATTTGTACTATTCTTCTTATTCAATTTTTCAAGAACGATATTTGCATTTTTAAATGTATCTGTAAATAATTTTCCGTCTTGAGGTGCGAGGTTCATTTCTACGTAATAAATTACAGCAGATAAATCCATTAGATTGTCCAATTCTAAATCTTCACTAATTCCAGTCAATCGGACTTTAGCATCTTTCGATAAAACTGGTAGGCTTTCATATCGTACGTCAAACATATGTTTTAGAATTTCCGATTTTGTCCAATCTTTTTTTTCGCTCTGTAACTGTCTGAAATTCTTGTAAGTCCATCTAATTACAGAGCCTACAGAACCTTTTCTTTGTAAAATATCAAATATTCCCATTATCTTAATTCAAATGTTTGCCAACGTTAAATATATGGCAAGTAGGGCAGAAACCAGGTGATTATTTTCGGTTAAGCCACAAGCCAAATCTTTTTATTTTGTTTTAATTTTTCTTCTTTAATACCAAATAAAAAGATTTGGCGACTTAGTAAATAGACACAGATCTTTCGGTTAAGCACTAATCGCCCAATTTGCTATATATCGTGTTGTACAACGTTTTCTTGTTTACTTAATTACTTTTTTTTCTATTCCAGATGAATCTTTTACCGTTTCAATTTTTTTATTAGTCAGTTGTAATTTAATTATTGAATTAGTCGCTTTAAGTACTGTGTTTTCTTTATTCAACTCGCTATTTATATTTTCTAATTTCGAAATATTGTGAGTTATTATGATACTATAAATGGCAAGAAATAACGTGGATAATCCGAGTATTGAACTTAATATAATTCCATTTTTGCTATATCTGTTTAACTCGTTTTGTTCAACAAGATTAACTCCTTTTGGTTTTATTTTTATAATAGCAGAAACATCTTCTCTTGCTACTTTTATTCCAGCCTCGACTATAATCCATATTCCACGTTTACTTTGAATTTCTACATATTCTTCTAAACTTAAAAACTTTAAGAAGTCTTTCATTTTTCTTCTTTCTCTCAAATCAGATTCTTCTGGAAAGTTATCTAACAAGAAGGATTTAATTTCGACGAATCCAAAAAAATTACTCTTTTCTATTAGAAATTTCAGTAGTTCAATATGTAGAAGTTTGCTTTTCATTTAAATGTTATATCCTCGTTATTTCATCTACTTCTAAGAGTAATAGAAAGTTTTTTTTAGAAGTGTATTTTTTGTTGTCAATATCTTTCAATTCTGCTCTTATTTTATATCTTCCTTTGTCTCTATTCTCAATTTTACTAATTCCGATTGCTGCATCTAGAAGAACACCAAACCTATAACTTTGACCTGGATTAATTGGGTTTTCAAATTTTTGTTTTCCAATCCAGTCAAGTTCATATTGAATTTTATGTCCGTTTAATAGTATGATAATTGAATTTTTGTCAATTGCAATAGTTTTTGCACCTTGATTAATAATATCAAGTACTATAACTCTGCTTTCTTTCATTCCATTTTCATCAGAATTAAATTCATTGTCTTTATCTAATTCCTCAAGACTTTGACAATACAAATCAATTGATAGTTTTTTTCTTCTTTCAATTCTCGTAAGAATAAAAGTGACTAACGCTAGAACAAAGCCAAAAACTCCTAATATTTCAGTTAATTTTATATTCAAAATTCAGGTTATTAATTCAATTTAGTTGGTTTTTTCTAATGTTGTACAACGTTGTTGTATATGGTTTGTTGCGTGGTTTAAGCAACTAATTTAGTAAATAATTACCGACCAAGAAAGTCCGCGAGGACTTTCGTAAGTAGGCGAGAAGCCAGCAATAAATTATATACGGTGTTAGGCTTTGTTATTTTATTCTAACTATAAATTTCATAAATGAACTTGCCATTTCAATTGTGATTTCAATTTCATTTTCATTCACATCGTCATTATGTTTCACATAAGTATTTTGATATTTCGAAAAGTAATCGATAAGTTTTAAAAACATATTATTCAATTCTTTCGAGCCATTTCTTTCGTTAATATACTTTCCTAATTCGGCAATTTGATTTTCCAACGATTTATTATTCTCAAGCACATTTTTGAGTAACGTTTCCAATGAAAGTCTTAAATCGTCCAATAAATTCCTTTGATGAATTCCATTTGAATGTTTCTCCAAACATTCATTATAGAGTTTTAAGGCATCTGGATATTCAGAAAGCCAATGTTGAGTTTCTTCAATTAAAGATTCATTAATTTCCTCTTTTGCATTTCCTTCTCCTAATGCTCCATATCTTGATATTAGTTTAATTCTCAAATCTTTTACTCCAGCGTTATTTTCAAAATGCGGAAGTTCGGAAAGTTCTTTTATTATTTTAAACTGTTGAGATGGATTAAATACTTTTAAATTCTCACGTAATGCAGTTCTTTTATTTGGTAATTCAGAAGGAAATGGATATTCAGGAAATGGAATATCAACTTCAAAATCGATTGCATATGCTGAACAATATTCAGCAATTCGACTTCCAGAAAGTCCTTCGTGAGTTTCTGCAAGTGTATCAGATGCGTAATTTATAAATGTTGCTGGTATCATTCTATATGTTCGTTTTTAATAAAGCCTAACAATTGGATATACGTTATTGCGTATATCCGTACTATGTGCCTAAGATAGTAAATCTTTTATTTCCATAAATGATCTATTGGCTACATGCGTGTAAATTTCAGTCGTTTTCGTGGAACTATGTCCTAATAAGAGCTGAATGTGTCTAATATCAGTACCATTTTCCAAGAGGTGTGTTGCAAAACTATGCCGTAACATATGAGGCGTAACTCTTTTTAAGATACCAGCTCTTAGGGCAGCACTAGAAATTAAATTAAGTACACTTGTAGGACTATACTTGCCTCCGCTTTGCCCTTCAAATAGGAATTTTTTTGGGCGGTACTCTTTGTAGTATTCCTGTAGATCCTTTAATATACTTGGACTCAACAAAGAGATTCGATCTTTATTACCTTTTGCATTTTTAATTTTCACCACCATTCTTTTACTGTCTATATCCGTAATATTCAAGTTTAATAACTCCGCTCTTCTAAGTCCCGCAGAATACAGTAAACCTATAATACATCTGTGTTTTAGGGTATTCGTATTGTTCATAATTAGTACAATCTCATCTTTAGATATAACTTCGGGCAGTTGTCTTTCTTTTCTAGGCCTTTCAATAGCATAGAACCTATTTGGCATTCCGTGGACTATTTCATAAAAGAATTTTATACTATTAACGGCCATATTTATATAAGAATTAGACTTCCCTTCCTGTATTAGCTTTTGTAGATATTTTCTAACGTCTATTTCATTAAGCGCAATAGGATCAATAGTGTAATAATAATTTATGAACCCTTCAAAGCAAGAGACATAGTTGCGTACAGTGTTGTCAGCGTATCTTTTTAACTCTAGTTTTAATAAGTATTCTTCAGGGCAATATTTAAAGCCATCTTTAGGTTTTCTACTTCTATACCGTTCTAAATTAAGGATGGGATTATTTGCATTAATAATTTTTTCAGAAAAGAAGAAGTTACCATTTACCCAGGCTACACCTTGGAAAGTACAATATATTAATTCTAAATTGGAGGTAGTATTAGGCACATAAAACATCGCAAACTCTTTGCTCCAAGATACTTCAGGTAGCGTATCTATAAGCGCTTGTATAACCTTATTCGTGCTAAATTGAATACCAATAAACTTCTTTTGATTAATAAGGAGATGTTTTAATGTTATGCTTTTGTGTAATTCCATTTTTTTATACTAAACTAATTGATATAAAGTACTTAGTGGTTTGTTAATCGGATAATATGCGTATATTATACTTTTAAATTATGGAATGAAACAACATAAAAAATGTGTGTATTGCGATGAAAAACTGGTAGGAAGATCAGATAAAAAATTCTGCGATGCACAATGTAAGAGTGCATACCAATACCAACAAACAAAACTACAGCCACAACGCTTTTATACTAAAGTAGATAATCAGCTAAAGCTAAACCGTAAAATATTAAAAGAATACAATAGAGGGGGTAAAGTAACCGTAAGGGAAGCTTTATTAGTCGATAAAGGATTTGATCCTAATTTTTTTACACATTATTGGAAAAATCAAAAAGGAGAAGTCTATTTGTTTGTGTATGAATTTGGTTTCTTGAAAATAAAAGAAAGGAATAATGAAAAATATGTTTTAGTACTTTGGCAAGAATATATGTCAAAATGATATAACAAAGGGCACCGTATAAAACTTGAAAATTAAAAAAAAGCATAAAATTGCACCGTTTTTAAATCTTATTTATTTTATGCAAAGGCAATAAGATATTTAAAATCATCGAGGATTTATAGATTTGTTTCCTGAAATTTAGGTAGTAAGGTACGTAGTGCTATTTTAGAAACACTATAAATGAAGCATAAAAAAAACGGTTTAGAATAATCTAAACCGTTTGTTTACTGGTAGCGAGAACGAGAGTTGAACTCGTGACCTCCGGGTTATGAATCCGACGCTCTAACCAACTGAGCTACCTCGCCATGTTTTTTTTAACGGCTGCAAATATATGCTTTAATTTCCTACCTATCAAAATAAATTTCGAAAAAAATATTCTGCTACTTTTAATTTTTTTATCTTATATAAATATATATATTGCCCAACGAAAATACTATTTAGAATGAGTGATAAAGTAAAATTTGAAATTGAGTTCGTGATACAATCGTCACCTCAATTATTATATACCTATATTTCAACGCCTTCAGGATTATCTGAATGGTTCGCAGACAACGTTAATTCAAGAGGAGAAAAATTCTTTTTCATTTGGGATGAGTCCGAAGAAGAAGCAAAGTTGTTGAAAAGAAAAAATGAGGAATTTGTTAAATTTAGATGGACAGCCGAAGAGGACGATAGTTTTTTCGAAATGAAAATTATAGTAGACGAAATTACCTCTGATGTTTCTCTATTCATTACAGATTTTGCTGAAGAAGATGAAATTGAAGAATCTAAAATGCTTTGGACCAACCAAGTATCTAGTTTAAAACAAGTTTTAGGCTCTGCTTAAGGCTATTTTAACATAAAACAATATCTTTGACCTTGAATTTTTTCAAGGTTTTTTTATGCTCAATTATAACGGAAAATTAATTCCGACAACATCACACTTTATCAACCAAGAAAATAGAGGGCTCCGCTATGGCGATTCTCTTTTTGAAACAATCAGGGTTGTAAATAGTAAAATCTATTTCTGGGAAGATCATTATTTAAGGCTAATGGCTTCTATGCGAATTCTACGTATGGAAATACCGATGAGTTTTACCATGGAATATCTTGAAAATCAAATTCTAGATACCATTACTCAGAATGCCTTAGAAAATGCTGCAGTACGCATTCGTTTTACCGTTTTTAGGAACGAAGGAGGCTTATATGCTCCTAAGACCAATGAAATTTCTTATATCATTGAAGCTAAAAAACTAGAAAACACCTTTTTTGTTATTGATGAATCTCCCTATGAAGTAGAACTTTTTAAAGACTTCTATGTAAATCCAGACATGCTTTCTACGCTAAAAACAAATAATAAAATACTAAATGTAGTTGGGAGTATTTTTGCGAAAGAAAATGGATACCAGAATTGCTTGCTTTTAAACAACCAAAAAATGGTAGTAGAAGCATTAAACGGTAATTTATTTCTTGTTTCTGGGAAAACAATTAAAACACCTCCAAAAAGCGAAGGGTGCTTAAACGGCATTCTACGTAAAAAGCTTATTGATATTTTAGGAAAACTAGAAGACTATACCTTTGAAGAAGCTTCAATTTCTCCTTTTGAACTTCAAAAAGCAGATGAATTATTTATCACAAATGCCATTGTCGGAATTCAACCAATTACAAAATACCGTAAAAAGATTTTTGCAAATACGGTAGCTAAAAACTTAATAGGAAAACTAAATGCAGCAGCGCGTTTAGGCTAGTCTCAAAGAATACGGAGTAGCATTAATTTCTTCAAATAGATGTGAAGGAATTTTTATATACAGTTAAACTTCGTATTTAGTTTAAGCTAGGGTTCTCTGGAGTGTTAGACCACAAGAGGTAATCTCCGCCCAAAGTAAGCATATTCTCTTTCCAGAAGGCTCCAGGGGCTTTCTGAATGATGCTGCTTTCATACTTGTTAGGCAATATTGCCCAAGATTTTGAAGACAACTCTTGGTCTAATTGTAAGGAAGACCATCCTGTATACCCTAAGAAAAACCTAATATCTTCTTCAGATATGGCATTGGTATTAATAAGACCTACAATGCACTCAAAATCTCCTCCCCAATAGATACCATCAGATATTTCTATACTGTTGGCTATAAGTTCTGGTACTTTGTGTATAAAATATAAATTGTCTTGCTCTACTGGTCCTCCATTAAATACTTTAAAGGGTACTTCTATTTCAGTAACTAAATCACTAATAGAGTAATCCAAAGGTTTATTTAAAATAAAGCCAACAGACCCATCTTCGCCGTGTTCGGCGAGTAAAACAACAGATCTACTAAAGGAAACATCACCAGCCAACGCTGGTTCTGCAATTAAGAGCTTACCTTTTTCAGGTTGAAGATGTATCATATAGTCGTGGTTCGTTGTTCTAATGTAAGATTTTTTTTAGTTTCTTACAAAATGTAGTATAAAAAAAAAAGCACTTCTTAAAAAGAAGTGCTTTAATTATAGTACTAAAGTATTTTTAGTTTACTGCTTTCGCTAATTCAGCACCAGCTTTAAACTTAACAACGTTTTTAGCAGCGATTTTGATAGTTGCTCCAGTTTGTGGATTTCTACCATCTCTAGCTTCTCTTTTAGATACAGACCAAGATCCGAAACCTACTAAAGAAACTCTATCACCTTTTTTAAGAGAACCTTCAACATTTCCTAAAAAAGACTCTAAAGCTTTCTTTGCAGCTGCTTTCGTGATACCAGCATCTGCTGCCATTGCATCGATTAATTCTGTTTTGTTCATAATTTTAATAATTAATTGTTGTTAAAATTTCTATACCCTAACAAATTTATAAGTAAAAGTGGTTAACGCAAGTAAAACAAGGGGAAATCAGTGTTTTTGTTAATAACTCTAACAGTTTGTTGATAAAGTAGGCTATTTTTTACACTTCATCGAGACTAGTGATAGCAAGGGTTTAGCCCACATATGCTTTTTCATCCAGTTTTAAGCCATTTAGTACCTCATGTGTTTTCATTTTTCTTTTCCCTGGTAACTGTATTTCTAAGAGCGCAACAAAACCACCAGCTACCGCAATTTTCATCGTCTTTTTATCAAAAACAATCGTTTTAAGTTTTAGATGGTGTGGCTCCTTTAGTATAACAGCGTCGTATATTTTTAGAAATAATTCGTCATCACCAGTATATAAGGTAGTCCATGCTGCTGGATACGGACTAAGACCTCTAATGTGATTGTATATTTTATCAATAGTTGTATCCCAATTAATCTCACAAGTGTCCTTATGTATTTTATACGCTACTTTTTCAATAGGAGTAGTGGGTTGTTTTTTAGGACTTATAGTATCAGCCTCAATTGCTTTCACTGTCTCCACAACTACACCTGCGCCCAGGCTCATTAGTTTATCATGCAAACTTCCTGCGTTGTCTTCAGGAGTAATAGCAATTTCTTGTTGTAATAGTATTTCTCCTGTATCGATTTTATTATCTATAAAAAAAGTGGTCACTCCTGTTTTTGTTTCGCCATTAATAACAGCCCAATTAATAGGCGCTGCACCACGGTAATCGGGTAGGAGAGAGGCGTGCAGGTTAAATGTGCCTAATGCCGGTATTTCCCAGACTACTTTTGGTAACATTCTAAAAGCAACTATAATTTGCAAGTTTGGTTTTAAGCTTTTCAATTCGTCAAGAAATTCCTCACTCTTTAAATTGGTAGGCTGCATTACCTTTAGGTTATGTTCAACAGCATATTTTTTTACAGCAGATTCGTTTAGTTTTCTACCACGACCTGCAGGTTTATCTGGAGCAGTAATTACACCCACTATATCGTATGAATTTTGCACTAAGGTATCTAGTATCCCTACTGCAAAATCTGGGGTTCCCATAAAGACAATTCTTAGTTTACTCATGTTTTTGCTATTTTGTATTCGTTTATTTCGTTTATTTCAATAATTTCATCCTCTAAAAGCGCTTGTAAGGCATTAAAAATTGCGGTCTCTTTGTACAATACGGTTTTAATGATTTCTCTTGAGGTTTTAGGTTTTATATGCAATTGCATTAAAATAGCTTCTTTAGCCAATGCAATAATTTCTGCAGCAATTGGGGGCGTTTTTAAACAGACATCACAATGGCCGCAGGCTTTTTTTGTTTCTCCAAAGTAAGCCAATAATTGTTGACTTCTACAAACTTTATCATTTTTTAAATACTGAAGAACAGCTGCTATATTTTTAGTTTTCTGTGCCGTTAGTAATTCTACTTTTTTAGCAAAAAGATTAATCGTTCTATCATCTTCCCGTGGTACAAGAAACAATACTTCTATATCATTATGCTGTGCAGTATAAGTAATGATTTCATCTTTTTTTAATTGTTCCAATACTTTTACGACTTCTCGTTCGCTGATGCCCGATTTTTTGGCAATGGTATACGTATTTATCTTGGTGTCGTATTCAAAAATACCTCCGTAGGTTCTAAGAATAATTTGAATCACAGGAGCTATTTTACCATACCTATCGATATAATCAAAAATATGATTTTTAGGAGCGATAAATCGGATGCTTGTTTTCTTTGAGAACGATTCTGATAATGCGATAACCGAATTCTGATCTAGAATACGCAAAGCATTATACGTAAGAAAAGGACTCAAAGAATAGGTAGCACAAAAAGCATTGAAATTTAATTGATACGTTTCTGTAGTACTTTCTCCAAAAGAAATCTGAAAATAATTATTTAGCTTATTGTAAAGCGTTTTTAAATAGGGAACCGTTGGCAAGCCACTTAAAAACTGCCTTTTAACCTGTGTCTCATCAGCCTTATTAATAAGTACTGTAGCGGTAGCAGGGGTGCCATTTCTACCACCTCTACCAGCTTCTTGAAAATAATTTTCTATGCTATCTGGAATTTGATAATGTATAATGGTGCTAACATCTGGCTTATCAATCCCCATTCCAAAAGCATTAGTAGCGACCATGACTTGTACTTTGTCTTCTAACCACAATTTTAACCGCTCTCCTTTAATTTCTTTAGAAAGTCCGCCATGATAAAAAGTAGCACTTATCTTTTCTGCAACTAAATAATTGGCTAATTCATTGGTTAATTTTCTAGTACGCACATAGACAATACCGCTTTGGGTACTGCTGCGTAGTATTTCTTTTAATTGGTAATTCTTGTCCTCATCCCAGCGTACGTTAAACGCTATATTATCTCTAGCAAATGATGTTTTTTTTATTAACGGATTATTTAGGTGTAGATTTTCTACAATATCTTTAGCTACTATAGGGGTAGCTGTTGCCGTTAACGCAATCATAGGAGCTTCTGGTGCTAAGTCTCTTAAGATACTGCACGTAAGATAGGAAGGTCTAAAGTCATTACCCCATTGAGAGATGCAGTGTGCTTCATCTATGGCAATAAGGTTTACATTCATTTCTTGAATGCGATCTTTAACTAAATCTTGTTGTAGCCGCTCAGGAGAAAGGTATAAAAATTTATAATTACCATAAAGACAATTATCTAAGAGGTCTACAACTTCATTTTGAGAGATACCTCCCGTTAAAGCAATTGCCTTAATATTTTTACTTTTAAGGGTGTCAACTTGATTTTTTATTAAGGCGATTAAGGGCGAAACCACAATGCAAATTCCGTCATTTACTAACGCAGGAACTTGAAAGCAAAGAGATTTACCACCGCCTGTGGGTAGCAAAGCTAATACATCTTTTTTGTCTAAAATTGAAGAAATAATTTCTTCTTGAGATTCTTTAAACTCAGAAAAACCCCAATACTTTTTTAAAATGTCTTTTGGGCTTATCTGCACTACTTCAAATTTAATTGATCTAGAATAAATGCTATTCGTTCCTCTACAGACACTTTAGGTACTTCAATAACGCTATAACCAAAGCTTTTGTAGGCTTCTTCTAAAGCATCATGAATCTGCAGGGCCTCCTCAAAATTCTCAAAGCGTTCATTATCAGAAGTGTGTATTTCTTTCCATGGAGGAAGTAGAAATATAGCATCATATTTGTGCGCTGCACAGATTTCAGAGAATGTTTTTGGGTATGCTGTGCCAAAGCAATCTAAATACGCAACAACATCTGGTAATCCTCTATCAAAAAATACTAAAGGATCTGTAAGAGATTCAGAGTCTTTAAATTGTGAACGCCTGCCTTCTAATATACGCTGACTAAACAATAAAGGATCTGTTAAGAATAACTGTTCAATGCCTTCTTCACGCGCTTGTAAGGTTATTTCTCTAGAAATTTCATGGAAGCATTTGAAACCAGCTTTTTCAATTCCGTTTACCACAGAAGTCTTTCCTGTACTTGGTCCGCCTGCAATTACAATTTTCTTTGTGCTCAATACTTTTTTTTTAGAAGCACAAAAGTAATGAAATGATGTAGTATTGCCACATCAGGTAAAAATGTTTCCTTTTAAGTGGGTTTGTAGCTATGATTTTATTTGAAAGAATCACGAACAGAATAGGGTCAATTGCCTACCGAACAATTTAATTAATCGAAAAAATCAGATTATCTTTGTAAAAAGACTTTTTATGGATTTAGATAAAGAAAAAGAGTTTTACGATACGCTTAAAGAGCGTCTTGAAAAAACAAGTACCTTTCCTACTACGTATTTGTATAAATTTATAGTACCTACCGAAGGAACAGGAGTAAAAGAAATTGAAAGTGCATTTGATGATACCAATGCTATAGTGATTAATAAGCTATCTAAAAACGGAAAGTTTACAAGTGTTTCTATTAGTTTACCCTTAGATTCTGCCGATGCTATTATAGCTTATTATAAAAAGGTTGCTACTGTAGAAGGTTTAATATCTTTATAATTTTAGCATATCTAACAGAATTTTGTTATTTTGCGTGCTTTAAGAGCATACTTTCCTCTTTATAATTATTAAGAAAAATTTTTCAATTTGAATTTAGCCAACAACGAAGTATTCAATCTAGAGTACAACACGGAGCGTCCACAGCTTATTATTCCTGAATACGGGCGTCATTTTCAGAAAATGGTAGACTATGCGATGAGCATAGAAAATGATGAGGAACGAAATAAAGTTGCACAATCTATTATAAGTGTGATGGGTAATTTACAACCTCATTTTAGAGATGTTCCAGATTTTCAACATAAATTATGGGATCAGCTTTTTATAATGTCTGACTTTAAGCTGAAAGTAGATTCACCATACCCTATTACTACAAAAGAAATGCTTTTGGAACGCCCGGAGCCTTTAGAATATCCTCAAAATTATCCTAAATATCGTTTTTACGGAAACAATATAAAGCAAATGATTGATGTGGCTATGTCTTGGGAAAAAGGAGATAAGCGTGATGGTCTTGAGTATGCCATTGCTAACCACATGAAAAAATGTTACCTAAACTGGAATAAAGATACGGTAGACGATAAGATTATTTTTAAGCATTTACATGAGTTGAGTGATGGTGAGATAGATTTAGCGGTAGAAGGAGAACACCTTACAGATAGCGGACAATTCTTGAAAAATAGACCCGCAAAACAAAACTCAAATCGTTCGAACAACAAGAAGAGTACCAATAATAGAAATACTAATCGCGGTAAAAAACGCTATTAATACTAGTTTACATTAAATGGGAACATTTAAAATAGAAGGCGGTCATCAACTTCATGGTGAAATTACACCACAAGGTGCAAAAAATGAAGCACTACAAATACTATGTGCAGTATTATTAACAGCAGAACCTGTTACTATTCATAATATCCCAGATATTATTGATGTTAATAAACTGATTGCTTTATTAGAAGATTTGGGAGTAAAAATCCAGAAAAAAGGAAAAGGATCTTACAGCTTTGTAGCTGATGATGTTAATCTAGACTACTTACAATCAGACCAATTTAAACAAGACGGACGCGGCTTACGTGGATCTATCATGTTAGTTGGACCTTTATTAGCGCGTTTTGGTAAAGGATATATTCCTAAACCAGGAGGAGATAAGATAGGAAGAAGAAGATTAGATACACACTTTGAAGGTTTTATAAATCTAGGTGCTAAGTTTAGGTATAATAAAGAAGAGCATTTTTACGGGGTAGAAGCTAAAAAACTAAAAGGTACTTACATGCTTTTAGATGAAGCCTCTGTTACCGGTACTGCTAATATTGTTATGGCAGCGGTTCTTGCAGAAGGTACCACTACTATTTACAATGCAGCATGTGAGCCTTATTTACAGCAACTTTGTAAGATGTTGAACCGTATGGGGGCTAAAATTAGCGGCGTAGGTTCTAATCTACTTATAATAGAAGGGGTAGATAGTTTAGGAGGAACAGAACATACGATGCTGCCAGATATGATTGAGATTGGTAGTTGGATAGGTCTTGCAGCGATGACTAGAAGTGAACTTACAATTAAAAATGTAAGTTGGGATGATTTAGGGCAAATACCTAGCGTGTTCCGTAAATTAGGAATTACTATTGAACGTAAAGATGATGATATCTTTATACCAGCACATACGAACGGTTACGAGATACAAAATTATATTGATGGTTCTATTTTAACTATCGCAGATGCTCCATGGCCTGGTTTAACGCCAGATTTATTGAGTATTATTTTGGTAGTAGCTACTCAAGCAAAAGGGGAGGTTTTAATCCACCAGAAAATGTTTGAAAGTAGATTATTCTTCGTAGATAAATTGTTAGATATGGGGGCCAAGGTTATTCTTTGCGATCCGCATAGAGCTACCGTTATAGGGCACAATTTTGAGTCTACCTTGAAAGCAACAACAATGGTATCTCCAGATATTAGAGCAGGAGTTTCTTTATTAATCGCTGCCTTATCTGCAAAAGGTACATCTACCATACATAATATAGAACAAATAGATAGAGGATACGAGAATATAGACGAGCGTTTACGTGCTATTGGCGCAAAAATTACGCGAGTGTCTTAATTAGTTAAACCTATAAATTATATAAAACCGCAACGTGAAAGCTTTGCGGTTTTTTTAGGTCTTGTTTTTACAAACGCTTTCTAATATGATTGAAGATGCCTCTAAGAATAAGGATGAGTATTTGCATCGCAATTATCGCTACAAAAGCAACACCAAACCCTACTATAAACATAAGTCCGCTTATCACAATCCAACCAGAAGCTAAAAAAGCTATAAAAATTCCTATGACAGCAAGTATGGCTACCGTAATTGCAAAAGGAGTCACTCATTTGTCTTCCGAATAGGTATAATTCGTAGTTTTTAATAAATACCCTTTTTTTCCTAAGCGGTTATCTACTTCAATAAATAAACTGTTGTTAGTTTCTGCGTCATTGGTTACGTAGAATTCACTTTCTTTAGTGAATATTAATGGAATAACAGTAATAATATCTGCATTGTATTCTAGTTCTAATTGTGCCGTTTTTTTCTTATCAGAATCATCTACAGTCTTCATTTCGACAGTAGCTACAGTACATTGTTCTTTGTTGAGGGTGTTTTGACCCCTATAAAACAAGAGTAATCTTTTAAATTTCGATTATTGCTTAAGCTGTTAATTTTTTCATTAGAATGAGGTGTTCATCAGCGTCCCATTTTTCCATTGGTGTAATACGTCCTAAGAGCCCATGTAACCTAGTATTATTGTAAAAAGTCACATACCTTTTTAAGATTTGTTCAATTTGCCCAAAACATGTGTAATCCACTCTTTTAAAAATTTCTTTTTTTAGTATTCCATGATAGGCTTCTATATGCGCATTTTCTTCTGGTGTGGCTATATGTGTAAATTCTTGCTGAACTCCAATTAGTCCAAGATATTCACGTACATTATTAGCAATAAACTGACTACCGTTATCACTTCTAATAACAACGTTATCAGGGTGTTGATATTCTTCAAACAACTCTGATAAAAATGCTATCACCTTATCCTGTTTAATAGAAAAAGAAAAATAGTCTTTTAATATTCTACGAGTATGTACGTCTATGATGGATAATAAATAAGCGTTTTTACCCACACTAGGAATCCATACCATCTTTATATCCATCTCTAGACATTCCATTGGTCTTGAGGTGTTTACTTTCCTGAATTTTACAAATTTACGTCCAGAACCACTCCTGTTTATCCGATTCTCTAGTTTTAGCATTCCCTGTTCTTTCATAATTCTGTAGAGCTTTTTATGATTAATCAGGTATGCTTCTTTTTTTAAGTAAGAAGTCATTAACCGGTAACCACAATCTATAAATTCATGACTTAAAATCTCTTTTATAGAAGCAATAACAGCGTCTTGATTCACCCAGCCCTTAGATTTATGATAGGTGAGTTTACTAGGAGTATTACCTTTTTTACCAAAACTTGGAGTACGGTAATAGCTACTATGAACCATCCCTACCATATTAATTATGTTGGTTTTACTAATTTTATGCTTGCTATAAATAGCATTCACTAAATCTTTCTTGGATCGGACGTTCCAAACTTTTTTTTTAAAAGTTCTCGTTGTACTTCTAATTCAATTTCTTTATTGCTCAGAAGTTTACGTAGTATTCTATTTTCTTCTTCTGCCTGTTTATGTTCTTTACTTTTAGTGTCATAGGTGACTTTTAAGCCTGCTTCTCCTTGGCTCTCATGTTTCTTCTTCCAACTATAAAAAGTACCTGTACTAACTCCGTATTTACGACAGGCTTCTACGATGCCTATATCTTCTGAACTAGAGAGAATTTCTAACTTCTGATCTAAGGTCCATTTCTTGTATTTCATATCTCAAATATATTAAGTTTGAAATTTAAAAGAGCACTCCGAACTTATTAGGGGCTAAACTAGAGGGTGCCTCTTTGGTGAAAAAGAGTATCTAATCCTGGAGTGTGTTTAGATTTAAATTCATAATTAAAACCTGTAGATATTTCATCATTTAAGCTAGCAAAACTGCAACGAAAAAAGGTGTCACTATCTTTTTTTAGATATCCAACTTTATCTTTTTCAAGATAAATTTCCATCCAATTCTGTTGGTTTCTTCTTTTTTCACGGTTGAATAGAATAAGTTCGTCGGGTGCTAATTCTTTTATAATTCTAGATTTAGATTCATGTTTGGCATAAACCTTTACAGGTTTTAAAATTCGTAGAAATTTGTCCATGACGTTGGTGTTGATAAGGTTGGTTTGAGAACGCTATCCTTGGTAACGTATGGAAAATAGGTTTGATTATTTGCACAAACGCTTATTTTACTTTTTTTCGATGAAAGGCAAATATATTTTATAAAGAAATTTTATAAAAAGGTTATATTTTTTAATGCTTTTATTTACTTAAAGCTTTCAGAATTCTTTCTTCATTTATTACAATGTCTCTAAATAACACATGTGGAAATTCTTTAAATTTGGATGCTTTAAAAGATTCAAATATTTTTGATAGTGTTGTAGCAGTTAGTAAAGACAAATTCATTTCAGTGTCCATTTCACAATCATATATAAAATCGTCACTAAAGTCTGGTGCAACTAGTAATATTTTGACAATCCTTAAGTCATTTTTGAGTGCTAAATTTTGATAAGATTTTAGTTGTCTTGAAACAGCGCTAAATTTATTGTACCCCTTTTCTTTAATAGTTTTACATTCAATAATGATAATTTCATTATTGCCAAGGTTTATAAGAATATCCATCATATC
This sequence comes from Cellulophaga algicola DSM 14237, assembly GCF_000186265.1. NCBI lineage: Bacteria > Pseudomonadati > Bacteroidota > Flavobacteriia > Flavobacteriales > Flavobacteriaceae > Paracellulophaga > Paracellulophaga algicola. The sequence goes on from NC_014934.1 coordinate 3,834,404, forward strand.
TTTTTGGGTATTTAATTGATTTTTAAATTTATCATCAACATCAAAGCCCAAGCCTTTAAAGATTACTTTAGTTAGTTCTTCAAACTTTAAACCTAATTCACTTTCCTTAATCGATATTCCGTTTTCTTTTAATAAATTTAAGTTCCTAAAACCAACGTTTTCATAATTCTCTAGATATAAATTTTCAACATCTTTATAATGATCAAGAATATTCAGAATATCATCTCCTCTTTGTTTAATTTCGTTATTCTTGATAAATTTGGATAAATCTGTTTTACTTATCAAATCTAGAATATCCCTGGGTTTAATGTTATAGTCTAAAAGGAAATTAGCATTAAGAACATATTCATCTTGTAGTTCAAATTGTTCTTTAAGTTCTTTATTAAGTTTTGGTAAATCTTTATTTAATTCAGTAAGCATTTTGTCAAATCCATCTAAAGAAATGCCAACTTTTTCATCTTTTTCGACATGATCAAAGTGTTCAATCAAACTGGTGATTTTGTCATCGAGAGTACTCCCTTTTAAATTTTGAATATTTAATCCTTTTTCACATAGCTCATTTAGAGTTTTTTTCTTTTCAGTTAAATTTGAACCCTCTTTGTAAATGTCATTTGACAGTAAACTAGTAAAGGAAATACCTTCCTTAATAATTTCCTCAATCTTTTCACCATTGGTTAATTTTCTATCAATATTATAATTCTTTGAAATTTGATTTACTATTGGCTCTCTTAGTAATTTTAACGTACGTCTGTAGAATTTTTCAGCAATTTCTTTTCCCCTAACAGCTCTTAGTAGCTTGACCATTTCATCAGCAACGTAAATTGTGTTTTCCTTTTTTGAAAAGAAAACAACACCTAAATTTTTTAAATCATTTATAACATCTAGAATATCAATTTTTTTGATAGGTAATATCGAATAGTTTATCAATTTTACATCTTCTTGGGATAAATTCAATTGTTTTGATAATGTTAAAATAATTGATAATTCATCAGAAGTAATTTTTGCTTCACGGTTATTGGCAATATCATTTTTATAGGCTGTTGATAAACAGTTTTTATAGATTTTATAGTCCCTTTTTCTTGACTCACTTAATTCAGATTTGTCATTTTCTAATTCTGTATTGAGAACTTTAATTTTGACCTTTAGTTTTTTAATTTCAGTCTCGTATAATCTTGAAAACCAATCTTGTTTCATTACGCAATTACCATCTCTAATTATAATATCAATTAAAATATCTAATTGGGAATTTGCTTCCTGAAATTCACACTTTAAATGGTCTGTAAATTCGGATGCTATTAAGTGAAATATTTTTGAAATATTTTGGTTGTCTGCAGATTTCAATCCTTTATTAGAAGAACTTAATATCTTTTCAATTTCTTTTCCATTTTTTGGATTTTGTGAAATAATATTATCTATTATTTTGATGAAAGAATTTTTTTCAAGGGCACCAAGCTTATCTAATATTTTTTCTAATTTCATTTTAGTAGTTTTAGTATAGTAGTATTTATTCAAATTTATTATGAAAAAATGAAACCATAGTGTGGAAAACCGCAATAACCAAAAAAATTAATGCTTTAAATATTAGGAGCTTATTACTAATTCAATGAATTAAGACATTATTAAAAGTTAGAAAGAGACAACAGATGTTTATAATTCATACTTACTCTACTAAACGCATAGTTATAATACGGACATCCTCAGTGGGCCTGTCAAATTCTCCAATGTCAGTAGTGGCAATAGAATCTATAATAGGCAAGCCTTCAATAACTTCCCCAAAAACAGTATAATTCTGATCTAAATGAGGTACACCCCCTAGTGTTTTATAAACTGTGCGCTGATCTTCAGGAATAGTATAGGCTTTGAATTCCTCAGAATGTGCAGCCCAGTTAGTAATGCTATCTTTATATAGCATGTATTTTGTGTTATTTCCGCTAGCGCTATGATGCTGTAATGAATCTAAAAGATAGCTGTGTGCACGGTCTGTTCTAATATAATGTTCTGCTAACCACCCATTTATTCTCTTTTCTGCAATAGTTAATAGGCTATCATTATATATTTTTCCTTGAACAATATAGAATTGCATTCCACTAGAGGCGCGTTCAGGGTTACCATCACGGGCAGCAGCTAAAACCCCTTTTTTATGAAAAAGATGAGGCAAAATTTCTGCTTTCACACGATAAGGAACATCACCTTCTCCTAAAGTGTCATTAGCCTTTGCACTTCTGCTTTCAGGATCTCCTGCCTGAATCATAAAATTAGAGATAACTCTATGAAATAGAAGACTATCATAGGCCTTGTGCTGTACTAGATTAATAAAGTTATCACGATGAAGTGGTGTATCATTATAAAGCGCTATAACCATAGTTCCTTTATTCGTAACTAGTTCTATACGTTGTCTTTTTTCTGAGGGAGTCTCGGTATCCTTTTGTTTTTCTTGGCAACTATAAATAAAGATGCATGCAAATAGGAGGGAAGAAAATGTTGAAAATAATTTCATCAGGATTATTTTAGGATAGAGAGCATCTAAGATAATCAAATATTAGTACGTAACGCCCTTTAAAGACTTCACTAAGTAAGCTGTTTTAAAAGGCGTGTTTTTAGTGGTAAATGAGGGTATTACAAGAACGAACTTTTTACGTAATGTAATAACTTGGTGCCATCAGAATCTAGATTTGTTTTTAAAGCTGTAAATTCTTCTGCCCATTCAGAAGTTCTAATACGCAAAGGAGGGTTCTCATTGCTAGCAACTTCTAGAAGAACCTTAGCTACTTCTTCTGGAGTTTGATATAAATTTATAGAGGTCAGTAGTTAATTACTTATTAATTCAGCTTGATTGATTTTATCATTATTGACCATTTTAACAATAAGATTATTGAATATTGTAGCTTTACTTTGAGATCTGTTTATTCTAAAACAAAATTCATTGAAATATCTATTTAAATTATTGTCACTAACCCAAGAATAAGTTGTTCTTATCCAAGATTTAACCTGATGTATCATTGTATGAAGCGCTTTAAAATTTAACCCTCCATTACTTTCTATTTGTGTGATGTCGTAAGCCTTTGCAATAGGACTATAGCCTCTCCATTTATCTGTAGTAATCTTTGCGTTTCGGCTGATATGGTTGACAAAAATATATTGTAAGGATTGTGCTGAAAAATCATCTATTTTCATAGCATACATTCTTTTTACCTTTCCATCTTCTGTAAGCTGAACAGCTGTAACCGCCTTCTTTTTCTTAGCATTGTAGCTTCTGCCAACTTTTGTTTCTTCTCTGCCCCCTAAAACAAATTCATCTACATGAACAACTCCGTCCATAGGATTATTCCCACTCGAAGACATAGCTTCTCTGACCTTAAGCATAAAAAGTCTAGCTGTTTTTTCTGTTACTCCGTAACGTACTCCCATATAACTTGCAGATAAGCTTTTCGTGCTTGTAGCCATCTCAAAACAAATAAAAAATGCTTTGCGAACACCAAACTTTACCTTGTGAAATAATGTATCTGCTGTTGCGGATTCTGTATGTCTACAAATATTACATTGCCTAGAGAAATCAGCACGTGTTTGACAGGCTATATGATTGCATCTAGAACATTTAAAAGGGGTTTTAGACTTAATATTTGTTAAATATTCTTTGCAATCATTGTCCGTTTTGAAGCAATCAGAGAACTCTAGAAGATTTTGACCCTTGAAAATATCCATAATTTAATATATTTACTGAGTATCAAGATACGAAGTTAGCTACTGACCTCTATAAATTTAATTTACTTTCATTCCCTCTTTTTTGAATACCAGCCATGTATCTTTCAAAAATTGGGGCATATTCTCCTGTGGCAAGTTGACCGTCAATGGTTGTTTTAGATATGGCCGACTTCATAAATTCGGTAGCAATTCCACCAGGTTCAACACAGGTGATTTTTATATGAAACGGATCAGAAATATAAGTGGCTAAAGCTTCCATATACCCTTCTACGGCAAATTTAGCGCCACAGTACAGTTCATTAAAAGGTTGCCCTACTAAACCACCTACAGAGGTAACGTTTATGATTTGCCCTGATTTTTGTTTACGCATATGGGGTAAAACTGCTTTGGTACATAAGACCACTCCTGTATAATTAACATTGGTCACCCAATCTATTTCATCCTCTGTGGCTTCTTCGGTAGTTTTTGCGAAGCCAGCGCCTGCGTTATTAATAAGCATATCAATCTTTCCATCCTGGGAAATTATTTTCGCTACAGCTGCTGTAATTGAGTCATTCTTAGTAACATCTAAGGGGAGTAGTTCAATAGCTAAGCTTTCAGCCTTAATGTAGGTTTCAAGTTCGGTTGCTTTTGATAAATTCCGCATTGTAGCGTACACTTTGTAGCCATTTCTTGCAAATAAAAGAGCAGTTTGTAAACCTACACCTGTAGAAGTTCCTGTGATTAAAACATTTTTTTTCATAATAAATAATTTTTAATTTTGAATTGGAGCGAACAATCATTCCAAATTAATAATAAATTTTTTTAGTTCTTAATGGAGTCCCACGCCATTGTTAATTGATTTTGGTAGGCTTGACGGACATCCTTTCGGTCTTCCTTAAAATACCAACGTAAGTAGGAGCCTATAGATCCACCTATAAATTGAAGCAGCTCTTCTGTAGGAATATTTTTAACGATGAGTGCTTCTTTTCCTTTATCAAGTAAGTTGGTGACAGGTTCAATAGCTTTATACCCTACAAGTTTACTCTCAGGCGTAATTATTGGTGATGCCTGTAATTGTTCCATAAAACTAAAATAACTTGAGTTATCGATAAAGAAATCTATTATGGCCGAATAATAAGCCTCAAATTGTAGCCTTAGGGGCTGCTCGGAGCTGAGCGACAGGAAAATGGTTTCTTCTTTCTGCTTTATAGCCACATATATTTCATTGATTAAGGCATCTTTGTCTGGGAAATAATTATAGATAGTTCCCATTCCAGTACCAGCCTCTTTTGCAATTGCAGAGACAGGGGTGTTATGAATCCCCTTTACAATTAAAAGCTTTAAAGCTGCCGTTATGATTTGTTCTTTCTTACTCACACAGCAAAGATATATAATTTGGAATGAATATTCCAAATTATAAGTAAGCGAATTTTTAAATTATATAAAGTAGTCCATGTACCTGCTTATACTACCTGTCGTTCTAAAGCCAAATAATGGGTGGTTTCTGCGGTATATAAAGGAATTATTTTTATTTCACATTTATATGCAGACTTATCTTTCCGGTAATTGGTAATAATGTCAGTAAACGGTTTATCTGCTTTTATCTTCGCATTAATACGAGATTTTACGGCTTGAGTCGTTTCTTCACCTTGCAAGAAAGCTGGTGTTTGGTCTATTGCGAATTTTTTAGAATACCCAGTCATATCAGAAAAACCATCACTAACCCAAACGATCTTCTTTTTTAAATCGGTAATGACAAGTGCTTCAAATTCTTGATTTTCGAAAAGAGATGAAATATCATTTTTCCAATGTAATTTTTTAGCAATTTTTTCAAACTCTCTTACAGCAGTTTCCTTTTTAGATTGTATGGACAGATTGTAAAAATTATTAATATGCATATCCCAGCTTAGTAGCGGTGCCATAGCTCCTTTTTTTGCAGGTTTTATCCGGGGTGCAATCTTTTTATTTTCTTCTTCAGTTAATGACGAAAGATAAATATCTAAACACATCATTTGATCCATTTCTTTTTTCATTTCCTTTTTTTTTGTTTTGCTATTTTATGCTAAAGATACTTATTATAGGTTTGCCAATATTTATCTTTATAAACTTCAAAATCGAAACTTATGATTTCTTTATTTTCTCTTTGCATTTTATCGAAAACTTTAGCTGGTTTTCTAAAGTCTAAACAAGAAAAATAAATCTCTCTCGTGGAATCTGCCGTTTCTCTACCGATATTCACATAGCCATCAGAATCTTTTAATTCTAGCATGATAGTATCTTCCAAGGTGTTCAATAACTCATACGTCTTATCATCAGGCATTCCATTATTACTATCTCCATCAAACTTAAATGTAGCAATGGCAATCCAAGGATGAGAAGCCTTAGCATTCCATTGCAATATATCTGTATTGACAATGGCAATAATAGGGAGTCCGTTTTTTAAGGTACCGTTAAAACTTGAATAATTATCTTTTTCGGTATGGTGCCGTATACCTTCATATTTCTCTATAAATTCTTTTTCTCGCCATATTAAAAAATCTTTTAATTTCTCTAAAGGGATAATTTCTTTCTCAGCGTTCTTTGTATTCTTAAAATTTATATGATCTATAGTGGTCACACAATTTAATTCTCCCAAATAATTATCTAATAGGAGGTAAGCGCCATGTGAAATTTCTGATTCATTTTCACTAGTATATTCTTGATGTAGAATAGTGATTTCTATCTGGTCTGGCATTTCAGGATTTTCATTAGCATAGAAACTCATGGTCTCTTCACTAAATGTATATCCATTCATTTTAATTCCGAAAGTACTAGATGCACTGGGTTGTTTTAATGCTGTAATTTTCCAATTCTCAATAACAGGAGCAGCAGCCACTAAGTCTTCTATAAAAGGAATGTTTCTTAAATTTCCGTCAGCTGTCAGAATTAATTCTGCTGTATTGTCATCATACATACCAGCTAAATACCAAAAAGTACTTTCCTTTAATTCATTTAATTTTGGGCCTAGAATATCAAAAAAGTTCTTTTCGATTGCATCACCTTTTTTAACAACCTTAAAAAATTCTTTTTCATGCTTTTGAAACCAGGCCCAAAATTCTTGGTACCTAAGGTCAGCTGTGGCTGTAGTAACGACTTCCTTTTTATTAAATAAAGATTTTAAAAAACTCATAAATACTTGTTCTATTTTTCTACTATATTTCCATCCGGATATTTTGCAAATCTACCTTTAGATTTATCGTGAACATTTGCAGCATCTGGCCAAGGCCATCCTCCAAATTGTGTTCTTTGGTATTCTTCCATGGCTTCTTGTATTTCTTCGTCAGAATTCATAACAAAAGGGCCATATTTAGCAATAGGTTCGTCAATAGGTTTTCCTTGTAACATAAGAAAATGTGCATTTTTCCCACGTACTTTTATTTCAAGCGACTCTAGAGCATCAACACTAATTCCATGGTTAGGAGTAAGCGTTCTTCCTTCAATTTCTACCGTATCACCTTCATAAAAATACAACATTCTAGGAATATCGTTTTTTGCCTTTGGTAAAATATAGGTACTTTCTGCGGCTACTTGTATATTCCAAATAGCAACATCATTAGCCCTGTCTGCAGCCCATGAGTTTGGTGCGGGATCTAAAGCTTCGAGTGTATTGTAGCTTCCTGCAATTACTTTTACAGTACTTGTTTCTGTTTTTAGGATTGGTATTTCTTCATGCCAAAGCATAGCAAAATGAGGTGCTGCAAATTTGTTTTTTTGTGGTAAATTAAGCCAGATTTGAAACATTTCTAGCGGATTTTCTTTATCGGTGCTCAGTAGCGGAAACATCTCTGAATGTTGTACGCCACTACCAGCTGTCATCCATTGTACATCTCCCATTCCAAAACGACCCGCAGCTCCTAAAGAGTCTGAATGATCACAAAAACCTTTATTTACAATGGTTATAGTTTCAAAACCTCGATGCGGATGTGCAGGAAAACCAGGAACCTTTTTTCCATGATACATGCGCCAACCATCTTTTAAGGTAAAATCATTACCTAAGGTTCTGCCTTCTAAAGATGCTTTTGGTCCTAGTTCCTCATTTCCTTCAGGATAATGATCGGAATGATACACACAGAATAAAAAAGGATCTTGTGTTTGCCAAGGGAAGCCCAGTGGGAAAATAGATTTTATTTTGCTCATGATATTTAATGTTTTGCATCGTTTATTTCTATCCAATAACCCTCAGGATCTGTAATATAGATTTGTTTAATACCATCTGCACGTAAGGTAACGGCACCTTTTGTACCTGGCCAATCCTCATATGGAATTTTATTTTCAACTAAGTTTTTTATAAAAGCATCGAGCTGTGAGGTGGATAAGCATACATGGCTAGATTTGTGTTTTTTCATAACCACATTTTCCTTATAAATCAAATGCAATTGTGTATTTCCTTGAATAGAAAACCATCGGAAACCAGGGTCTTTGGTAGGATGATCAATTTCTTTTAAGCCTATAACCGTTTGGTAAAAATCGCCCGTAGTTTTTAAGTCATTGACAATAAGTGTGGTATGGTCAATAGTAAAATCAAATTTTTGAGCGTTGCTTATGGCAACCGTAAAGAATACCAAAAAGAATAGTAGTTTTTTCATTAATTTTTATTTTGAATTACTAATCTACGGATATTCATTTATAGCGCTGTGTATTAAAACGTCTATAAATTCATTTCTAGTATAATAAAATCGATACCTGCCTCAGTATAGGTTTTATTAGTTTCTTTGTCCCGTCCTGAAATAAGTTGACACAAAATCGACTTATTTATGAAACATTCAATTATTACGGTAGACAAGCGTACCCAACGCGATTATAATTTGGGCTTTAAATTAAGTGTTGTCCATCAGGTTGAAAAAGGCGAAATGACTTATAAGCAGGCGCAAAAGGCTTATGGTATTCAAGGTAGAAGTACTGTTTTGGTTTGGTTGAGAAAACATGGTACATTAGATTGGACTAAACCAATACGCCATCAAATGCCAAAATCAAAAGAAACACCTGCCCAAAAAATCAAACGCTTGGAGAGAGAGCTTTCCGATGAAAAACTCAGGAACAAAATTCTCAATACTATGATTGACATCTCCGATAAACAGTATTGTACCGCTATCAGAAAAAAGCATTCGCCCAATCAATCCAGCGCATCCGACAAGAACAACGATTAAGTTTATCTCGTTGTTGTCGATTGTTTGGGGTAAGTAGACAAGCGGTCTATCAAGCAGAAAAACGGATTATAAAAAGAGAACAGGAGTTTATAAAAGTAAAGAACTTGGTTGAAGGTGTTCGCAAGGATATGCCCCGGCTCGGTACACGAAAGCTGTATTACCTGTTAAAGGAAGAATTCGCAAAGCACAATTTAAAAATAGGAAGAGATGCCCTGTTTGGATATTTGCGCTCGGAATCGATGCTGATAAGGCCAAGGAAGAATTACACCAAGACAACAAACTCTAAACATTGGCTTAGAAAACATCCTAATCTGATGAAAGAAATCAAAGTTTCCAGACCAGAAGAGTTCTTCGTCAGTGACATTACATATATCAAAAGTAGAGAGCGGACACATTATCTATCCTTGGTAACCGATGCCTATAGTAGAAAAATAATGGGATATCACCTTAGTGATGATATGAGTGCCGAAAATGTGGTAAAAGCAGTAAGAATGGCTAAAAACAATAGATTGACAAGTAAAGATCTAATTCATCATTCCGATAGAGGATTGCAGTATTGCTCCGGCATATACCAAAAAGAACTAAGGCTAAGCAATATGACTCCGTCAATGACAGATGGTTATGATTGCTACCAAAATGCATTGGCAGAACGAATCAACGGCATATTGAAAGGGGAATTCCTAATCTATAAATGTAACACTGGCAAAGAGTTGAAAAAGCTTATAGCAGAATCAATAAAAACGTATAACAACAAAAGACCACACTTGAGTCTAAAATATAAAACACCTAACTTTGTACATAACAAAAAACCAGAGAAGCTAGCTTCTCTGGTTTAATATTAATTATTTAAAAACTGTCAACCTATTTTAGGACGACTCACTTCTAAGCCAAATTTTTTGTAATAACTGGTTTTGTTAGCTCTAGCATTACACCACAATTTTTTGGCATTGTTCTTTTTTGCGTAGGTAATTATAAAATCTAGAAGCTTAGAAGCATGGCCTTGACCTTGCTCAGATTCTAAGGTAGCAAGCTTACGAAATTGGGCACTATCATTTTCAAAAAACAGAGAAACTACAGTGACGTTTTTTGCTTTCTTTACTACTGCAAAGTGCGTGCCTTCTTGGTCTTTTGGCAGTTTTATATACTCAAAAGGATGATTAGGGTACATCACCTTATGCCGCAGAGGATAGGTCTCCTCTGCGGTAATTTCTTTTATTTCAATCATTTTATTCGTCTCTATAACGGGTCATAATTTCTTTAAATAACTCTCCCGTAGAAGGCGGGGTGTAAGATATAGCATTGGCACCAGCTTCTATGGCTTGAAATATAGTATCCTCAGATTTTCCTCCAGTAGCTAAAATAGCAACATTCGGATCTATGTCTTTAATTCTTTTAATAATATCTGTAGTCTTACTAGCTCCGGAAACGTTAAATATATCTACGCCCGCTTTAATCCTGCCGCGAATATCATCTTTATCAGATACGATTGTTATGGTAACGGGAATATCTATTTTTTCTTTTAATTCTGCAATTAAACTATTTGGAGTGGGTTTGTTGAGCACAACCCCCATTGCACCTTGAAATTCCGCATGTATGGCTAACTCCAAAGAACGAATCCCTGTGGTAAGTCCGCCACCTACACCACAAAAAATAGGTTTATCTGCTGCTAAAATAAGGGCATTGGAAATTACAGGTTGGGGTGTAAATGGGTAGACGGCTATGATTGCATTTGCATTGGTGTTTCTGATAATCGCCACATCGGTGCTGAATAAAAACGATTTTAATACCTGGCCAAAAACACTAATTCCTGAGCATTGATCGATAATTTCTGGTACTGTTACGATGTTTCTTCTAAGGCGACTGCCAAACGATGGGATTTTATCCATAAGATTCACGAATCTTTTTAATCAAGAATTCAAGATTAAAGATATAGTAAATTATTATTTACTATATAACTTTAACATCATGAGTTTAATTTAAGATAAAGCTTCTTTATACGTTTTTAAGCAACGTTCTCTTGCCATCTTATGATCCACCATTTTATCAGGATAGCTCAATTCTTGTAAATCTGAAACCCATGTGTTGATGTATTCTTTTTGTTTATCAAATTTATCCACCTGTGTCATTGGGTTAAAAATTCTAAAATACGGAGCAGCATCAACACCACTACCAGCAGCCCATTGCCAATTACCAACATTAGCACTTAAATCAAAGTCTAAAAGTTTTTCAGCAAAATAAGCTTCTCCCCAACGCCAATCTATTAATAAGTGTTTACATAAAAAACTAGCCACCAACATACGCACTCTATTGTGCATGTATCCTGTAGTATTTAGTTCACGCATACCAGCATCGACCAGAGCATAACCCGTTTCTCCATTTTTCCATTTTTCAAATTCAGCTTCATTGTTACGCCATTCAATTCGGTCATATTTTGGTCTAAAAGCATTTTTAGTTGTATGAGGGAAATGCCAGAGAATTTGCATAAAAAATTCTCTCCAGATGAGCTCACTCCAAAAAACTTCATTTTTCTCAGCGATAGCGCGTTTTGTTATTTCACGAATAGAAACGCTGCCAAAGCGTAAATGTGGTCCTAAACGTGAAGTTCCATTTTCAATAGCAGGGTAGTTGCGGGTATCCTCATAATTTTGAATCACTTTAGAACCTGCGCTATAGTTGGGGACTTTTATTTTAGAAGTTTCAAATCCCATATCAGATAGACTCAAATTAGGGAGCCTACTGTGTGCAATAAAATTTTTAAAATATTTTTTAGTGTTATAGGTTTCTAAATCTTTTTTTGCATCAAAAATAGTCTTCCATTTGTTTTTGTACGGCGTGTACACCACATAAGGATCGCCATCGTCTTTCAAAACATCGCCTTTTTCAAAAATCACTTGATCTTTATAGGAGTGAAAATCAACTTGCTTATCTTTTAAATAGTCTTGAATTTTTGTGTCTCTCTCCGTAGCATATGGTTCATAATCATGATTGGTATATACGGCTTGTACTTCATAATCTTTTATAAGACTTTTAAAAATCTCTTGTGGAGTTCCATGATAGATAGCCAAAGAGCTTTCCACCTCCTCTTGCAGCGTATTTCTCATGCTTTCCAGTTGCTCAAAAATAAAACTCACACGAGCATCGTCTTTAGGAAGATTTTCGAGAATTTCTTTATCAAATATAAAAATAGGTAAAACTGGATAATCTCCTTTTAAAGCTTGGTATAATCCGACATTATCTTCTAATCGTAAATCTCTTCGAAACCAAAAAATTGAAATTTTATTTTGCATTAATTTGTTTTAAAAAGAGGTTAATTAATATTTAAGGTAGACATTCCTCCATCAATGCCCACAATCTGTCCTGTCATCCAAGTGCTGTCATCGCTCAATAAAAACACCGAAAAAGCAGCAATATCTTCAGGTTGTCCAACGCGTTTTAGTGGGTGCCTCTCAGACATCATTTCAATTTTCTTATCATTACTTAATAACCGCTTTGATAAAGGAGTAGCTACTAAAGAAGGAGCGATAACATTTACTCTTATTTTTGGAGCATATTCTGCTGCCATTGATTTTGCAAAACCTTCAATAGCTCCTTTTGCTGCAGCTACACTGGTATGAAAAGGCATGCCTGTACCCACTGCAACGGTACTAAAAAAGACCATGCTAGAATTATCAGCCATCTTTGAAATAATGGATTTAACCACTCTAACCATGCTAAAAAAATTAAGTTCCATGTCTTCATGAAACGTATCTAAACTCATCATTTTAAATGGTTTTAAATTGATGCTGCCTGGGCAGTAGACAAATCCGTCTAGGGTATCGGGTAGGAGTGAAGTATCTAATTCATCATTCAAAGCATCAAAAGGAATATGAGTTACAGAAAGTCCTTCTAATTCTTCTTTGGTTCGTGATGCAACAAAAACGGTATGTTTTTCTTGTATTATTTTAGCGATAGCCAACCCAATACCATGGGAACCTCCTATAAGTAATATGTTTTTTTTCATCTTTTAAATCTTTTTTATTTCAAGAAGACTCGGTTTCCCATCTACTTGTCCAAAGAGTTCTATTAATTTTTCTTCTCGATATTTAAAAATTGTAGCCAATTGCTTTTTTATAAATAGACCGTGCGCGAATTGTCCTAATAGTCCAAATGGAATTTTATAATCAATAATATCTTCCATTACTACGCCATTTTCCGTTGGATGGATAAAGTGTTTATGATGCCAAAGAGCGTAAGGACCAAAACGTTGTTCATCTACAAAATAATTACCTTGATCTACGTGGGTTATTTCTGTAACCCAGCGCGTCTTAATCCCTGCAATGGGAGATACATTATATTGGATGATCTGCCCTGCATACATTTCTTTGTCGGCTCCGGATAAAATTTCAAACCCCATGGCTTCAGGAGTAATCACTTTTAAATTAGCAGGATCGGACAGGAAGCTCCAGGCTTTCTCCTTAGCTATAGGTAATTGTTGCTTTGAATGTAATCTGTAAAGTCGCATTCTATTAATTTTGTTTAAAGTTACAAATTAATGTTTAAACAAAAATTACATTGTTTAATAATTTTTAAGAATTCTTATTTAAGGATTTGTTAACAATTGATGGATTCCTTTATTAGTAGCTTTGTTAAAATTAAATAACTAATTATTATGAAAAGAACACTATTTTTATTTTTAGCACTTTGCACTGGTATTGCAGTGAATGCTCAAATAACAACCCCACAAGCAAGCCCTGCTGCTAAAGTGACACAAGTTGTTGGTTTAACAGATGTAACCTTGGAATACTCTAGACCAGCAATGCGTGGTAGAACGGTATTTGGAGATTTAGTACCTTTTGACAAAATGTGGAGAACAGGAGCTAATAAAAACTCAATAGTTACTTTTAGCAATGATGTAAAAGTTGCAGGGAAAGAACTTAAAGCAGGTTCATATGCTATTTTTACAGTACCAGGAGAAGCCGTTTGGGAAGTTAATTTTTACACGAACACAGAAAACTGGGGAACTCCAGAAAGTTGGGATGCAAGTAAAGTTGCTGCGGTAGTAAAAATAAACCCTACGACAACTGCTGATAAAGCAGAATCTTTTACATTGGCAATCAATCATATTTCAGATAATGGTGCGCACTTAGAAATATCTTGGGATATGACTAAAGTAGCTATTCCTTTTGAAGTTCCTACTGATGCTACAGTAATGGAAGGAATAAGTAAAGTTATGGCTGGTCCTGGTGCTGGTGATTATTATGCATCTGCAGTATACTACTTAAATTCTGGTAAAGATATTAAGCAGGCTAAAGAATGGATGGACAAGGCTATGTCAATGACTGAAAAACCAGCATTTTGGCAACTAAGACAACAATCGCTAATTTATGCAAAAGCAGGAGATAAAAAAGGTGCTATTGAAGCAGCTAAAAAATCTTTAGCAGCAGCGGAAATAGCTAAGAATATGGATTATGTTAAAATGAATAAAGATTCATTAAAAGAATGGGGAGCAAAATAATAGCGACGTATTAAAAATTTAAAAAAGCTTCATAACGTGTTATGAAGCTTTTTTTTTATGCTTCTAGTGACGGTGTCTTAAGGATATTATCAAACAATTGTAAAAAAATTGAAATACCCATTACCAGTAAACAACCAATTAAATTTAAAAGAAGGTAACTTATTTTTTCTTCTCCCTCAGGCATAATGTAAATGAAGAAGTAATAGGTGGCAATAACTAAAAATTGCGTAATTATAGCCCCTATAAAAACAGCATTGCCTTTGACAAATTTAACAAAAAAGGCTAGTAAGAAAATACCAAGTACATTGCCGTAAAAAATGGAACCTATAATATTTACTAACTGTATTAAGTTATCAAATAAATTAGAGACACATGCAATACAAATGGCTATAACGCCCCATATAAGCGTAAACCATTTAGATGCGGCAACATAGTACTCTTGGGGTTTTTCACCATTTTTCTCAGTATGTCTTTTAAAAATATCTAATGCGGTAATTGTACCTAAAGCATTTAGTTCTGATGCCGTAGAGGACATAGCTGCAGATAAAATAACAGCAAGTAGTAAACCTATAAGTCCTTTTGGTAGATAGTTTAAAATAAAATGGATAAAGACATAATCTTTATCATTAGTCTCTATAGTAGGGGCTGCCTCACTAATTACTTCACGAGCAGCAGCTCTGTTTTTTTTATCTTTAGCATTTACAGAGATGATATGTTGCTTTGCTTCCATAGTGGCATCATACTCTTTAATATCTAATGCTGCTGAAAATTCATCTTGCGCAATTTTTTTCTCAATTGCCAATTCATCATGTGCTTGTTCTAATAATTTATAATCTTGAGCATACTTAGAATTGTATACTGCAGTGGTCGCAGCAGGATTAAAATTTAATGGAGAAGGGTTGTATTGGTAAAAAACAAAAACCAAAACACCTAGAAGTAAAATAAAGAACTGCATAGGAATTTTTAGTATGCCATTGAAAATAAGCCCAAGCTGACTTTCTCTTACTGATTTTCCTGAGAGATAGCGCTGAACCTGACTCTGATCTGTTCCAAAGTAAGCTAAGAATAAGAAAAG
Organism: Cellulophaga algicola DSM 14237; assembly: GCF_000186265.1. NCBI lineage: Bacteria > Pseudomonadati > Bacteroidota > Flavobacteriia > Flavobacteriales > Flavobacteriaceae > Paracellulophaga > Paracellulophaga algicola. The sequence continues at coordinate 3,849,843 of NC_014934.1, forward strand.
GCCTCCTGTAATCCCATTCCAAAAAGTATATCTTTTAGAGGTGTCAAAACTAAAATCTAAAATATCTAATTTTCCACTTGCTCCTGCAACTTTTAAGGCTTTACTAAAGGTGATATCTTCTGGTAAATAGCCTAGAATATAGAAGAATGCCACAAACATACCAAGCATAATGATAAACATTTGTTGCTTTTGTGTAACGTTTACCGCTTTAGTACCACCAGAAACGGTATAAATAGTTACAATAGTCCCAATGATTATATTTAGGGTTAATAGATCCCAGCCTAAAACAGCAGATAGAATAATAGATGGGGCATAGATAGTAATCCCTGCAGCCAAACCTCTCTGTATTAAAAATAATAAAGCGGCTAGCGTTCGTGTTTTAACATCAAAACGTGTTTCTAAAAATTCGTAAGCGGTGTATACTTTTAGCCGATGATAAAGTGGAACAAAAACAATACATATGATAACCATGGCTAACGGTAAACCAAAGTAAAATTGAACAAATCCCATCCCATCATGGAATGCTTGTCCCGGAGTAGATAAAAATGTAATTGCACTGGCTTGAGTTGCCATCACAGATAAACCAACAGTAGCCCAATTAGCTTCTTTACCGCCTAAGACGTAATCCTTAACATTTTTACTCCCCTTTGTTTTCCAAACACCATAACCCACAATAAAAGTTAAGGTTCCAATTAAAATACTCCAATCAATCGCTTCCATACTACCTATTTCCTGTCATGATGAAGTAAAATATTATGATATAAATAATATTTAATATTAAGACTACGGAATATTCATTTTTCCAAGTAAATTTATTTTCCATGGCCCTTAATCATTTAATTTTTTATCAGTATTTATGGTAGACTTTCCTACTGATAACATATTGGCAAATAATTTATAAGCACCTGTTACACCAGCCGGTAATTCTCTAAAGAAACTAAGTCCTGTATAAATATAAGTTCCTTTTCCGTAAGGAGCGACAAGTAAGCTTCCTTTTTTTTCTGATTCTCCCTCATCATGCATTCCTAAGATAGGGGTAAATGCTTTATCCCAGGCCTTTGGGAAGTATAATCCCCTTTCTTGAATCCAACCATTAAAATCGTCATTAGTTATTTTATTTGGAAAATTCAATAAAGAATGTTTTTTAGCTAAAATAGTTACCACAGCATTTTCATCAGTAACACGGTCATTAGACAAGGTTAGGTCAAAAGGGGCAATGTTTTCAAATTGCTCATCCCACCTACCAGCAGTATTGTATTGCACAATCATGGTACCACCATTTTTTACGTAATCTAAAAGATTTTTTTGTTTAAATTTTAATTCAGGCAGTACGTTGTAAGCTCTTATACCCATAACAATGGCATCATATTTTTTTAGGGATGCATTTGAAATAGTTGCGGGATCTATCTTATGCACAGTATACCCTATTTGTTCTAAACTTTCAGGAACATTATCTCCAGCACCTACAATATAACCTATATGTTGTCCTGCTTTTTGAATGTTTAAGCGTACCACCTTTGTTTCTGATGGCATTAATACCGTTTGCTGCGGAATGTGATCGTAGTTTATCGTGATTAATTCTCTAGCAATTTCCTGACCATTTATTTTTACAACGGGAGTAATATAACTTTCATCTTGATTTGAAGGCGGAGTGACAGTAAAAATAAGCGTCTGTGCATCATTCTTTTTAGCGATAGTAAAAGCTTGTGTAGGATTGTCAATTGTCCAACCTATTGCATGTGCTAAGGTTACACTTCCTTCTGCCGCATCTTTATGTGCTTTTACAAGTACAGTTATTTGCTTTGGAGTTCCATCAGCAAAAATTAAGACCTTATCTTTTATAGCGGCGGTAGCGGCAGGAACTATTTCAAAAGGTTGGTATAATTCTCCTTTATCGGGTTTAGAGTATCTGTAAATTACAGGTTTTTTTATAGTAATGATTTCTCCCTCAATGTTTAAAGTAAAATAAACATGAAAAGGTCTAGGGGTTTCTGGCTTACCAATTAGTTCTTGGTCTTTTATCGTATAGGTTCCAAGTGTTCCTTTTTCATTTAACCAATAAGGATTCGTATAATTTTCAGATGCAGGTACATTCAATACTAATGTATTTTTGTATTCAACATTATTTTTCAGTGGCGTACCATCAATGACCACTTCATCAGGATTTAGCTCTAGTGCTTGTAATTGCATACTAACAGTACTTCTATTGATAGCTTCGATAGCGATGTCAATACTTTCTCCAGGAACGGCAGAAGCAGCAGTTGCAGAGGCTTCCAAATAAAGACCAGTGACAGCTTCAATAATGGCTAATAATTCTTTTTCTTTATCTTCTTTCCAATCTTTGTCTTTGCTGTTTTGAAGTAATTTATAAGCTTTAATTAATTCTGGAAGATGGGCAGAAGGATTTTTAAAATTGAAATTTTCTTGAACCTTGTAAAGTATATCTCCGATGGCTTTACCACCGTCTATACGACTCCATGTTGTATTAATTCCGTCAAAAAGATTGGTTTTGTCTTCTGGTAAATCTCCTTTTAAAAGTTCTATATATTCTGTTTCTGAGCCTCTAGAAGTAAGTCTTCCAAAACCTTGACACAAATGTTGACTTCTTGCAACATCTGCTATTTCGTTATTGGAGAGCCCTAAATTAGGGTAATATATACCTGTATCTACACTTAATAAATTTGTTTTATCCGCTTCATCAAATTTTTCTTGACTTCCGTAAAACCACCAAGACGTATTAAAAAACAAACGCTTTGGTTGCCATGTACTTGTTTGTGAAAGTTGTTCGGGGTAACTAGTTGCGCTGCCTGCTAAATCAAAGGCTTCAAAACTTAACATTGCCGAAGAAGTGTGGTGTCCGTGTGTGCTTCCTGGAGATCTGTGATCAAATCGATTTACAATTACATCTGGTTTAAAATTTCTAATGACCCAAACAACATCGCTTAAAACAAGATCTCTATCCCATATTTTAAGGGTTTCATTAGGATGTTTAGAATATCCAAAATCTTTAGCTCGAGTAAAAAACTGACTTCCGCCATCAACATTTCTAGCGGCTAATAACTCTTGCGTTCGTAATACACCTAATAATTCTGATAATTCTGTACCTATTAAATTCTGCCCACCATCACCTCTTGTAAGAGATAAATAGGCCGTTTTGGCCTTTACATTATTTGATAAATAAGAGATTAACCGTGTGTTTTCATCATCAGGATGGGCAGCTAAGTATAAAGCCTTTCCTAAGAAGTTTAATTTTTCAAGAGAATGGTAAATATCTGAAGAAGAACTTTTCTTCGGTGCTTGAGCAAATGTGAAATTTGATAATAGTAGAACTGATGCAAACAACGTGGTTATTTTGCGCATATATTGATTGTTGAATTTAGTTGGCACTCAAATATAGAAAGATTAACTGCTAGAGTGCAATTTTTTAAAACTTCTTTAACAGGGTTAATTACAAATCCTGAGTATCTTCATTATAGGTTTGTACTAAGGCAACCCCTTTTTGTAATACTAAGCTATTAGGGTACGTTAATATTTCTCCATTTCTTCGTCTTAAATGTAAATGGAAGGCACGGATATCTTCGATTACAAAGGTTTCTTCTCCATTTTCATCTGTTTTATGAATTTCCTTGTCAAAAATACGGATGGTGTTTCCAATTTTAAACGGGTACGAAAAGAAGATGATTACCCCAGCAGTAATATTACTTAAAATAGACCACTGTGCAAATAAAGCAACACCAATTACGGCAAAAATTGACGCCAGTAATGCGCCTAAATCTTTGAAGTTAACACTCCATATTAACGTTAACACTGCTACAGATATAATGGTTAAAGCAATAGAAATGTATTTGATGATTAAGTTGGTTCTAACCTTGTTAAAATCGCCTAGTTTCGCTACTTTTTTTACAGCTTTTGTGAAGACAAATTTTAAAATTAAGACCACCATAAAGGTGATTAAAGATCTTAGAAATTCTTCTTGATGGTGAATAAAAAAAGTTGTCATAAATTATAATCCTAAACTATCGCGCAAAAATAAGTCACTATTCTTATTTTGTTGCCAATATGGTGTTATAATTGTCTTATTTTTAATAGCTGTTGTTGTTAATGATTTTGCTTTATTCCCGTAGCCGCTAATATAAGTTTCCGACCACCCTTCTATGGTGTGTGGAAACGCTTTTGTGAAGTCAATTTTAAGAGTGCGTTCTAATTCTGGATACGTTAATGTGTACGTTTGTAACGTGTCATTTTTAGCTTCTAGACTCAGAGTAGCAGGATATGCTTTTGGTGTTTTGTGTGTTTGTCTGATGTATTCCAAAGAAGGAATTACGTCATAAGATCCTACAGGTAAATTTTCCGGGTTTATTCTAATTTTATTCCAGAGTTCATTTTCAAGAATTGTTTTTTCTAAACTGAATTCTTGATCTGCTTCACTTTCAAAATAAGAATGCGATACAAGCTCAAATTGTTCTCTGTTATTTAATTGTGCATAGATGTGTCCGCACCATTCTTGAGCAGAAAAAGATAACTTTACTGCGTGTGTATCGTCTTGAACAGGATAAAAACTACTCGTCATTAAGGAATATGGATAGATTCCTGTAATATAGTTTTTAACGCTGTTCAGTTTTAAAACAGGAATATTGGTAGGATTGCTACCATCTGCTTTTACTTGTTTATCTGCTAAAAAAGGTTCGGTTACATAAATTAAAACAGCATTACCACCTCGCATTTCGCCATACCTAGCTTGGTCTAATTTATATGAAGTAATTTCGGCATTCCCTGAATACCAATACGTTTTAAATTCTGCAGATAAATTTTTCTTAGTTTTTGTGCTAGCTTTTTCTGCTGTAGTGGTCTGCTCAGGCTTTTCTTTTTTCTCACTTTGGGCGCAAGATTCTAAACTAATAACACTTAGCGAGAAAATAATTAGTAAGAACTCAAATTTCATCCACTTCATCATAACGTTCAATATTTATTTTAAAATTAAAGAAATAAGCTTAGTTAACCATATCCATAAGCATTTTATGTACTAAATGCGTAGGTAAGCCAACGACATTGGCATGAGAACCTTTAATCTCTTCTATGCCAATAAGGCCTATCCATTCTTGAATACCATAACCTCCCGCTTTATCAAAAGGTTTGTAAGTATTTATGTAATACCAAATTTCTTCGTCGCTTAACTCTTTAAATCTTACAAGGGTGGTGCTATTTACTACTTCTTGCTTTACTGCGGTGGTAAAACAAACAGAAGTAATAACCTCGTGCCAATCATTAGACATTTTTCGTAGCATTTGGTACGCTTCCTCTGCATTTTCTGGTTTGGCTAGAGATTCGTCTTTATACCATACCACAGTATCAGAAGTAATAACCACGTCATTTTTATTCAGTGTTTCTTTAAATTTTGATGCTTTTAATACCGCTAAATAATCAGGGATTTCACTCCCTTTTAAATGTTCGGGATAAACCTCTTCTACAGGTCTTACATCGATAGAAACTTTTAAGTCAAGTTCTTCAAAGAATTTTTTTCTTCTAGGAGATCCTGACGCTAAAATTATAGTAAGGCTTTTTAATTTTTCGTTCCACATAGGTTATGCATTATAAGCATCAAAATTTTCATACCAATCTCCACGAACTTTTAAAACTTGTTCGATAACATCACGTACACAGCCATTACCACCGGCTTTATGTGAAATATAGCTAGAAATAGCTTTTACTTCTGGCGTAGCATCTTGTGGACATGTAGCTAGGCCTACTTTTTTCATTGGAGGAATATCGGGTAGGTCATCACCCATGTATAAAACATGTTCAGGTAAAAGACTATTGTTGTTTAAATAGTCATTTAGAATTTCAATTTTTTGATGCGCTCCTAAGTGAATATCTTTAACGCCTAAAGAGATCATGCGTTGGCGAACCCCTTCATTTGTACCGCCAGAAATAATGCACACATTGTAGCCTTTATTTAATGCCGTTTTTAATGCGTACCCATCTTTTACGTCCATGGTTCTAAGCATTTCACCCTCGGTAGTTATTAGTAACTTACCATCCGTAAAAACACCATCAACATCAAAAACAAATGTGGTAATATTTTTCAGGTACTCTTTATAACTTTTTTCCATATTTTTTTTGAATTGATTCGCTTAGTAATTTATAAATCTGTTTTTTATCTTTAGTCTTTAATTGCTCTAAATGACGCTGCATAGTAGCTACATCATTGCGTCTTGCAGGACCCGTTTGTGCTTCTTTTGGTTTTAGAGTCAGAATTTTAGCAGATGTTTCTTTAATTAAAGGCTCTAGAATTTCAAAAGGTACTTTGTGATCATCACAGATTTCGTTTCCTATGGTGTACATATAATTTGTGAAATTATTTACGAAAACAGCCGCCAAATGTAAATGACTTCTTTGTTCCGTAGAAATTTGATATACCTTGTCAGAAATAGTTTCTGCAAGAAAAGAAAGTGTTTTTAAATTATCTTCATTTTCAGCTTCTATACAAATTGGTATAGGTCTAAAATCTACTTTTTTACCTTTTGTAAAAGTCTGTAAAGGGTAAAATACGCCATAGTTTTTACAAGTGTTTAATGCGTTTATAGAAACACTGCCAGAGGTGTGCACAACCAAACCAGTAACATGTTTTAATTTAGAAGAAACTTCAGGGATAGCATCATCACTTACCGCAATAATGTATACATCTGCTTTTTTGAGTGTGTCGCTCAAAAGGCAGGTCTCGGTTTTCTGACTAAAATAGTGTAGGGATTCATTACGTCTTCCTACAACTTGTAAAACATTAAGCATGTCATATTGCAGGAATGTATCAAAAAAATGCGTTGCAATATTTCCAGTACCAATAAGAACAATTGAAATCATACCCAAAAGTACTAATTTTCGCAAAATTGCTCTAGAAATATGAGACTTCTTCGTTTTATTTACAATTTTAGAGAATATAGCATATTGAGGCTGAATCCTTTCAGAAAGAATTGCTGTAGAAATTATAAGAAATAATTAACATCTTAAAGCAGTTATTTGCAATAGCTAGGTTTTCTTTTAGTACTAAAAGGGCGTACTTTTGTAGACCAAAACTCAATTGGTTATTATCCATGAAAGCACTTCTTCAAAAGTTTTTTTTCTCTACCAGATTAATGTCCGTTTTATTTATTGCATTTGCTATCTCTATGGGGATAGGAACTTTTATAGAAAGTTGGTATAGTACAGATACCGCTCGTATTTACATCTACAATACCACGTGGTTTGAGGCTATAATGGTATTTTTTGTAATCAATTTTTCAGGTAATGTTTTCAGATATCGATTGTTAAGAATAGAAAAGTGGCCCGTACTATTGCTTCATTTATCTTGGATTTTAATTATTATAGGGGCTTTCGTTACACGATACATAAGTTTTGAGGGAATGATGCCTATTCGTGAAGGGCAAACTGAAAAAGTTTTCTATTCTGATAAAACATATTTGAGTGCTACTATTGATGGAGATATTGATGGAGAACGCTTGCGCAAACCTCTTGAAGATGATCTTATAGTAACTCCAGAAGGTATAAAATCTAGTTTGCCTTGGAAAATGGATTTTAACGGTCAGCCTTTTAAAATTTCATTCGTAGAATTTATAAAAGGAGCAGAAGAAGGGTTGTTGCCTGATGAGAAGGGAAATGAATATTTAAAAATTGTAGAAGCTGGTGATGGTGAACGTCATGATCATTATCTAGAAAGCGGGCAAGTGGCAAGCATTCATAATGTATTATTTGCTCTAAATAAACCAACAGATGGCGCTATAAATATTATGCTTACCAATGGGGAGTACCAAATAAAATCTCCTTTTGAAGGCGATTTTATGCGTATGGCAGATCAATTTAAAGGAACCCTTTTAAAAGATAGCCTACAAACCTTACAACTACGCTCTTTATACAATACAGCAGGAATGCAATTTGTAATTCCTGATCCAATAATGAAAGGTTCTTACGGAATTATAAAAGTTCCAGAAGCAGAAGTAACTGAAAAAACAAGAGATGCCATTGTTGTAGAAATAGAAACAAAAGGAGAGAAGATACAACAGACCTTACTTGGCGGTAAGGGTTCTGCTAATTATTCTGATAAAGTTACTATTGGCGGGCTAGATTTTTCCTTACGTTATGGGTCTAAAGTCTATGAATTGCCCTTCGGAATTAAATTAAACGACTTTATAGCCGAAAAATATCCAGGAACAGAAAGAGGATTCTCTTCTTTTATGAGTAAAGTTACTATTGAAGACGAACGCCCATTTGATTATGATATTTATATGAATCACGTTTTAGACCACCAAGGATATCGTTTTTTTCAAGCAAATTTTGATCCAGATGAAAAGGGAACAGGACTTTCTGTAAACCATGATTTCTGGGGAACATGGATTACATACATTGGTTACTTTCTTCTGTATAGTGGATTAATGGGAATTATGTTTTTTGGCCAAACACGCTTTAAAGATTTAACGGCTTCCTTAAAAAAGTTGAATGCGAAAAAAATAGCTTCAACAATTGTATTGTTTATCGGGTTAAGCTTTAGTGTCTCTGCTCAATCTGGTCACACCGATGACGATGGTCATGGGCATAATGCAGCACCTACAGCACAGCAAATAGATTCTATGATGCAAGAAACCATTGTATCTAAAGAGCATGCTTCGCATTTTGGGAAACTAGTAATCCAAGATGATGGTGGGCGTATGAAACCTATAAATACCTACTCTTCTGAGTTGTTACGAAAACTTAGTTTTAAGGATAAATTTAATGACTTAAATTCAGATCAGGTATTGCTATCCATGATGTTAAACCCTTCTATTTGGTACAATACTGAGTTTATAGCCTTAGATAAGAAGGGTGTAAATGATAGTATTAGAAAAATTATAGAAATACCAAGTGATCAGCGTTACGTAAAAGCAACAGATTTCTTTGATGCAAACGGACAAACTAAATTTGAGCCTTTTTTAGATGATGCTTTTAATACTACAAACCCTAATAAGTTTCAATCAGATATAAAAGACACCTATTTGCGATTGGGCTTATTAAACCGAGCTTTAGGGGGAGATATCATTAAAGTTTTTCCTTTATTAGATGATGAAAATAACAAATGGATTTCTGCTGTAGAATTCCGTTCTGGCAAATATCAAGTGAGTGATACGTTATACGGTAACTTTATCAGTAATGCTTTGCCTTTTTATTTAATGACTCTGAAAACGGCAATAGCGACTAAAGATTATACGCAAGCAGATAAATTACTTCAAGCTTTTAAACAAAACCAAAAGAACCATGGGGCAGCGGTGTTGCCTTCAGAGAATAAGGTGAATGCAGAAGTTTTTTATAATAAAGCAGATATTTTCAATAAACTATATAAGTATTATGCCTTAGCGGGTATCATCATGTTCTTTCTTTTAATTTTTCAAATATTTAAAGATAGAAAAGGACTTAGAATTGGAGTGACAACGTTTAAAGTTGTTATTTGGATGTTATTTGTTTTTCATACTGCGGGGCTTATCTTGCGATGGTATGTTTCTGGGCATGCACCATGGAGTGATACTTATGAAAGTATTTTGTATGTAGCATGGGCAACTATGGGTATTGGTTTAGGTTTTAGTAGCCGAAGTAATTTGACCATTGCATCTACAGCTTTTGTTACTTCAATGTTATTATGGGTAGCACATATGAACTGGATAGACCCTGCTGTTGCAAATTTACAGCCCGTATTAGATAGTTATTGGTTAATGATCCATGTAGCTGTAATTGTAGGGAGTTATGGCCCGCTTACTGTAGGGATGATTCTTGGAGTAGTTGGTTTAGTTTTGATTTTGATGACTAACGAAAAAAATAAAAAAAGGATAGAATACAGCCTTAAAGAAATTACGATAGTTAATGAGATTGCTTTAATTACAGGATTGGTAATGTTAACCATCGGAAACTTTTTAGGAGGGCAATGGGCCAATGAGAGTTGGGGGCGTTACTGGGGTTGGGATCCTAAAGAAACTTGGGCTTTAATTTCAATTATGGTATATGCATTTGTAATACATATGCGCTTAGTGCCTGGTTTGCGAAGTAGATGGTTGTTTAACTTTATGAGTGTTGTAGCCTTTGCAAGTATTATGATGACTTATTTTGGCGTAAACTTTTATTTAGCAGGTTTACATAGTTATGCAAGTGGTGCGCAAGTAATTACACCAACTTTTGTTTATTATACCATAGCAGCGGTTTCTCTGTTAGGCGGATTAAGTTTTTGGAAATATAAAAAGTACTATTCTAAAAAATAAAAAAAACTAACTAAATTAGTGACCTTTAATTAATATAAGATACTACAGCAATTATGGAAAATAAAAAAGCAGGATTCAATACCATCTGTACACATTTTGGAGAATTGAAAGATGAAAAGTATAAAGGAGCTATTTCTCCACTTTATATGAGTACGTCTTATGCTTTTGATGATGTTGAAGTTAAAAGATATCCTCGCTATTTTAATACTCCAAATCAAGTTGCCTTATCAGAAAAAGTAGCGGCCTTAGAGCACGCAGAAGCTGCAATGATCTTTGGTAGCGGTATGGCTGCAGTAAGTACAGCGCTCATGGCGTTCTTAAGAGCTGGTGATCATGTTGTGCTTCAAAAAACATTGTATGGCGGGACTTATAATTTAGTTACAGAAGAGTTTGAGAAATTCGGAATTTCATATTCTTTTACAGAAGGTCTAAAACCTGAAGATTTTATTGCTAAAATAAAAGAAAATACAAAGGTTATATATATAGAAACACCATCTAATCCATTACTAACGATTACCGATTTAAAAGCAGTTAGTGCAATTGCTAAAGAACATGGTTTAGTTTCTATGATAGACAATACGTTCGCTAGCCCTGTAAACCAAAACCCTATAGATTTCGGTATTGATATTGTAATACATAGTGCAACAAAATATATGGGAGGTCATTCTGATATCTTAGCAGGTGCAGTGGCTTCTACAAAAGAGAATATGGAACGCATATTTCATTTAGCAAAAAATTTTGGAGGTAGTTTAAGTGATTATACTGTTTGGCTCTTAGAGCGCAGTATTAAAACTATGGGTATACGCGTAAAGGCACAAAATGAAAATGCCCAAAAGATGTCGGAATATTTGTATGAAAACAAGAATGTTCAAGCCGTTTTTTACCCAGGACTACCTAGTCATGCAGATCATCAATTAGCAAAATCTCAAATGCGTGGTTTTGGAGGAATGCTTTCTTTTGAACTAAATGCAAGTATAGATTCTTATACTTTTCAACAAGCCTTAAAGCTCATCAAATCTTCTATGAGTTTAGCTGGCGTAGAAAGCACCCTGTTATCGCCTTCAAAAACATCTCATGGTTTATTGAGTCCTGAAGAAAGAGAAAACCAAGGAATAGCAGATGGTTTAATTCGTTTTTCATTAGGTATTGAAGATATTGAAGATTTAATTGAAGATATAGAACAGGCTATTGCTGTTGCAACGTAAGTAATTGGTTGTGTAGTGCGACAGATTAATTTTAAAACTAAATTATGAAATTAGATATATTAGCTTTTGGTGCACACCCGGATGATGTAGAACTAGGTGCTGGAGGTACTATTGCTAAAGAAATTGCTGCTGGTAAAAAAGTAGGCATCGTAGACCTTACTCGAGGAGAATTAGGTACAAGAGGTAGTGCTGAAATTAGAGATGCAGAAGCAGCAGCCTCTGCAAGAATATTAGGAGTGTCAGTTCGCGAGAATTTAGAATTTGCTGATGGTTTTTTTGTAAATGATAAAGAACATCAATTGGCTGTTATAAGGATGATCCGAAAATACCAACCAGAAATAGTACTTTGTAATGCTGTAGATGATCGTCATATTGATCATGGAAAAGGGAGTAAATTAGTGAGTGATGCTTGTTTTTTAAGCGGGTTGATAAAAATAGATACCAAGTTTGATGCGGCTAATCAAGCTCCTTGGAGACCTAAGCAAGTATACCATTACATTCAGTGGAAAAATTTAGAACCAGATTTTATAGTAAATGTATCAGGATATATTGAAAAGAAAACAGAAGCTATTTTAGCTTATGGTTCTCAGTTTTATGATCCAAAAAGTAAAGAACCAGAAACACCTATTAGTAGTAAGAACTTTACAGAAAGTGTAAATTACAGAGCTAGGGATTTAGGTAGATTAATAGGAGTGGAGCATGGCGAAGGCTTTAATACAGAGCGTTACCCAGGGGTAAATAGCCTAGATGATCTTATTTAATTGTAGTTTTCAAAACATATAGAGTTAATTAAAAAACAGCGGCCCTAAGGCCGCTGTTTTTAGTTGTAGTGGTTTTTTAAAGAAAACACCATACTAATGGTGTTTGAAATAATTAGGATGAATATAGAAAAGGGTATATTTTAACCAGCTAACTGGTGTCTTTTTCTAAAATATACTCAAAGCTTAATGTTTATGTTTCATGTTCTTACACAGGAGTATAAAAAAGCATACCTGAGTTCGTGATATTATTATTATTATTATTATTATTATAAGGAAGTATTACTAGTATTCTAATTTATTATTTTGGGTTTGCTAGGGATCTTTAATTAGCGAAAGCGCTTCCTGCTTTTGTTAAATAATAAAATTACGATGTATAGCTTATGGGGGATTAGTTTTAAGCTTTTTATCTAAAGTAAGAGAGTATTAATAGTATAGAAAAAAGGTTGGTGCTACTTTATTTTTTTTTTTCGAATGTATTCTAGAACAAGTATAAAAAGAGTAGAGCTTCTAAAAAATGGTATTCACAAAATTAATAAATTCCAAAATTTGAGCATTACAACTAATTTCTTGTTAATATTATGTTAATTTCTATGAAATGCACTTTCTGTACTATGAACTACATATTATTAGGTGTATCTTGTCGTTATTATGATGTATTTCATCGTTGAAATGCAAACCCAAAACTTTAAATTGTATAAATTATAATACCTACTTTAATGATGAAGCAACTAAAATCCCCTCTTTTAGTGCTATTAATGCTTGCGATGCTAAGTATTACCGCGCAGAAAAAAAATAGTAATATTAAAATGGATCCTGAAAAATCTATTCTTAAAAATGCTGAAAATTCCGGAAATCACGAATTATTACTTGCTGCAGTACATGTTTCCGAATTAGAAACATTATTAGATGGTGAAGCTCAGTTTACAGTTTTCGCCCCGAGTGATTTTAATTTTGACTCTTCGACTAAAGCAAGAATTATTGACTTAGTGAAAATTAAAAACAAGAAAGAAATTCAATCGATTTTAGGATACCATATAATTGCAGGTAAACTTACGGCCTCAAAAATATTAAGAGCATTATGTAGTGGTAAAGGAAGAACAACATTTACGACAATCACAGGTGATATTCTTGTTGCAACCATGAAAGGTTTAGATATTATTTTAACCGATAAATACGGACAACAATCGATTATTACTAAAGCCGATGCAAACCAATGTAATGGTGTTATTCATGTAATAGATAGTGTAAATCACATTGCAGCAAGTAAAGCTTAAGATTAAGCTTTACTTGTAGTGCTATAGTGTTTTGTTATCTTAATTCTGCGCCAAGTTTTGTTTCAAAATTTTGCTTGAATTTAGACATAATTTTTTCAATCTGTTTATCTGTTAACGTTGCTTTTTCAGATTTTAAGGTGAAACTTACCGCATAAGATTTTTTACCTTTTGGTAGTTTTGATCCTGTATATACATCAAAAAGACTTACTTCTTTAAGTATTGTCTTTTCCGTTTCAAAAGCTATGTTGTGAATATCTTCAAAAGATACTTCATTATTAATAAGTAATGCAAAATCTCTTTTTACTTCTGGGAATTTAGAAATCTCTTTGTAGCCTATTTTTTGATCCTTAATAAGGGTTAAAATTTCATCCCATTTAAAATCAGCATAAAGTATTTCATTCTTTAAATCAAAACTCTTTAAAATAGATTTTTTTACGGTACCCAGATTAACAATTTCTGTTTTTCCTGACTTCATGGCAATTGCTTCAGAAAAATCATCACTCTTAGAAATTACAGTAGATAGATTTTTTATACCTAAACGATCTAAGATACTTTCTACATTAGATTTTAAGGTAAAGAAACTTGTTTTAGCAGCAGGTGCAATCCATGAACCTTCATTTTTATTACCTGTAAGGAAGAGTACTAAGTGTTTATTCTCTTCTTGTTGTCCGCTGTAATTATGATAGCTTTTTCCAAATTCAAAAAACTTTAAATTCTGTCTTTTTCTATTGCTATTATAAGAAATGGCTTCTAATCCAGAAAATAATAATGTTCTTCTTAATACAGAAAGATCGTTACTTAAAGGATTGATAATTTTTACAGTATGTTCTTCTTTTAACTTTTCAAGTTGTTCATTATATATTGGAGAAGTTAAACTGTTGGTCATAATTTCATTAAAACCTTTTGCAGCTAAAAAATCACCTATAATAGATTGTATTTTATAATCTTCAAAAGGACTTGTCGTCGCAACAGATGCGTTTAATTTTTCTTTGAAATTTATGTTATTATAACCGTAAACTCTTAAGATTTCTTCAATTACATCAACCTCTCTACGAACATCAACTCTATAAAAAGGAATAGTTAAACCTAATCCAGTTTCTGTAACGTTGTTAAGTTTTATATCTAAAGAAGCTAGTATAGATTTTATAATATCTTGTGGAATTTCTTGTCCTATTAATCTATTAATTTTTTTATAGGTTAAGAAAACTTGGTAATCCTTTTCTTTATTAGGGTATAGGTCAATAATATCAGATGTAATATCGCCACCCGCAATTTGTTGGATTAAAATAGCAGCTCTTTTTAAGCAATACTCAACACTGTTAATGTCAATACCTCTTTCAAAACGAAATGATGCATCTGTATTAAACCCATGTCTTTTTGATGTTTTTCTTACGGAAATTGGATCAAAATAGGCACTTTCTAAAAAAATTGAGGTAGTGTCTTTTGTAACTCCAGAATTTAAACCACCATATACACCAGCGATGCAAAGAGGTTTTTCTGCATCACAAATCATCAAATCATCTTCGTGTAACTCAATTTCTACTCCGTCTAAAGTTTTAAATTTAGTACCCGTAGCCAAAGTTGTTACTTTAATTTTGTTGTCCTTAATTTTATTAGCATCGAAAGCATGTAATGGCTGCCCTAATTCGTGTAGTACATAATTTGTAACATCTACAATGTTATTGATAGGGTTTAAACCTATTGCTTTTAGTCTGTTCTTTAACCAATTAGGAGATTCTTGAACGGTAAGATTGTTAATGGTTATTCCTGCATATCTTGGCGCAAGTTTATTATTAAGAACATCAACATCAATCTTTAAAGATCTATTGGTAATATGAAAATTACTTATAGAAGGTGTAATAAGCTCTAATTGAATATCTTTTTGTTTAAGACCAGCTTTCAAGTCTCTAGCCACACCTAAATGACTCATAGCATCTGCTCTATTAGGTGTAAGGCCAATTTCAAACACCGTATCATTTTCCACTTCAAAAATAGTAGAACAAGGGGTTCCAGCAATCAATTCATCACTTAAGACCATGATACCATCGTGACTTTCACCAAGACCTATTTCGTCTTCAGCGCAAATCATTCCATGACTTTCTTCTCCTCTAATTTTACCTTTTTTAATAGTCCATTCTTCACCTTCTTTAGTGTAAAGCTTTGTGCCAATAGTAGCAACAGGTACTTTTTGTCCTTGTGCAATATTAGCTGCTCCGCATACTATTTGTATAGGGTTTTCTGCTCCTATATCTACCGATGTAATTTTAAGTTTATCAGCGTTAGGATGCTTTTCGCAAGATAAAACATGACCTACAACTATGCCTTTTAAACCACCCTTAGTAGATTCAAATGCTTCAATTCCTTCTACCTCTAAACCAAGATCGGTTAGTAATTCCGCAGTTTGTTCGGCTTCCCAGCTAATCTGTAAAAATTGTTTTAGCCAGTTGTAAGATATTTTCATTTAATAGTATTTTCAATTCCGAGTTTTAAATAAACTGTAGTGTTCTAGTATTTAGAACTATATAGGCATATTTAAAGACCCTTATCGGATAATTAGTTTTGGTTTTTGATTTTTATTCTTGTAAACCTTGCTATTATTAGTTTTTAATAATTTGCAGCTAACAGCCAACAAATATAAAACAATGTGTCAAGACATTCAATAGCTATTTAATTGATTTGTTTTTTATTTTTAATTGTAACAATTTAATTGTTATTTCGGCCTTGATAAAAGAAGGAATTATGAAGAAGTTGGGATTTGTTATGTGTTTTTTACTATTATTTTTTTCATGTACTGAAGATGAAAAAACACTAAAAGAAGGAAATTGGCTGGTGGAATTGCAAGTTATGGATCATCAAAAACTTCCTTTTAATTTAAAACTAATTAAAGAGACTAATACTAACTATTCTGCAGAAATATATAATGGGGATGAAGTAATACATACTAATGAGATTGATATAGTAGATAATACCATCATTATTAGGCTTCCGGTATTTGAAGGGTATTTGAAAGGTACGTTTGATGACAGCACAATAAAAGGTGATTTTATTAAAGAAAGTTTAGATAGGGTAGTGCCTTTTATAGCTACCTATGGTAAAACAAATAGATTTGAAGTTGCCAATGAGGCTAAGACTTCTGTATCTGGAATTTGGGAAACTAAATTTAGTCCCAATACCAAAGATGCTTATATAGGGAAGGGTATTTTTGTTCAAAATAATACTAGTGTCCATGGTACTTTTAGAACCACTACAGGTGATTATAGGTATTTAGAAGGAGTTTTAGATGGAGATTCTTTAAAATTATCGGCATTTGATGGAGCACACGCTTTCTTGTTTAAAGCCAAAGTAAACGATAGTTTACTAGAGGGGACTTTTTATTCTGGTAATCATTTTAAGGAGCCATTTACGGCAATTAGGAATGAAGTATTTGAATTGCCTGATGAAGACGCTCTTACGTATTTGAAAGAAGGTTATGATAAGTTTGACTTTTCTTTTCCTAATGAGGAAGGCAAGATGTTATCATTGTCTGATGAAATTTTCAAAGATAAAGTAGTAATTATACAAGTGATGGGGACCTGGTGCCCTAATTGTTTAGATGAAACCAAGTTTTTAGTAGACTTTCTTAAAAACAATAGAACGCTTGAATTAGAGGTTGTTGCATTGTCTTTTGAATATGCTAAAACAGAAGAAGATGCTTATAAGTCCATCAACCGTTTAAAGAAGCGTGTAGGTATTAATTACCCTGTTCTTTTAGCGCAATACGGTACGGCTGATAAAGAAGAAGCGCAAAAGAAACTACCAATGTTAAACCATGTCCTATCTTATCCAACAACTATATTTATTGATAAACAAG
This sequence comes from Cellulophaga algicola DSM 14237, assembly GCF_000186265.1. NCBI lineage: Bacteria > Pseudomonadati > Bacteroidota > Flavobacteriia > Flavobacteriales > Flavobacteriaceae > Paracellulophaga > Paracellulophaga algicola. The sequence goes on from NC_014934.1 coordinate 3,867,204, forward strand.
GCGTGGTACGTAAGATTAAAACAGGATTTAATGGTCCAGCAACAGGAGAAAAATATGCCGAATTTAAAACCGAATTTACAACACTAGTAACGGAGTTAGCTCATGAGTAAAGCCGAAAAAGCCTTTCAAAATTTAATTTGAAAGGCTTCTAACGGACTAATTCTGGGTATAATTTAAATAATAGTGGATTTACCCAATCCAATATTTTCGTAATTCATAGTAAGGCTGTCATCAGTATCAACAATGTTATTCGCAATAAAATCGCCAACATCATTGGTACCATGTTTGCTCTTAGAACTTATATCGGGGGTAACTATTTTTTTCTTTAATGATTTGTTTACAGCAGATACAACAGCTCTGGATTCTTCTTCTAAACCAAAATGTTGAAGCAACATGGCTGCAGAAAGTATAGCCGCTATTGGGTTGGCAATATCTTTACCAGCAGCTTGCGGATAAGAACCGTGTATGGGTTCAAACATAGCGATACCATCTCCTATAGATGCAGAGGGTAGTAATCCAATAGAACCACCAATAACACTTGCTTGGTCAGAAATAATATCTCCGAAAAGATTCGGTGCTAAAATAACATCAAACCTACTTGGGTTTAGTATCATTTGCATAATAGCATTGTGTAAATAAATACATTCTAATTCTACTTCAGGATAACTAGCACTGATTCTTTTTACTACTCTACGCCATAATCGTGAAGTCTCTAGAACATTAGACTTATCAATTAAGGTAATTTTCTTACTTCTCTTTTTTGCTGCTTTAAAGGCTAAATGCGTAATTCTACTAATCTGACTTTCGGTATACGAAGCAATGTCAGTAGCCGTTGTACCATCTCCACTTAAAGTATGTGCTCCGCCATAAATCCCACCAGTTAACTCTCTGTAAATTACAAAGTCGGTTCCTTTTAAAACAGCTTCTTTTAAAGGCGATTTTTTTAGTAGCGTAGGAAATACGGCTACAGGTCTAATGTTAGTAAATACACCTAATGCTTTGCGTAATTCAAATAAACCATTTTCTGGTCTAATTTTAGCATCAGGATTATTGTCATATTCAGGTAATCCTATGGCTCCAAAAAGAACTGCATCAGAATCTAGACAAAGTTTTATAGTATTTTCAGGGAGTGCTTTTTTAGTTTCAAGTATTGCTGCGCCTCCAATAAGTTCGGTAGTAAACGTAAATTGATGGCCGAATGTTTCTTCTACCGCTTTCAAACATTTTACAGCTTGAGCGATTACTTCTGGTCCAATACCATCTCCGGGTAAAAGTGCAATGTTAATATTCATTAGGCGATGCTTTCAATATTAATAGTGCTTGTTTCAATAATTTGATGAATATCTTCATCAACTATTTCTTTCTTTCTATCTGCATAGACTAAAAATTCTTGGTAAACTACGTCTAACTGTGTTTTTGTTAATTCGTATCCAACAATTTTTGCTCTATATGCCAAGGCAGCTCTACCACTTCTAGCTGTTAATATAATTGATGATTCATCAACACCAACATCCAAAGGGTCTATAATTTCGTATGTTTCTCTATTTTTAATGACCCCATCTTGGTGTATTCCAGAACTATGAGCAAAAGCATTAGCGCCAACAATTGCTTTGTTAGGCTGTACAAGCATTCCCATTTTCTGAGAGACCATACGGCTTGTGTCATTTAATAATTTACTGTTGATGTTGGTATCTAAACCTAGGGTAGGATGTTGTCTTAAGATCATGACAACTTCTTCTAATGCCGTATTACCAGCGCGTTCGCCGATACCATTTATAGTACATTCTATTTGCCGTGCACCATTAATAACACCAGCAATAGAGTTTGCTGTGGCTAAGCCTAAATCATTATGACAGTGACAAGAAATGATAGCTCTATCAATACCATTTACGTTTTCATACAGATACTTAATCTTAGCACCATATTCATCAGGCAAGCAATACCCTGTAGTATCAGGAATATTAACTACCGTTGCACCTGCTTTAATTACCGCTTCACAGACTCGAGCTAAAAATTCATTATCTGTTCTACCAGCATCTTCTGCATAAAATTCTACGTCTTCTACAAAAGATTTAGCATATGAAACGGCCTCAATGGCACGTTCTATTATAGCATCTTTATTAGAATTAAATTTAAATTTTATATGAGATTCTGATGTTCCTATACCGGTATGTATTCTTGGTCGCTTCGCAAATTTTAATGCTTCTGCGGCAACTTCTATATCTTTTTTTACGGCTCTTGTTAATCCGCAAACAGTTGCGTTTTTAACAAGTTTTGCAATTTCTTGAACCGATTTAAAATCGCCAGGACTAGAAACAGGAAAGCCTGCTTCAATAACATCTACGCCAAGAAGTTCTAAACGTTCAGCTATCACCAATTTTTGTGTGGTGTCTAATTTACATCCAGGAACTTGTTCTCCGTCTCTTAGTGTTGTATCAAATATTTGTACTATATCTTTGCTCATTATATTTGCGTAGTTTTACTAGTCTATACGAATATAGATGTACTCTTATTAATTAAAGCTGATGTAAAAATTCATTTACAACGTTTAGATGGTTTTTACGATACTCAAGTAATGGGTAATCAGATAGTTAAATTATATTTTTTACGATGACAAATGCCAATAAAGATTCTTTATTTGTTCTTATAAAATCACTTTCTAAGTCAGAAAAGCGACAATTTAAATTATATGTAGGTCGTTTAGGCGTAAATACCGATGCGAAATTTTTAGCATTATTCAATTTGTTAGATAAGGTAAGAGAATATGACGAAAAAGTTATATTAGAAACAGGAATTGTAAAAAAAGCGCAGCTTTCAAACTTAAAAGCACATTTGTATAAGCAAATTCTAATTAGCCTTAGATTAAACCCTGTTAACCAAAATATTCGTGTTCAAATTAGGGAACAGTTAGATTTTGCTACTATTCTTTACCAAAAGGGTCTGTACAAGCAGAGTCTTAAAATTCTAGATAAAGCAAAGACTACTGCTATTGAAAATGAAGAAAAAAATATAGCCTACGAAATTGTAGAGCTAGAAAAAATTATTGAAACTCAATACATTACGCGGAGTATTCCTGATCGTGCAGATGAGCTAGCGATCCAAGCTAAAGAGCTTTCTGCTCAGAATGTAATGACCAGTAAACTTTCAAATTTATCATTGCAATTATATGGGCAGATGCTAAAAATGGGCTATGTACGTAGTGATGAAGATTATCAGTATGTAAAGAATTATTTTCAAAGCCATTTACCAAAATACAAAATAGATGCATTGGGTTTTCGAGAAAAATTGTGGTTGTATAAGGCGCATTTATGGTATAGCTTTTTAATACAAGATTTTTTATCGTGCTATAAGTATGCTAGCAAATGGTCAGATTTGTTTTATGAGCATAAGGACATGATTTATTTAAATCCTGTGTTTTATTTAAAAGGGAGTAATTATTTATTAGAATCATTATTCTATGTACGCTACAGCTCCCAATTTAAAGAGGTTTTAGAAAAGTTAGAAGTTACGATAAATGAGAAAGATTTTCCTCAGAATGACAATGTTACCTCATTGGCTTTTTTATATATTAATAGTAATAAACTAAACTTACATTTCTTAGAAGGTACTTTTGAAAAAGGGGTATATTTAGTAAAAATTATTGAGTATGGCATTGTCAAACATAAAGACCGTATTGATGAGCACCATATTATGTTATTCTATTACAAAATTGCTTGTCTGTATTTTGGAATGGGAGATAATAAGACCTGTATTTCTTACCTAAAGAAAATTATAAATAATAAAAATCTTAAAATGCGAGAGGACTTAATGTGCTTTGCGCGGGTTTTAAGTTTGGTGGCGCATTATGAAGCAGGAATGGATTATCATTTAGAAGTACAACTTAAAAGTACGTACAAGTTTCTATTGAAAATGAACGACTTACATGCTGTCCAAAAAGAAATGATTAAGTTTTTAAGAGGTTTAGGAGATATTTACCCGAATGAACTGCGCAATGAATTTCAGAAATTGTATGATTCGCTTAAGAAGTATGAGGATCATCCTTATGAGAAAAGAGCTTTTTTATATTTAGATATATTGTCTTGGTTAGAAAGTCATTTAGAAAATAAACCAGTTGCCCAAATCATAAAAGAAAAAGCAGCGACTCTAACCAGATAGAATATTTTTTTTTGAAGAATTCAAATCACCTTAGTCATTTAGTAGAAATAAATTTGGCCATGCTTTTTGTGAGTACTTCAGGTACCTTAGGACGGTATGTAAATTTACCTGTACCTGTTACAATTGGTCTTCGGTCCGTTATTGCAGTTCTTCTGTTGGTATCCTACTGTAAATGGAAAAAAATATCCCTACGGATAGATAAAAAACATTTACTTCCTGTCTTAGTAAGTGGGTTGTTGCTAGGCTTGCATTGGATTACTTACTTCTATGCACTCCGCTTGTCTAATGTCGCTATTGGTATGATTTCTTTGTTTACATATCCTATTTTAACTGCATTTTTGGAACCGATATTGCTAAAAACAAAATTTCAAAGAATTCATCTCTTCTTAGCGCTATTGGTGTTAACCGGAATCTATTTTTTAGTACCTAATTTTGATGTTACCAATAAGTATACACTTGCTGTTTGTATCGGAGTCCTGTCAGCATTGTTTTATTCCTTGAGAAACCTATTATTAAAAGCTAAAGCAGCAACATATAATGGGTCTATGCTAATGTGTTATCAATTAATAGTGATAGGTGTTTTATTAGCACCATTCTATTTTACGGTAAATTTTAATGTTGTATTAGCTGATTGGAAAGGCTTAGTGGCATTGGCTTTACTAACTACAGCCATAGGGCATACGCTATTTTTAAATAGTTTTAAAAATTTTTCTATTACGACGGTGAGTATTTTAAGTAGTGTGCAACCAATTTACGGTATCATCTTAGGGGCAATTGTATTGAGTGAGTTTCCTGAAAAAAATACACTGATAGGTGGTTTTTTAATTTTAAGCTCTGTCGTGATAGAAAGTATCCGTTCTTCAAAAAAAGCATAGATTAATCATTCTTAATAGCAGAGCTCTTAATATTAAATTGCTGAATTAAACCATTGGTTGGCTCGTCAAATTTTGCATTCTGAGCCATTTCTTGCACTTTTATTTGTTGAAAATCGAATTAAAGTAAAGAACCTTGTTGTTTATTATTGTTGTGAATCAATATTTCTATGACCACATTTTGCACTTTATCACAGCGATCACATTGCGTTTTAAATCATCATTTTTATGGTATATTTCAATAAATTTTGATCTAGCAATGCTATTTATTTGGTATTGAGAAAATTGGTTTTGTCTGCAGTGGTATTTGGAAACTTAATATAACGTAGCTCTTTCGTATCTCCGATTAGCGCCTCAGTTTTAGGAGAGATACTACATAATAGGGTAAGCATAAAATGAGGTACGCTATCGGCACTAATTTGATGGTTATTCTTGTGGGCAGCATAAAAACTGTTCATATTGTTGTGACTTGCACAAGAAACAAAGCAAATGATACATAGGGTAGGGTGATTTTATTAAAGGAGATCATGGTGCTTGTATTTCTTAAAAAGTAAGAAGATTTACAAACAAGCATTCCAAATAGCCTCATTAGGCGGTTCTGCAATTATGGTGATAGCCTCTTTTTTTACAGGATGTATAAACGATAGTTTTCTTGCGTGTAAGTGAATACTTCCATCTTTATTACTCCGGTCTGCACCGTATTTTAAATCGCCCTTAATTACACAACCAATCGCTGTTAATTGAGCGCGAATTTGATGATGTCTTCCCGTGTGTAAATCAATCTCTAAAAGAAAATAGTTGTCTAGTTTCTTAGCAATTGTATAACTTAGAATGGCTTTTTTGCTTTCGGGGACTTCTTTTGTGTTTGCGTATGATTTGTTCTGTTTGGTATTGCGTTTTAGCCAATGGGTAAGCAAATCGTTTTGTTTTGGTGGTTGATTTTTTACCACAGCCCAATAGGTTTTTTTTGCCTCTTTTTCTGCAAATAACTTATTTAATCTAGGCAATGCTTTTGATGTTTTTGCAAAAACAACAATTCCTGAGGTAGGTCTGTCTAAGCGATGAGCAACCCCTAAATATACATTACCTGGTTTATTATATTTTATTTTGATGTACTCCTTTACAACATCACTTAAAGGTGCATCACCAGTTTTGTCTCCTTGAACAATATCACCGGGGCGTTTATTAATAGCAATTAAATGATTGTCTTCATAGATTACTAGAAGATTGTTGGCTGTTGATAGTATTTTGTTATCCACTAAAATTCAAGTTTTTTATGACGTAAGCTTAAAATAAAAATAAGAATAACTCCAACAGTTACCGAAACATCGGCCATATTGAAAATCCCTGTTTTAAAGATACCGACTTTCAATATAAAAAAATCAGTGACACTACCAAAAGCAATCCTATCTATTAAGTTGCCTATTCCTCCTCCAATTACAAAAGAAAAAGCGAGTATCAGCCACTTGTTTAAATGTGTCTTTCTTAAAATATTTATCAGAATAATAACGAGTACAAGTACGGGTAGAATCTGCAATAGAATAATTTTTAAAATAGGAGGAAAGCTTTGTCCAAAACCAAGCATGGCTCCTGTATTTTCTACATTAGTAAGAATAAAATTATCTTGCACTAATTGAATATAATCATTTTTGTCTACGGTGTTACGGACCATCTTTTTACTGATTTGATCACAACCAATATTTAAAAAAACGAGAATAAGAATGGCTATTTTTTTCAAAAAGTAAAATGGGTTATTAGCTATTAAAATTTTTAGTTAATGAGATTTTTTGACAAGTTAGTTATAGAACTCAAATTTGGGATAACGTTCTATTAAATTCTTGAATTCATTTTTTTTAAATTCAAGAATTTAAAAACTTAACGATTCAAATTAATACTGCTCATCATCACTAGGAAAATCTCTGCTTTTTACATCGGATACATAATCAGATATAGCTTTTCCCATTTCTTCATATAAGTTCATATACCTACGTAAAAATCTAGGGTTAAACTCTTGAGTAAGTCCTACTAAATCATGGACCACTAATACTTGGCCATCAACACCATTACCTGCACCAATGCCTATGACTGGAATAGTAACGAGCTCAGCAACTTCTTTAGCCAATGTAGCTGGAATTTTCTCTAAAACGATTGCAAAACACCCTGCTTTTTCAAGCATTAAAGCATCTTCTTTTAGTTTAATAGCTTCTTCCTCTTCTTTGGCGCGTACCGTATAGGTGCCAAATTTATATATAGATTGTGGCGTTAATCCTAAATGCCCCATTACAGGAATCCCTGCATTTAATATTCTTTTTACAGATTCTTTAATTTCTAAACCACCTTCAAGTTTTACAGCATGGCCTCCGCTTTCTTTCATGATTCTAATAGCAGAACGTAAGGCTTCTTTAGGGTCGCTTTGGTAGCTTCCGAAGGGTAAATCTACCACAACTAAGGCTCTATTTACCGCTCTAATTACAGATGATGCATGATAGATCATTTGATCCAAGGTAATAGGTAGCGTTGTTTCATGCCCAGCCATTACATTACTTGCAGAATCGCCAACAAGGATGACATCTACATTCGCAGCATCAACAATTTTAGCCATAGAATAATCATAGGCTGTTAACATTGAAATTTTTTCACCGTTCTTTTTCATCTCTATAAGAGATTTCACAGTCACTCTTTTATATTCTTTTTTTGCAACAGACATTAGTTCTTTTATTTGGTGCGTTAAAAGTAAGGAAATTGATTCGGTTTTTTGAGCTTCATGTATTGCAGTTTTAAATTTTTATTACCGTATAAAAAATGAATGTTTAGTAGGGTGTATAATTTTATATAGATTAAATTCGGCATAATTCTTGTGTCTTAGCATGGAATCATCATAACCTTCTTTAAATATAGAAAATGAAAACATTTTTAGCAACATTAGCTTTCTGTAGCCTTTGTTTAGTAGTGCATTCTCAAAATGCTAGTGTGGAGCAATCTACCTACGGCATTCAAACAGGGTTTCTAGGAATTTGGGTTCAAAACGAATCAAAACTATCAGCTACAATAGCCTTGCGTTCAGAAATAGGCTTTGATACAGGTATCTGGGGAGGCGCTTTTTATGATGGAACAGGTTTTTTATTAGCGCCGGTATTGACCTTAGAACCAAGGTTGTATTACAATTTGAATAAACGAATCAACAAATCACGTAGAATTGATGGGAACAGCGGAAATTTTATCAGCTTAAAAACGTCCTATCATCCAGATTGGTTTGTTATCTCTAACTATGAAAATATTAGAATCATTAGTGATATCGCTATTATTCCTACTTGGGGAATTAGAAGACCTATTGGCAAACACTTCATCTATGAGGCAGGAATAGGTATTGGTTATTTGTATACTTTTGCTAAAAATGCGGGCTATTTGGAAAATGATAGTGATGCTGTTGCAAATTTACATTTAAGGATTGGATATAGATTCTAAGTCTTTACGGGGTAAAACCAATTTAGTTTTTCAATCGGATAGGAATCCAAATTTCTTCTTCAGAATTAGGATTTGTATTACTATATTTTTCACCTAGTAATTCAAAATGTTCCCGATCATCCAATACATAATCAGACTGGGGTAACCATTCTATAAAAATAGCCTCAAAAGTTTTTTGAAATGCTGTAGCAGATCCTATATGTTTAAAAACGGCATACAATCCGCCTTTGAGTATATAGGTTTCAAAAGCATTTGGCACCATATCAAAATTAGTAACTTCTATGGCAGCCCATTTTGTATACAGCGTATTAGGATCAAAATCTTGATAATTAAAACCCTCAGGATACTTTTGTATACTATATAGATCTGTGCCCATAGTATTTAGGATTAACTTTTTATGTGGCATAAAACTCTCCCAAAGTTTTGGAGTGCTATCGGTAGTAAAAGACATAGTTAGTTGTTTGCCTACCATCTTTTTCTCTGGAAGCATTTCAATGCGATAGTCCATTTTAGAATCTTATTTCTTTGGAGCCTTTTTTTGTTTCAGGATTAATTGATTGATGCCATCCCAAAGTTCAATGCGTTTTTGCAAGGCCTCTTTAGCTACGACTAATGTTTCTTCCCATTTGGTCGTGTCATCCCCACATAATTCTGAAATCATTTTTAAGGAAAGCGGGCCGTGTTCATCGCCATCTAATTCTATATGTCGCTCTAAATAGTACCTTAGTTTAGTATACTCCGTATTTTCCTTATCAGCTTGTTTTAATATTTCAAAAAATATATCTGGAATTAAATCTTCACGCCCAAAAGTAAAGGCAGAAGCAACTACATGTGTTTTCTTCGTGTAAATAGCATCAAATGAAAAGGTAACAAAATCTGAAACCGATTGGTCAATATCAATTGTCGCTAATGCAGCTGTAACAGATTTACCTGTTTCGATAGCCTTTATAAATGAATTGATGGTGGCTGTACTTGCGCCCACTTGATTCATGGCCTCTAAGTACATTTCAAAATGACTTTTAGGCTCTCCTAGTTCATTAATGTCACTTTCTTCACCATGAACAATCTCATTGATAAAACGTGCTAAAGTGGCATTTTTTCTAGGAATCCATGGGGTAGTGGTGTTCGTCAAATCTATTTGTAATGCTTTTAAAAGCGACATAAAGTCCCAAACAGCAAATACATGATGTTCCATAAAGATCTTAACATCATCTAAATCGTTAAGATTCGTGTAAAGCGCGTGAAATTTTAAGTGTTGCCGTAAACTGGATAGTTCACTTTCAATATGTTTTAATCTATTCATCTTTCAATATTTTTATAGTGAAGTAACAAGAAAATCGCTACAAAAAAAAATAATATATTTTTAATAAACGAGTATTGATCTTGACCATAAAAGTGTGAGCAATAAAAAAAATCTCTGAAGAATAATTCTTTCAGAGATTTAAATAGTGCTATTACTTTTTCTTAGCTCTTTTTTCTTCTTTTTTTTCTTTAGCCGTTTTTAAGGGCTCTTTTTTTACGTTCTTCTTCGCATCTTTACTTTTTGCCATGTTTCTTTTTTTTAGTTTTAATTAATTTAACAATCACTCAAGAAAACACCTACAGCTAAGCCACCTTCAGAGGTTTCTTTATATTTAGAGTTCATATCTTTTGCAGTTTCCCACATGGTTTGTACTACTTTGTCTAAAGGAACTTTAGCATCTTTAGGGTCTGAGCCTAGTGCTAATTCTGCAGCATTAATTGCTTTAATGGCGCCCATAGAGTTACGCTCAATACAAGGTATTTGTACCAAACCACCAATTGGGTCACAAGTTAAGCCTAAATGATGTTCCATTGCAATTTCTGCTGCCATTAATACTTGTTCGGGGCTACCGCCTAATAATTCAGTAAGCGCTCCTGCTGCCATTGCAGATGATACGCCAATTTCAGCTTGGCACCCGCCCATGGCTGCAGAAATAGTAGCTCCTTTTTTAAAGATACTTCCAATTTCTCCAGAAACCAATAAGAATTTTTTAATATCATCAAAACCTGCTTTATGGTCTTCAATCACTAAATAATACATAAGAACGGCAGGTATTACACCAGCACTACCATTTGTAGGAGCGGTAACTACACGTCCTAAAGAAGCATTTACTTCATTAACAGCTAAAGCAAAACAGCTTACCCATTGTAAGATTTGTCTAAATTTAACTTCAGTTTTTCTGATGGCAGAAAGCCATTCTTGAGGAGATGTATAGGGTTCGCTATCTTTTAATTTTTTATGGATATCAAATGCACGTCTGCGTACATTTAGTCCGCCAGGTAAAGAGCCTTCGGTATGGCAACCTATATACATACATTCTAACATGGTATCCCAGATGCGATGTAACTCGTGGTCAATTTCAGCATCCGTACGCAAAGAGCGTTCGTTTTCTAAAACAATTTCTGAAATAATTTTGTTTTCCTTTGAACAAAAGTCTAGCAACTCTACTCCATTTGTTACGGGAAAAGGAAAGGCTTTAAACTTTTCAATATTTTTCTTAGCTCTTTTTCGCTCTTCTTTTACTACAAACCCACCACCGATAGAATAATACGTATTCTTAATCTTTTTACCCGTGTATAAAGTGGCTTCAAAAGTCATCCCATTGGCATGGAACGGAAGGAATTCTTTTTTAAAAATTATATTTTTTTCAGGATTAAAGGGAAGTGTACGTTTCCCGCCTAATTCAATTCTCTGTTCCTCTTTAATGCGTTGTACGATACTAGTTATATGTTCTATAGGGATATATTCAGGATCTTGTCCAGACAAGCCTAGCATAATAGCATAATCCGTAGCATGTCCTTTACCAGTAAGTGATAACGAACCGTAAATAGATACATTTATTTCTGCAACATCTAAGAAGTTTTCACTTTCTTGTAATTCTCCAATCCATTTTTCTGCAGCACGCCAAGGTCCTAGGGTGTGCGAGCTTGATGGTCCCACCCCAATTTTAAGCATATCAAAAGTACTGATTGACTCCATAATTTTTTTGTTATAAATGCAACTTTAAAAGGTAAATGTACTGACTAATTTCACAATTACTAAATTTATTTATTTCGGGATAATATCCATTAATTAGGAATATATCCATATTTTTGCATCATGGAACTATTTTCTCACGGAAAAATTAAAAAAGCAGAAAAGCGTCATGCGCCTGAAGTATCAAAACAAACTGGATTTCCAAGTCCCGCTACACATTATTTAGAACCTTCTATCAACCTAGAGCAGGAACTTATTAGCAATGGCGATGCAACTTTTTATGTGCGAATAGATAGCGATGAATTGGCAGATTTTGCTATTTATAAACATGATGTTTTAATTATAGACCGTTCTTTTTATCCGAAGGAAAATAATTTAGCGCTAGTTATTGTAGAAGGGCAATTTAAGGTTATTCGGATTCCGCCTAAACAGACACAAGAAGAATTTACCCTGTGGGGTGTAATTACTTATATAATACATTCGTGCAAATGATAGCATTAGTAGATTGTAATAGTTTTTATGCCTCTTGTGAATTGGTGTTTAGGCCAGATCTTATAGGAAGACCTGTAGTTGTATTAAGTAATAATGATGGATGTATTATTGCAGCAAATAAAGAGGCGAAAGCGCTAACTAATATCCCCATGTTTGAGCCTGTTTTTAAAATTAAAAAACAGCTGCTAGAACATAAGGTCGTTTTTTTTTCATCGAACTATACCTTGTATGGAGAAATGTCACAACGGGTGATCAATATTTTAAAGACTTTTTCGGCGCGGGTAGAAATTTATAGCATTGATGAGTCTTTTTTAGATTTGAGTGATGTTCCAGAAGAAGAGTTAGAGCAATATGCACATCAAATTAAAGATACTATTTTTAAATATACAGGTTTGCCCGTTGGAGTGGGGATAGCACGAACAAAAGTATTATCAAAATTAGCTAATAAAATAGCGAAGAAAGTACCTGATAAAAACTACGTGTGTGTCATCAATTCAGAAAAAGACCGTATAGACGCCTTAAAATGGTGTGCTGTTAAAGATGTGTGGGGAATTGGCAGAAAACACAGTGAGCGTGTCATGAAAATTGGTGTGGCTACGGCTTATGATTTTTCTAAGCTTCCTTTGGCATGGGTTCGTAAAGAAATGACCGTCGTTGGAGAACGTACGTGGCGAGAACTTAATGGAGAAATAGCGATGGACTTTAGTATTGATTTAAAAAAGAAGAAAGCTATAGGTACGGCAAAATCATTTGGAAAAAAATTATCGGAGTTAGCTATTATAGAAGAAGCATGCTCTTATTATGTGGGCGAAGTTACAGAAGTGCTTCGTGCACAAGGTTCTTGCGCAAGTGCATTACAAGTTTTTGTTACCACTAATTACCACAGCAACAAAGACAAGCAATACGCTAATAGTGTTACGGTACAATTAACTATTCCTACGAATGATACCTTTGTATTAATAAAGGAGGCTAAAAAAGCATTACACCTTATATATAGGTTAGGCTTCCGCTATAAAAAAGTAGGTGTTAATCTTTTAGGGATTATTCCAGAGCATTATGTACAAGGTAATTTGTTTGAAATTCCATCCGCATCAAAAAGTAAACTAACGAAAGTAGTAGATAGTTTAAACCTTAAATTTGGAAAATCTAAAGTGTCATCTGCCTTGGTAGGAACCCGAATTAAAGAATGGGAATTGATAAAAGAAGAACGAAGTCCTAGGTATACAACCCAGTGGAAAGAAATGTTACACATAAAAGGCTGAAATAGTAGCAGTACTAACGTCTATTATTTTTTATAAAAGTGTCAGCTATGGTTAAAAAACACCTCTCTTTGCAGTGATTAGCTTTTAAAAATGACATCCTGTCAGTTTTGTTCTCTTGGCATATTGTTTGCCAAATAGATAAGAGAATATAAAAAGCACTAATAATTAAATATAATAAGAGATGAGTAAAATTATAGGAATAGATTTAGGAACTACAAACTCTTGCGTTTCTGTAATGGAAGGTAATGAAGCTGTTGTAATCCCTAATGCAGAAGGAAAAAGAACTACACCATCAGTTATCGCATTTGTAGAAGGTGGTGAGATTAAAGTAGGAGATCCTGCAAAAAGACAAGCAGTTACAAACCCAACCAAAACGATTTATTCTATTAAACGTTTTATGGGGAACAAATTCTCTGAATCTAGTACAGAAGCAAAGAGAGTACCTTATAAAGTAGTAAAAGGAGATAATGACACTCCAAGAGTAGATATTGATGGTCGTTTATATACGCCACAAGAATTATCTGCAATGATTCTTCAGAAAATGAAGAAAACTGCAGAAGACTATTTAGGTCAGACTGTAACAAGAGCGGTAATTACGGTTCCTGCATATTTTAACGATGCGCAAAGACAAGCAACAAAAGAAGCTGGTGAAATTGCTGGTTTAACGGTAGAACGTATTATCAACGAACCAACTGCTGCATCTTTAGCATATGGTATGGATAAGAAAGATACCGATCAAAAAATTGTTGTTTTTGATTTTGGTGGTGGTACGCATGATGTTTCTATCCTTGAATTAGGAGATGGCGTTTTTGAAGTATTGGCTACAGATGGTGATACTCACTTAGGTGGTGATGATGTTGATCAAAAAATTATTGATTGGTTAGCGGATGAGTTTAAAGGGGAAGAAAGTATTGATTTACGTGATGATGCAATGGCTTTACAACGTTTACGTGAAGCTGCTGAAAAAGCGAAAATTGAATTATCTTCTTCTGCATCAACAGAAATTAACTTGCCATATGTAACGGCTACTGCTAGTGGACCTAAGCATTTAGTTCGTACATTGACTTTAGCTAAATTTAATCAATTAATTGATGATTTAGTAAAAAGAACTATTGAGCCTTGTGCTACAGCATTAAAAAATGCAGGTTTATCTAAAAGTGATATCGATGAAATTATCTTAGTTGGTGGTTCTACAAGAATCCCTGCTGTTGTTGAAGCTGTTGAGAAATTCTTCGGTAAAAAACCATCAAAAGGTGTTAACCCTGATGAAGTTGTAGCGGTAGGTGCTGCAATTCAAGGTGGTGTTTTAACAGGAGATGTTAAAGATGTATTATTATTAGATGTTACTCCATTATCATTAGGTATTGAAACTATGGGTGGTGTAATGACAAAGTTGATTGAAGCGAATACAACGATTCCTACTAAGAAATCTCAAGTATTCTCTACAGCTGCAGACAATCAGCCATCAGTAGAAATTCACGTTTTACAAGGTGAAAGACCAATGGCGGCAGATAACAAAAATATCGGACGTTTCCATTTAGATGGTATTCCACCAGCACAAAGAGGAACACCTCAAATTGAAGTAACTTTTGATATTGATGCTAATGGTATTATTAAAGTATCAGCAACAGATAAAGCTACGAACAAAACGCAGGATATTAGAATTGAAGCTTCTTCAGGTTTAACAGAAGAAGAAATTAAGAAAATGAAAGCAGAAGCAGAAGCTAATGCTGAGTCTGATAAAAAACTTAAAGAAACTGCTGATAAATTAAACGAAGCTGATGGAATGATCTTCCAAACAGAAAAGCAATTAGCTGAATTTGGTGATAAATTATCTGATGATAAGAAAAAACCAGTAGAAGATGCTTTAACGGAATTAAAAGCAGCATATGAGTTGAAAGACATCGCTGTTATTGCTCCAGCTTTAGATAAGATTAACGAAGCTTGGAAAGTTGCCTCTGAAGAAATGTACAAAGCGCAAGCTGAAGGACAAGGTGGTGCTGCTCCAGGACCAGATGCTGCTGCAGGTGCAGAATCAGCTGAAGGTGATAACGTAGAAGACGTAGATTTCGAAGAAGTTAAGTAAGCAACAAACTATTTTCGTTACAAACGAAAATATGTGAATCGCTTATCCCGATGCAAATCTGGATCTTTTGAAAAAACACGATTAGAAGAAAACTCCAACGGTATTAGTTGGAGTTTTTTTTGTTTGTAAACGAAAATGTGTGAATCGCTTATCCCGATGCAAATCGGGATCATTTAAAAAAAAAATACGATGAGAAAATAACTCCGACTATATCAGTTGGGGTTATTTTTTTGTTTTAAAAGGAAGTAAGAAATGTGTAATTGTGCTCAGTTTTTGAGTATATAGTTATTGGTTTTAGAATTATCACAATTAATTAATATTCCTTAAATGCTTTTCATAGAATAACTACTAAATTTGTGGTATGATAAAAAACTACCCTTTAAAAATGTTGAGAACTTTTCTGGTACCAGCTTTTATGTTTGCGGCTTTGACGGCAAGCGCCCAAAAGGCAAAAATTTTTACGATTTCTGATTTTGATTTAGTAGGAAAAGTAAAGACCTGTTTTGTAATTACCGATTACGGAAAAGAAGAATTCAATTTTAATGAGAAGGGAGTACTCACAAAGCTTACCACGCGTTATAATGAGGCCGATTATGATATTACGTATTACCGATTCGTAAATGAGGAAATAAGCGAAAAAAGAGTTGAGAATTACCGAGATGGTGTTTTTGATAAAAGTACTTCAATTGCTAATATTTATAGTTACGATAGCATTCCATCCGGTAAAAAAATAACAGAAAACATAATTTCATATACCAAAGAATTTTTAGATCAGTACGAGTACTTCTATGATGCAGCAGATAAGTTGGTAGAAATTAAGCGGAATAATGACAGTGGTATAGAAAGTACAATGGTAACCTATACCACAGATAAAGGAGAAGCAACAACGACATACACGATAAATAATGAAGTACAAAAAACGGTGCGTGTGTCGGACCGTAAAACAAAATTGAAAGGCGTACAACGTATTGAGTTAACTAAAGAATTTTTAGAAGGAAAGCCTTCAAAAGCACTAGAGCAAATTTTTAATCAACAGGATAAGGTAGTTTCCGAGAATTTCTTTGATTTTGATACAAGCACTAATGCTTTCTTTTCAAAAGAATTAAAGACCTACAGCTACAATACGTTAGGTATGCTTACCGAAGTAAAAACACAACATGGTAAACTGGTAAGCACAAAAGAATATATCTACCAGTATGACAATGGTGATAAAGGCAATTGGATCAAACAGATTATAACCCCAGACAATACATTTATCAGCCGTAAAATAAAATACTATGAGGTGGCTGCAATAGAAGAGTAGGTTTCTTATTTTTTTACTGAATATTTTGAGGGTTTTTATAAAATAATTTGAAAAAAAAACAATTAAATTAAATTGATGAAACGACTGCGAAATACCGGAATTTACTATCTATTTTTTGGTGTTTTATTGGCCTTGAGTTTTGTTTTTACCAACTTATGGCCTATAGCTATAGTGGGGTTTCTGCTTTTAATTCTGTTTTTTATTTTAAAATATATTTTCAGAAAATCGGTAGTTCAAACTTCGCTTAACAAGCGTAAACTTCAACTATCGGACTTCTTTTTAATTATTTTTCCATTTATATATGTGATATTAATTTCTTGGTATGTTTGGAGGCCCTATAGGCAGACTATTATTTTACCAAATTCTTACAAAGGTATTGTTGCCATAAAATACGATGAAATTAAGGCTCAAAATGAAATCTGGACGAACACTTTTTTCGGCCTATGTGGTTCTAGATTGATAAAAGTTAATACTTCTGGAGTGGCAAGAACTTCTTTTAAGTTTCATAACAATTCAATTCCCATTCTCGGTATAAAGCAGTTGAATTATAATCGCGGAGGATTAAAAATTTATCATGAAAATAATCTTGACGATGAAATAGTAGAAGGATTTGATGGTACTTGGTTTGTTGGTGCTAGCGCTAAAGAAGGTGGGAAACAAATTTATAGCACTAATTATAGCTATTATCCTTTGATGATTTTTGTAGTGGCACCACCAGAAAATTATTTTGATTATTTTATGACAGAAAAAGAAATAGAAATTTGGGTAGCAGAAGAAAAGAAGAAGCATCCTAATTCTTATATAGAACGGCCAATCACTAAATTAAATGCTAAAAACATTGAGTTTTTAAGAAGGGTTGGTATTTTATAACGAAAACAGAACCTGTTATTTCAGTATGCTGTGATAACAGACATTATTTTTTAATTATTTATTTTATGGCTATCAAAACAGTAGAAGGAATATACGAGATTATAGGTTATAATCAAGATAAAGATCATTCAGGTTATACTGGATACTTGCGATTAATTGTGACTAGTAAGAACCGTGTAGATGCTATCTGGACGATAGGAGGTGAGCAAACGCAAACTGGAAAGGGGTTTTTTAAAGATGACGTTCTAGTCATTAACTTTTCATATCGTGGAGAATTAAAAAATAGACCTAAAACCTTTAAAGGTGTTGTGGTGTACAAAATTATAAATGACAATGTTCTAGATGGCTTTTGGTCCGAGAAATTTGGGGATGATGACTATTTGGGTTTTGAAGAAGGGAGAAGACTATCGGTAGAAGAAGTTTCTCAATTGAAACTGTAGCGGTTTTAATTAGACTTGCTTCATCACTCTAATTGACCGTGTATTTTTATTTTACATTTGATTCTTGAATGTTTTTATTTACTACTTGTTAGTGAGACTCAAATTTTTGAACTTACCATCAACCATCAACCATCAACCATCAACCATCAACCATCAACCATCAACCATCAACCATCAACCATCAACCATCAACCATCAACCATTCTTCTTTTAAAAGTCCGTAGCAGCACGTATTACGTTTAAATCCATCTAATAAATACACATTATTCCGTAAGACACCTTCTAGAACGCAGCCCAATTTTTCTACTGCTTTACGGGAGGCAATGTTGCGTTCATCTATCCTAAATTCTATTTTTTCCATGTGTAATGTTGTGAAGGCGTACTGGAGCATTAAAGCTTTCATTTGAGTATTTAATCCGGTGCCATGAAATTCTCTCCCAATCCAAGTAGCGCCAATCTCTAGTGTTTTATTTTTCCAATTGATGTTCATGAAACGGGTGCTGCCAGCATAGCTGCTAATTCTTTTATCATATACAATAAACGGAATGCTAGTTTCTGCATCTTGGTATTGTAAAGCAATCTTCACATAGTTTTCTAAAGCTGCGGGAGTTTCAATTGCAGAGGGGGAGTATTGTACCAATTTAGGCTGTTTAGCAATAGAGTAGAGGTATTGAAAATTTTCCAAGCTCAGTGGTACAAGTTTTACAAAATCGTTTTCTAGTATAATGGCTTCTGTTTTCATTTAACTAAACTATTAATAATATCTTTCCTTACTTCATGTCCTCCTTCAAAAGTGATGATTTCTGCTTTGTCATTGAACAAGGTTGCTATTCTTTTAGATTCAGATTGCATACGTTCTTCATTTAAATATTCATCTTTAGTGCCAATAATAACTTTTACTTGCGTTTTATGGTCTTCTAAAAACTTAAATTTTTCAGGAGTTATTTCGTTAGGTATTCCTCCGGCATACAGTATTAGTTGCGTACATTTTATGTGGTTTAAGGTGGCCCATCTGGAGGCTATGGAAACTCCTTGAGAAAATCCGAAAACAATAATATTAGTGTTTTCTGGGATTTCTTCTGCAGCAAGGACAGCATCTAAATAATTAGAAACATTTTTCATTTCTAATAGAGTATTCTCTTTGGTAAGCCAACTAGCGCCAACATGTACATACTTTTTGTTTAAATAGTATTTAGAAGGTGCTTGCGGAGCAATGATATAGTTTTCTTCTGGATTCAATTCATTAAAATACTTTAGAAAGTACCTACTCAAATAACCAATACCATGGAAAACAATCCAAACATTTTTTGTTTTTTTAGTACGTGTATTTAGGGTTTCATAGGTATTGCTTGTGGTATAGGAAACTTGTTTTTCTGTGGTGTTCATTTCAATTTTTTATAGAATAGGTATTCAGTCATGAAATTTAAAAAAGAATATTCAAATTGCGCTTGTAATCATTGCTTTTGTTGTTCTAGGAATCGTTAATTTTACATAAAATGATTTTATGGAAGATTTTAAAGAGAAAATACTAAAGATTTGCAATGATACTACCAAAGGTACATTGATGGAAACTTTAGATATTACTTATGTTGATGTTGGAGAAAATTATTTAGTAGGTAAAATGCCGGTAACACCAAAAGTGTTTCAGCCAGACGGTATTTTGCATGGAGGAGCTATGGTGGCTCTTGCAGAAAGTGTAGGAAGTGCGGCATCGTATATATTTTTAAATGCACAAGAAGTTACCGTTCGGGGATTAGAAATCTCTGCAAATCATGTAAAAAGTATTCGTGAGGGTTTTGTCTATGCAAAAGCAATAATCATTCATAAGGGGAGAACCACCCAAGTTTGGGATATTAAACTTACTGATGCCAATGATAATTTAATATCTATTTGTAAACTTACGACCATATCATTACCTAAAAAGTAATATGTTGCACGATTTATTTTATAAAGCAAAAAATCATTTTAAGACTTCAAAACCATTTGTTTTGTATAGGAAACCTTCAGAATCTACTGTTAATGGGGTTTTCCAAAAGGACGATGTGCTTCATTATGTAGAAGACTTTTCTAAAACAGGTTTTATTTTTGCTCCGTTTAATACGGACGATAGGATTGTTTTGTTACAGTCTGATGAAAAACATGAAGCTGAATATATAGCTTCAGAAAGCATAAAGGATCTTGCTAGTTTATCTGTTGTCCAAGATGACGCTCAAAAAGAATTTCATATCAATTTAGTACATAAAGCTATTGAAGCGATTGAAAATGCCGGAGTAAAGAAAGTAGTGCTTTCCAGAAAACTGGAAGTAGGTACTCGTAAGTCGGCCTTTACATTGTTTGACGCTTTACTTGCAAGTTATTCAAATGCTTTTTGTTATCTCTGGTATCACCCTAAAGTGGGTTTATGGTTGGGGGCAACTCCTGAAATTTTACTTAGAACAGAAAATAAACAGCTGAAGACTATGTCTCTGGCAGGGACCAAAAAAGTAGAAGAAGGTAAAGCTCCTGTTTGGGGAACAAAAGAATTAGAGGAACAGAAATTGGTTACGGATTATATCGTAGCTGCCTTAGAAAGTAGTGTAGATAATTTAACTATTTCTGAAACAGAATCCGTGAGAGCAGGAAGTCTATGGCATTTAAGAACATCGGTTTCTGGAAGATTAGCTACCTATAATCTAAAAGAAATTATTGCAGCTTTACATCCTACGCCAGCAGTATGTGGGTTGCCTAAAGCACAAGCCAAGGCTTTTATTTTAGAAAACGAAAATTACGCTAGAGAATACTACACGGGGTTTTTAGGTGAGCTTAATTTTAAAGAAGAGAATTTTAGATCAAGCAATAGGCGCAATAGAGAGAATCAGGCTTATAAAACGGTCAAAAATACAACGTCGCTATACGTAAACCTTAGGTGCATGCAGTTAAAAGATAAAAAAGCACTGGTATATGTTGGTGGCGGAATTACGCATGAATCAGATCCCGAAAAAGAATGGGAAGAAACGGTAGCAAAAAGTAATACAATGCTTAAAGTTGTATTGTAATTTTGTTCCCATAAAATAATTAGATTGAAATACTCTACAATACCCTCAGCACAAACCGTTGCCCACTATTGCAAAATATATGGCATAAAAGAAATTGTTATTTCTCCAGGTTCACGAAATGCACCTTTAACCATTACGTTTACAGAAGATGACTACTTCAATTGCTTCAGTGTGGTAGATGAACGTTGTGCTGCTTTTTTTGCATTAGGTATGGCACAGCAACAACAGAAGCCCGTTGCGGTGATATGTACTTCTGGGAGTGCACTTTTAAATTATTATCCTGCTATTTCAGAAGCTTTTTATAGTGATATTCCATTAGTGGTAATTTCTGCGGATAGACCGCCTTATAAGATTGATATTGGAGACGGACAAACCATTCGTCAGGATCATGTTTTTGATCGCCATATTGGGTATTCGGCTAATTTAAAACTAGATGTAAGTCACGCTACAGAAACTATAAAAAAACAAGGAAAAAGTTTACTTAGTTCAAGTACGTCGCTAGAAAATCAACAAGCGCAAATTGAGGCTTATAATGATAAAGAATTGGGGCAGGCGTTTCAATTAGCTATTGAAACCATGTCTCCTGTGCATATAAATGTGCCATTTGAGGAGCCGTTGTATAATGCCACAACGGTACCAAATCATCAGCCAGCTCTAGTGTATAAAAAGCCTGAGCTTGATGCTGTAGAAGATTTGACAGCCTTTGCAACTAGTTGGAACCAAGCAAAACGAAAATTAGTTTTGGTAGGTGTAGCATACCCAAATGCGGTAGCTCAAGAATATCTTGATTTTCTAGCTACTGATAAATCGGTCATCGTATTAACAGAAACAACATCAAACTTACACCACCCCAATTTTTTTACGAGTATCGATAGTCTTATTGCTCCTATAGAAAAATCTGTTAACAGTGATGAGTTATTTAAAAAATTACAACCCGATATAGTGCTTACTTTTGGCGGACTCATAGTATCTAAGAAGATAAAGAATTTTTTACGTACCTATAAAGCTGGAGTGCATTGGCATATTGATGCTAAAAAAGCATACGATACTTTTTTTTCTATTACACATCATTTTGAAACTTCAGAAAACACTTTTTTTAGGTCTTTTATACCAAAGCTTAAAGCTATTGAAAGTGATTATTATTCGTATTGGTCTGCGGTGAAGAGAAATTATGAAGTCAAGAGAAATCAATATTTAAATGAAATTCCTTTTTCAGATATGTTGGCCTTCTCTAAAATCGCAAAATCAATTCCGAAAAATTACCAACTGCATTTGGCAAATAGTTCTACCGTACGCTATGCACAGTTATTTGCCATAGACCCAAGTATTACAGTTTTTTGTAATCGGGGCACCAGTGGTATAGACGGGTCTACGTCTACAGCTGTAGGAGCAGCTATTTACCATCAAGAACCTACCTTGTTAATTACTGGAGATATTAGTTTTTTATACGATAGTAATGGTTTATGGAATAAAAATATACGGTCAGATTTTAGAGTTATTGTTCTTAATAATGATGGCGGAGGAATCTTCAGGATTTTACCTGGTCAAGAAGATACCGCAAATTTTGAAACCTTTTTTGAGACTACTCATGCTATTGATATAGCTAAACTTTGTAGCGGTTATAATATTCTTCATGAAATGGTTGATAATGAGAAAAACTTAGAAAAAGCCTTAATTAATTTTTATAAAGGCAGTAAAATGCCTAAATTGTTAGAGATAAAAACGCCTAGACTTATTAATAATAAAATTTTGCTTAGTTACTTTGATTTTATATCTTAGGCAAACATTAATATTCTTAAATAAAAGAACACTAACAATTATGAGTAAAAGAGACGAATTAATCGTAAAGTATGCCGCGGACATTAAAGATAAATTTGGTGAAGCTGCTGACATGGATTTATTAACAAAAGTTGCCATAGGATTAGGTCCGGCAATATATAATGCAGATGCTTCTAAAGTTTCTGGAGGAGATCAAAAAGAAAAAGATACCGTAATGAATAACTTTTTAATTAAAAAGTTAGGAATGACGGAAAACGCAGACATGATGCCTGCGATTGAAAGTGTTTTAGAAAAGTACGGTTCTTCTAACCGCAATAAGCACAGAGCTGTTGTTTATTATATGCTAGCAAAACACTTTAAAAAAGAAGCTGTTTACAACAAGTAAATCAACATATAGAATTAAAAGCCGTTTCACTAAAAATGAAACGGCTTTTTTGTTTCTACACTTCAACGAATATTTTTGATAAAATTTATGTTATAAAACGTACTTTTGCAACATGATAGAATTAGGTAATTACAACACATTAGAAATTTTAAGAGATACCAGTGTTGGACTTTTTTTAGGTGATGATGAAGGTAATGATGTTTTGTTGCCCAATAAATATGTTCCAGAAATTTACGAAATAGGAGAAAAGCTTACTGTTTTCTGCTATTTAGATTTTGATGAGCGCCCAGTAGTGACTTCTTTAACGCCTTATATATTTAGAGATACTTTTAGACTTTTAAAAGTTGTGGAAGTAAATAATATTGGCGCATTTTTAGATTGGGGGCTAGAAAAACATCTTTTAGTTCCGTTTAGAGAGCAACGAGAACGTATGCAAGAAGGTCAGTGGTATGTTATTTACTGTTATCTTGATGAAAAATCATTCAGGCTAGTAGGATCAAACAAACTAGATAAATTCTTAGATAATGAAGAATTAACGGTAGAAGTCAATGATGAAGTAGATTTGGTGGTTACTAGACAGAATGACTTAGGTTGGGATGTTATCATCGATGATAAGCATAAGGGGCTAGTTTATACTGATCAAGTATTTAAGAAAATTGCAGTGGGTGATACTCTTAAAGGGTATATAAAACACATTAGACCTGATCATAAAATAGATGTAAATCTAAAACCAATCGGGTATGAAAGTATAGAGCCTGCGGCTAATATAATTTATAATAGATTAGAAAAAGAAGGTGGTTTTTTAAACTTACATGATAAATCTTCTCCTGATGAAATTACGGCTAAATTACAGATGAGTAAAAAGGTTTTTAAGAAGAGTATCGGTACTTTATATAAAGATCGTAAAATTGCTATAAAGCCAGACGGTATTTATTTGCTTTAAAAAGTAAGCTTATATTATCTTATCTGCAATAACATGATTTTCAGTGAAATAATAAGGTAAAATGTTTCCTTTCCTTTTAAGAAATATATACATTTACAATTAAACGAACAGTTTTTATTTGAAATAGAAATAATTCCCCTAATACAAGTTTAATATGCCATTTATTGAAGAAAGCGATTTACTTGACTTACATAAGGATATCGATAAGGCTCAAATACTTAATGAACGTCTATTAGATCAAATTAAGTACAAGAATAAAGAGCTTAAAACAAATAAAATACAAAGAAATATTCTTGCAGGGGTTACCAGTGTATTTCTATTAGGAATTTTTGCCTTGTATGTATTTAATGCAGGCAGAAGAAGTAGTGCGCCTGACACTAACAATAAATTGGTTGTTTATGATTTAGATAGTTTGGATGCTATTAAATCTAGAATGGACAATTTAAAATTAAAAAATGAGGAGCTTAGTAATGTAAAGGAATTTTATCTTGCTAAAGAATTTTTAGATAAGGAAAAAATATATTCTGTTCAAATAAAATCATTTGTAGATAATAATGTAACCTTAGCTTCAGAATCATTAACAAACACCTTGTTTGTAAAAACAAATCCGTTTTACTCGTATTCCTTAGGTAATTTTGAAACAATTGAAGAAGCACGATCATTTCGGTATCAGTTAGTGAAAATGGGCTTTGATGATGCTTTTGTTGCATCTTACCAAAACGGAAAACGCATACAAATAGAAGATCCTTACTAGATTGACAAAATTTAAAGCATGGCTTAACGCAGCTAGACTGCGTACGTTGCCATTATCTATCTCTGGAATTATTGTAGGTGCCGCATTAGGAGACTTCTACGGACATCAAAACTGGATTATTTTTGTTCTGGCACTTTTTACCACTATTGGTTTTCAAGTTACTTCTAACTTTGCCAATGATTATGGCGACGGTGTTAAAGGCACGGATAATGAAGAAAGGGTAGGTCCTAAGAGAGCATTGCAAAGTGGAATTTTAACGAGAGAAGAGTTAAAAAAAGGAATTATTATTTCTATAATCATAGATTTATTTCTTGCAATCACTTTGTTAATTGTAGCCTTTGGAATAGAAAATTATCTTTTAATAATATTGTTTTTTGGTATGGCCCTAGCTAGTATTTGGGCAGCTATAAAATATACCGTAGGAGCATCTGCTTATGGCTATAGAGGTTTAGGAGATCTTTTTGTTTTTATCTTTTTTGGTTTGCTAGCCGTATTAGGGTCATTGTTTTTATTTACTAAATTTCTGACTTTTTCTTCGGTGTTACCAGCAATAACCATTGGTTTATTGAGTACTGCAGTGTTAAATTTAAACAACCTAAGAGACGCAATTTCTGATAAAAATGCAGGTAAAAATACCTTAGTTGTTAAAATGGGATATGCTAATGGTAAAATATACCATTATTTACTTTTAGGGGTGTCTTTTTTAAGTATGTTAATTTTTACTTTATTGAATTACAATTCTTGGTATAATTTTATGCCTTTATTTTTATTTATTCCTCTTATCTTACACGCAATACGTGTGTCCAGTGTAAAAGAACCTTTTTTATTAGATCCTGAGCTGAAAAAAGTAGCATTAAATACATTTTTTCTTGCCGTTATCTTTTATTTAAGTTTTAATATTTTTTCGTAGCTTTGGCTTACATAACTTTAATAAACTAAAACCAAATTTGGAGCAGCCCATTAAAATTCTTATAGTAGAAGATAACGTTATCATTGCTGATGATATGCAATCAATGTTAGAAGAGATTGGTTATGAAATTGTTGATAATGTTATCGTTTATGAACAAGCGATAGAAGTTTTGAAAACAAAGCAAGTAGACCTAGTTTTGATTGATATTATTCTTGCTTCTGATAAAACAGGAATAGATTTAGGAAAACACATTAGAGAAAAATATAATATTCCTTTCATTTTTGTAACATCAAACTCAGATCGTGCAACAGTAGAAAATGCTAAAACCGTAAAACCAAATGGTTATCTTGTAAAGCCTTTTGAGCAACAAGATTTATATACTTCTATAGAGATTGCATTATCTAGTTTTAATTATAATGAGAAAGGATCAGAAAACAATAATGCGCCTGTAGAAGAGGTTGCTGATGATAAACTAGTCTCAAACAGTGTTCTTAAAGATTCAATTTTTGTTAAAAAACAACATCTTTATTATAGAATCCAATTTGGAGATATTCAGTTTATAAAAGCGGATAATGTTTACTTAGAAGTAAATACTGTAGATAAGAAATTTTTAGTGCGTTCTCCTCTAAAAGATTATTTAGAGAAATTGCCTTCAAATAAGTTTTATAGAGCTCATAAATCATACATTGTTAATGTAGATCATATTGAAGCTATTAATTCAAAAGATATTTTAATAAACAATAATTTAATACCAATCTCTAAAGAGTTTAAAGAATTTATTATTTCGGCAATGAATTCTTAGCTGTAAAAATTTATTGAATGATTATTTAAAGCTGGTTAATTTATTAACCAGCTTTTTTTGTTTAAAAAAGTACGATGTAATACCTATAAAAACCTAAAATGAATTGTTTACCACATAAATTAAAGGGTACACAACAAAATGATTGCCACTTTGAAGTATAGACATACCTTTGAGACATGATTAAATAAAAGATCCCAAATCTTATCATTTTCATAATCAAATACAAAGACCGAGCAATGCATTGTTCGGTCTTTTTAATTTAAGCTAAATCTATTTCCACTTTAAGGGAATAAGACCTAATTTTGATTTTTTTGTAAATTGATTTTATGACATACGCAACAACATCATTCAATTGACAATAATAGTACCTGTAAGTAGTAGTATTTACAATATGTATAAATAACACAACGCACCATAAACCAATAATATTAAGAAGCGCATGCACTCTAAACCTATAAAACTGTTTTGCAAGAAAATACTTTTACAGTTTTTATTTCTTTTCTTATATACCGCTGCCTTCGGTCAAGAAAATGGAAATGATGATGTAAATTCATATGCAGCGTTCCAAAGCGCTAGTAATGCTTCTGAACGATTTGTACTTTTTTTTAATTCTCATAATAGGTACAATCAAACATCTCCTTATGATTGGAAGAAGACATTAGAAGAATATATAGAAGAGGCAGAGGACTCAAAAGATTCTATAGAAATTTTCCAGTACAAAACCATG
Source organism: Cellulophaga algicola DSM 14237 (assembly GCF_000186265.1). Classification (NCBI taxonomy): domain Bacteria; kingdom Pseudomonadati; phylum Bacteroidota; class Flavobacteriia; order Flavobacteriales; family Flavobacteriaceae; genus Paracellulophaga; species Paracellulophaga algicola. The sequence goes on from NC_014934.1 coordinate 3,894,482, forward strand.
CAGAGTCAGCTTTTTTTTGATTTAGGAGAGTATTCTAAAAGTGTAGAATTGGCAAACAACCTTTATCAGACCAACGAAAAAATGTCTGTGCCAGAAAAAAAAATACTACTAGAACTTCTAGATAAAAGCTACGAGAAACTTAGGCTTTATATAAAGCAATCGGAAGTACGAAAAGAAAGAAAAGAACTTGGTATTTCAGAAGATATTATTTTTTACGATATCTATTCTAATTTAGGACTGCCTAATAAGGCAATGACAGATTATATTCAAGAGGTAAGTAAAACGATAGATCCAAAAGATTACTACGCAAATGCTGTTTATAATAATAATGTAGGAGATTACTTGTGGTTAGATAAATCACCCCCAACGGCAATCACTAAATTTAAAAGTGCAGAATCATTCATCAATTTATATCTGGGTGATGTTATGTTGGCTAAAACAGAGAATGATATTGTTAAAGGTAATTTACTAAAGGGTATAATTGTTGGGAATATAGGAAAGTGTTATGCAGATTTGAAAAATTTTAAAGATGCAGTTTTTTATTTAAATAAAAGCATTGAGGCTATTAATGAATTTAAGATGGGAGCATATTCTTCTGATCTTATTGAGAATACGTTATACTTAGCAGACTGCGAACTGCAAACAAATGAACTTAAAAGCGCAAAAAAATTATTAGATAAAGATTTTAAATACGTAGAATCTGAACACCAATTAAAAAGGAATAGGTTATTAGCGGCATATTATGATAAAGTGGCCGATTTTTCAACAGCATCATTTTACTATAAAAAAAATATTAGGTTATTAGATTCTGTAGCATTAAATGAAAGGATTATAACGGGGCAACAATTAGAAGCCTTAGTTCAATCAGATATAGAAAACTCTAAAGCCATGTACAGGAAATCTAAAGAAAGTTTAGAGGCAAAAAGTAAAGAGTTAGATGCATTAGATAATGAAATATCTTATGTCTATATATCTTTAATTTTTACGCTTTTAGGTTTTGCAGGTTTGGTATATGCCTATTTAAGGAGTATTAAAGTACAGCGAATTATTGTACAGCAAAAACATATTATCGAAGCCTCATTAGTAGAAAAAGATTCGCTTTTAAAAGAGATTCATCACCGGGTTAAGAATAACCTTCAGATGGTTTCTAGTTTATTGAGTCTACAAACTAAAAACACGAAAAGTAAAGCTGCTATTGAAGCTTTAGAAGAAGGAAAAAGTAGGGTGAAAGCTATGGCTTTAATTCACCAAAAATTATATCAGAATGATGATCTTTCTGTTATAGAAATGCAAGGGTATATAGAGAGTTTGGTAAATAGCATACAGTCCGTTTACAAGAAAGGCGGACATAAGATTAATATAAATATTGATGCAGAAGGTATTGAGTTAGATATTGATAGAGCAATACCATTTGGATTGATATTAAATGAGCTGGTATCCAACTCTTTTAAATATGGTTTCCCGGATGATGATGGAAACGGAAAAATCTATATTCATTTACGAAAAACAACAGAAGAAGGAGGCGGTTATTTTGAATATTCTGATAATGGAGTAGGTATGCCATCTGATATGGAAGAACGCGCAGGAGAATCTATGGGTATCCGATTAATGAATCGTTTGGTCAATCAGCTTCAATCTACTTTAAACATAGATAAAGTAGAAGAAGGCGTTAAATTTTGGTTTAATTTTAAATAAAATTAAGTATAAAATAAGCACTTAAAATATGAAAATTACTTTTCTGGGTCATGCAACTTTATTGATTAAGACTACAACGTCAACTATTTTAATAGATCCATTTATTTCTGGTAATGAATTAGCAGCAGGTAAAATTGATTTGAATGATTTAAAACCTGATTTTATTTTACTTACACACGCGCATCAAGATCATGTTTTAGATGTAGAGTTAATTGCAAAGAATTCTGGTGCTACTATAGTTAGTAACTATGAAATTGCTACATATTATGCAAATAAAGGTTTTACAACGCATCCTATGAATCATGGTGGGAGTTGGAATTTTAACTTTGGAAAGCTTAAATATGTAAATGCTATTCATACGTCTTCCTTTGCAGATGGAACGTACGGAGGGCAACCAGGAGGGTTTATTCTTTCTGCAGATGAAAAGCACATCTATATTGCGGGAGATACTGCCTTGCATATGGATATGAAACTTATACCGTATACTTACGAACTTGACTTGGCCATTTTACCGATTGGGGATAATTTTACCATGGGTATTGAAGATGCTATCTTCGCTTCTGATTTTGTAGAATGTGATACAGTTTTAGGGTACCATTATGACACCTTTGGGTTTATTAAAATAGATCATGAAGCAGCAAAAAAGCAATTTTCTACAGCAGACAAAAAATTATATCTCTTAGAAATAGGGAAATCTATTCTAATCTAATATTAGCGTACTTCACTTTTAAGAACAATCTTATGCAGAAGTTTTGGGAAAAATCGTTTTACGTAAATTCCCAAAATTTCTTTTTTACCAATATAGGCTTCAAATTTTTCTTTATCAATAGCTTTTTTCATTCGAGCAGCAAATACGGTAACAGGTAAACCGTTTTTAGTAGCGTTATCTTCTGTATTATTTTTAGAGCCATCTCCCACAAGTGCATTTTTAGCTACATCTGTTTGTATAAAACCAGGGCAGATTAGTGTAACCTTTATACCGTCTTTTTCATGCTCCATGCGTAAGGCATCAAAAAAGCCATGTAATGCATGTTTAACGCCGCAATACCCAGAACGATAAGGCGATGAGAATTTACCCATTAAACTGCTAACAGTAGCAAATTGCCCTTTCTTCTGCTGTATAAATAAAGGCAATATGGTTTTTGATAATGCCACGGTGCCTAAATAATTAATGTCCATTAGTTTTTTATAAACTTCAAGATCTGTATCAATAATTAAAGAGCGTTGACTGACGCCAGCATTATTTATGAGTATATCAATGGCGCCAAAGGCATTCCAAGCTTCCTTAGTTTTAAACTCAAATTCTTCGGTTTTGATGAGATCAAGGGGCAATACATAAATATTTTCAGGATGAATACAATTTTGTTTTACAGCAGCTAAACCTGCTGTATTTCTTGCAGAAATAATCACCTTTGCACCAGAATTTGCATAGGTATAAGTTAATGCTTCTCCAATTCCTGATGAAGCCCCAGTAATCCAAACAATTTTTTCTTGACCCAATCCCATTTCCATTCTATTTAGACCTAAAATATAGTTAAATTTGATCTCTAAATTATGGAAGCAACCTACAAAAAATATATTTTAGACTTTAAGCGTCCTAGCGGAACTTCTCGCGGCGTACTGAAACAGAAAGAAACCTGGTTTATTATACTTAAATCTAAAGGGAAATTCGGAATCGGGGAATGTGGAATATTACGTAGTTTAAGTATTGATGATGTTCCTGAATATGAAGATAAACTAAAATGGACTTGTGAGAATATTCATTTAGGGAAAGAAACACTTTGGATTGCATTGATGGACTTTCCTAGTATTCAATTTGGAATAGAACAAGCTTTTTTATCGCTTGCCTCTTCAGATAAATTTATATTATTTCCTTCTGATTTTGTAACAGGAGGAAAGCCAATACCAATCAATGGATTAATATGGATGGGTGATGAAGTGTTTATGCACGAACAAATTCAGCAAAAAATAGAAGATGGTTTCCTATGTATTAAAATGAAAATTGGTGCTATCGATTTTGAAACAGAATTAAAATTGTTAGCCTCTATTCGTGCGAAATATAGTCCTGAAGAAATAGAATTAAGGGTAGATGCTAATGGAGCATTTAAACCAGAAGAGGCATTGGCTAAATTAAATAAGTTAGCTACATTTAATCTTCACTCCATAGAACAACCCATTAAACAAGGTAATATTCAGGAAATGAAACTCTTGTGTGCAAAGACACCACTACCAATTGCTTTAGATGAAGAATTAATTGGTGTTTTTGATGTAACAAAAAAACAAGAACTGCTACAAACTATACAACCACAGTATATTATTTTAAAACCAAGTTTGGTTGGAGGAATAAAAGGGTGTGAAGAGTGGATTTCAATTGCCGAGAAAAACGGAATAAAATGGTGGGTGACTAGTGCATTAGAGAGTAATGTAGGATTAAATGCTATAGCACAATGGACATTTACTTTAGAAAATGACTTACCACAAGGTCTAGGAACTGGTGGATTGTACACAAATAATTTTAAAAGTCCGTTGGCTGTTGAAAATGGCAAATTGTACTATAAGAAGAATAAAAATTGGAATGCTAATTTGATAAGTGATTTATGTATATAGAACAAGCGTACAATGGGTTAAGAGATTCTTGGAGGTATATTTTGGGCTTTGTTATTATAATAATAGGCTGGCAGTTTATAGGTTTGATCCCACTTTTAATGGGTATGGCTGTGCATGCTACAAATGGTGGAGGGATGGCAGCAACGATTCCTGAGATGGCAAAGGCTCTTGGGAATAATATGTTTGTTTTTCTGATGCTTATTTCATTTGCTATAGGGTTGGCTTTTTTATTTTTTGTAGTGCGTTTTTTGCATCACCAATCCATAATATCATTAACAACGTCTAGAGCTAAAATAGATTGGAAACGTATCTTTTTAGCGTTTGCTTTTTGGGCTGTGATTACTATTTTAATCACAGGTGTGGATGTCTATATGTCTCCAGACAATTATGTTTTGAACTTTGATTTAAATAAGTTTTTGATACTTGCAGTAATAGCTATTTGTTTAGTGCCCTTGCAAACAAGTTTTGAAGAGTATTTATTTAGAGGATACCTTATGCAGAGTCTTGGTATTCTTGCAAAAAATAGATGGATACCATTAGTTGTAACTTCTACCGTGTTTGGTTTAATGCATATGTTTAATCCGGAAGTAGCAAAACTAGGTTATGGTATTATGGTTTACTATATTGGTACGGGTTTCTTTTTAGGTATCTTGGCACTTATGGATGAAGGTTTAGAGCTTTCCTTAGGCTTTCATGCTGCAAATAATTTAGTAACAGCCTTGTTAGTCACTGCAGATTGGACTGCTTTTCAAACAGATTCTATTTATATAGATATATCTAAACCAGAATTGGGGTGGGATGTTTTTATTCCTGTTTTAATAATCTATCCTATTCTTTTAATTATTTTTTCTAAAGTATATAAATGGACCAATTGGAAAGAAAAGTTAACAGGAAAAGTACTTACAGAAGAAGCATTTTTAGCATTAGAAAATAATGAGCCTCAATCATAAATATATTCATCCAGATTTTAAATTAAACGGAATTTCATTTTCATTCATGGATCTGAAAGAAGTAGGGTACAGCCTAATAAAAGAAGGATTATTCTATGAAATTTCAATAGGCAATTTTCTTTTAGACTGGGGCAATGAGGAGGACTATTTAGAGGTTTCAACCTCAGGGTCTACAGGGGTTCCTAAAAAAATACGATTGCAGAAACAATACATGGTAAATTCTGCTATGGCTACAGGATCTTTTTTTAAGCTACATGTAGGGAACACTGCTTTACTCTGTTTACCTGCAGATTATATTGCAGGGAAAATGATGTTGGTTCGGGCTATGATTTTGGGTTTATCACTTGATACGGTAGCTCCAAACTCAAGCCCCTTAGAGGGTACTACTAAAAATTATGACTTTGGTGCAATGATTCCATTGCAACTTGAGAACTCAATCGACAAAATAAACCAACTACAAACATTGATTGTTGGCGGAGCAAAAATGTCGGATAATCTTAAAATTGCTATTCAAAATAAAAGCGTTAGGGTGTTTGAAACCTATGGAATGACGGAAACGATTACACATGTAGCTCTAAAAGCGGTAAATCACCTAGAAGCTACTTCTGATAGAAGCTTTAAGGCATTACCTAAGGTTAGCTTTAAACTTGATGAACGTGGTTGTTTGGTTGTTAAAGCACCTAATATTTCGGACCAAGAAGTAGTAACTAATGATTTGGTTCAGCTAATTTCTTCTACAGCATTTGAATGGTTGGGGCGCTATGATTCTATAATTAATTCAGGAGGCGTTAAGTTAATTCCAGAAAAGATAGAGTCTAAACTATCAAAAGTAATTGCTGCTAATTTCTTCGTAGCGGGACTTCCAGATCAGAAATTAGGTCAAAAACTAATCCTACTCGTAGAAGGTGAAATGAATAAAGCAGACCTTCTAAAAAAACTTCAGAACCTTAGTGCATTAGATAAATTTGAAGTTCCTAAAGAAATTCATACGGTAGCCTCATTTCTTACAACTGCAAATGGTAAAATCCAGCGTAAAAAAACGCTAAACCTCATATAGGACTATCTCTTAATATCATAAAAAACTTTTTCATCAAAAAGATTTCGAATTTCATCTTTTCCCATGAAATATGAGGGTTCTGTATAATTGGCTAACTTATCAATTTCATTTACATCACTTTTTTTATTCGTTTCATAATCATTTTGAATTACAAAAACGGAGTCGGCTGTAATAGAAGTTATTTTTAGTGTAGTAAAATATCCAGATTCAGAATTTTTATATTTAATGACATCACCTACGGCAGGCTCATTTATATAGTCCTGTAAATCGCCCGAGTGTTTTAGGTTAGTGAAAATTATCACACCAATTATTGCAAGTATTATTCCCAATCCAGACCAATACCAAATTGGTGTTTTAGTATTTTTACTTACCTCTTTAGAAGCGTTTTTAAGTTTTTCATTCATACCATTTTGCTCTAAAGTAACCTTGCAATTTGTGCATTCAGAAAACGATTTTCTTCCCATAGGAAAAACAGGTATCCAATAGAGGTATGCATATTTTCCATAAACTGATAGGTTATGAACTGTATTCTCATTGCAATTATCACATTTTATACCGCTTTTTCGTTCGCTGTGTAGATGTGTTCCTTTAGTTCCGTAAAAAATCATAGATTATATTTTATCTAAATATATACAAAAAAAATAAATAATGAAGGTTAATATTTTTGCTTAGCCTATAGATCATATATTTTAATTCCTATGTTTTGATTAATTTTTATTAGAAAAGATACGCTTATGAAGGGTAATTTAGAATTTGAAAATTTGAAGAAAATTAATGGGCTTACATTGGCGTTAAGCTAATTCTATAGCTAGTAAATTATAGTATTCTTACTATAAAACACCGTTTACTCACTCAAAGGTGCACTTCCCTAATTTCTTATTTTAATTTGCTTTTTAGTCTTGTAGGTTTATATCACTCTTAAAAACGATAAAGATGAAAAACACGTTACTACTATTTTTTATTGCAATGTTAAGCAATACAATCAACGCACAAGTAAAAACCATAAGTGGCATTGTATCAGACCAAACAGGACCCTTACCAGGAGTACAAGTATATATAGATAAAGCGGCTAGTGGTACTGAGACCGATTTTGATGGCAAGTATTCTATAAGTGCATCAAAAGGAGATAAACTCGTGTTTGCCTATTTAGGCTATGATACGAAAGAAATAAGCGTTACAGATACTTTAATAATTAACGTTATACTTGAAGTCGCTTCAAATCAACTAGATGAAGTAGTTATTGTAGGATATGGAGTTCAAAAAAAACGAAGTACAACTGCTGCCCTTACCGTAGTACATTCGGAAAGTATTCAGCGTAGGACAAGGTCTAGGAACGTTAAAAATAACAGTCCTCAACCGGTACATAATCAGCTAGCAGAGTCTCAATTATCAGGGATTTCATATAGTCCGGCAGAAATTAAAATTAGTGGAAATAAAACGGTTTCAGAAAATAATCTACCGCTCTACATCGTAGATGGGGTGGCAATTCATACTAAGAACAATAGTATCGTTGCAAATTTAGATCCTGATACTATTGATAAAATTAAGGTGTATAAAGGAAATAAAGCAATTGGCCTGTATGGTAGTTCTGCTAAAAATGGGTGTATTGTTATTCGTACTAAAAGAGGAAATTATAAAATTACTAATGATGAAAAATATGCTCAACTAACAGAGAATCCGTTTAAGCGATTAGCTTTAAGTCCACTTTCTACATTTTCTATAGATGTAGATAAAGCGGGGTATAGTAATATTCGTAGGCTAATTAATGCAGGAAGTCAAATTCCTATTGATGCTGTGAAGATTGAAGAAATGATTAATTATTTTGATTATGACTATCCGCAACCTTTAGGAGAACATCCTTTTTCTATTAACCTTGAGGCCGCTAAAACTCCTTGGAATGCTGCTACTAAAATAGTGCGCATTGGGTTGCAGGGTAAAGAATACTTAAATGAAGACTTGCCAGCATCTAATCTTACGTTTTTAATTGATGTTTCAGGGTCTATGAATAATCAAAATAAATTACCACTTTTAAAATCGGCTTTCAAGCTATTGGTACATCAACTGCGAGAAAAAGATAGAGTTTCTATAGTCGTTTATGCAGGAGCAGCTGGTGTCGTTTTAGAACCAACAGGTGGTAATGATAAGGAAAAAATAATAAAGGCATTAGATAATTTAAGCGCGGGTGGTTCTACAGCAGGAGGAGAGGGTATAGAATTGGCTTATGCATTAGCAGAAAAGAATTTTAAACCGAATAAAAACAATAGGGTTATTATGGCAACCGATGGCGATTTTAATGTAGGAGCTTCTTCCGATAAGGATATGGAAACCCTGATTGAAGAAAAACGTAAATCAGGAATTTTCTTATCTGTATTAGGATTTGGAATGGGGAATTATAAAGATTCTAAATTAGAGAAATTAGCAGATAAAGGAAATGGGAATCATGCGTATATAGATACGATGCAAGAGGCGCAAAAAATATTTGGAGAAGAGTTTGGAGGAACCTTATATACCATTGCTAAAGATGTTAAAATACAGATAGAATTTAATCCAACAAAAGTACAAGCTTACCGCTTAATTGGGTATGAAAACAGATTGTTAGCAGATGAAGATTTTATCGATGATAGAAAAGATGCAGGAGAATTGGGTAGCGGTCATACGGTTACGGCACTCTATGAAATAATTCCTGTTGGTGTAGAAAGTGAATTTCTTAAAGAGATACCAGACTTAAAATACACCCAACCAGAATTAAAAAATGAGTATTCGGATGATCTTTTTACCGTAAAATTTAGATATAAAAAGCCGAACGAAGATAAAAGTATAGAAATGGTAGCGGTATATAAAAATCAATTTACAGAAATGACTCCAGATTTTAAATTCTCTTCTGCTGTAGCACTTTTTGGAATGCATTTAAGAAAATCTCAGTATTTAAATAATGCGAACTTAAACGATGTATTGACTTTAGCAACTTCGGGAAAAGGAACAGATCAGAAAGGATATCGATCAGAATTTATTCGTTTAGTGAAAACAGTAGATAGTAGTCTTTAAAAAAAGTGCCGAAAGGCACTTTTTTCTTCTTTAATAAGTTGTATTTTCAGGGTTAAATTTTTTAATTATAGACCAATAACATTCCACCTATGAAAAAAATAACGCTAACCTTAGCCTTGTTGTATTCCTTAATTAGTCTCGCGCAGCACATATTACCAGAGAAAGAAAGAGCTCTAGTAATCGATGAAATCCTAGAAGAACGCTTTGATGTATTGCTCCCTACTTTGATGGATGCTGCAGCTATTGATATGTGGATTGTGATGTCTCGGGAATATAATGAAGATCCTGTTATTAAGACCATGTTGCCTGCAACTTGGTTAAATGCGCGTAGAAGAACCATCCTTTTATTTTATAGAAACAAAGCAAAGAATACCATAGAGAAATTGGCGATAGCACGTTATGATGTGGGTAAAAGCATTGTTTCTGCTTGGGATAAAAAAAAGCAACCAGATCAATGGAAAAGACTTATAGAATTAATTCAAGAACGAAACCCAAATAAGATTGGACTTAATTTTTCTAAAGACCATAATATCGCTGATGGTTTGGATAAAACAGATTATGACGAGTTCATGAGCTATTTACCTAAGAAAATGCATTCCAAAGTAAGCTCTGCAGAACAACTTGCAGTGCGATGGATAGAAACGCGAACGCCACGTGAAATGATTATTTATAACCAATTAGTAGACATAACACATGATATTATCGCAGAAGCATTCTCAGAAAAAGTAATTACTCCAGGTGTTACAACCACAACAGAAGTGGAGTGGTGGATGCGCCAAAAAGTTACCGATTTAGGCTTGGAGACATGGTTTCATCCTACGGTAGATGTGCAACGCAGTAGCGAAAAATTAGTAGCTCATTTGTATTCATTTTCAGGCAGACCCGATGGTTTAACTATTGTACCGGGAGATCTATTGCATTGCGATTTTGGGATTACGTATCTAAGGTTAAATACCGATTGTCAGGAGTTAGCCTATGTTTTAAAACCAGAAGAGAGAACAGCACCTAAATTTTTAGTAAAGGGATTAATGGAAGGGAATAAAGTTCAAGATTTTCTGACTAAAAATATGATAGAAGGAAAAACAGGGAACGAAATTTTGGCAAAAGCATTAAAAGAAGCAAAAGCTGATGGATTAAAACCATCAATATACACACATCCGTTAGGGACTTACGGACATTCTGCAGGGACTACTATCGGAATGTGGGATTCGCAAGATGGAGTTATGAAAGATGACGGTGAAAATTATCCATTAAATAAAAATACCGTTTACGCTATAGAATTGAATACAACGATTACGATTCCTGAGTGGAATAGAGATATTCGTATTATGCTTGAAGAAGCAGGTTTCTATGGCGAAAACGGATTTAGATATGTAAATTGGCGACAAACGGAATTACTATTAATTCCGCGTGTTAAAAATTATCAAGGCAACTAAACCTGTATAACCCCTAAATTAAATGGTTTTTCTATCGGTGCATGATTCGCAGCATCAATCCCCATAGAAATCCATTTTCGGGTATCTAATGGATCGATGATACCATCGGTCCATAAACGCGAAGCCGCGTAATACGGAGAAACTTGATCATCATACCTATTTTTAATTTTATTAAACAGTTCAGCCTCTTTCTCAGGCGTAATTTCTTCGCCTTTTTTCTTTAAGGAAGCCTTTTCTATTTGTAATAATACTTTCGCCGCTGAGTTACCACTCATAACCGCTAACTCTGCACTGGGCCATGCTACAATTAAGCGGGGGTCGTAAGCTTTACCGCACATGGCATAATTACCAGCACCGTAACTATTACCTATAATGATAGTAAATTTTGGTACTACAGAGTTACTTACGGCATTTACCATTTTTGCACCATCTTTTATAATACCACCGTGTTCACTTTTGCTTCCTACCATAAAGCCAGTAACATCTTGTAAAAATATTAATGGAATTTTCTTTTGGTTACAATTAGCTATAAATCGGGTAGCTTTATCTGCAGAATCAGAATAGATAACTCCGCCAAATTGCATTTCACCTGTTGTCGTTTTTACAACTTTACGTTGGTTTGCGACAATACCAACAGCCCAGCCGTCAATACGCGCATACCCCGTTAATATCGTTTTTCCGTAACCTTCTTTGTATTGTTCAAAATCAGAATCATCAACCAAACGTTTGATGATTTCAACCATATCATATTGATCAGATCTTGATTTAGGTAAGATTCCGTAAATGTCTTGAGGATTTTCTTTTGGTTTTTCGGACTTAATTCTATTATAACCCGCTTTATCAAAATCACCAATCTTACTCATGATATTTTTAATCGTATCTAAAGCATCAGCATCGTCTTTTGACTTATAATCTGTTACCCCACTAATCTCACAATGAGTTGTGGCACCGCCTAATGTTTCGTTATCAATACTTTCGCCAATAGCAGCTTTTACCAAATAACTTCCCGCTAAAAATATACTCCCGGTTTTGTCTACAATTAAAGCTTCATCACTCATGATAGGTAAGTATGCTCCACCAGCCACACAGCTGCCCATTACAGCAGATATTTGGGTAATTCCCATGCTACTCATGACTGCGTTATTTCTAAAAATACGCCCGAAATGCTCTTTATCTGGGAAAATTTCATCCTGTAAGGGCAAATAGACGCCAGCACTATCTACTAAATAAATTATGGGAAGTTTATTCTCAATAGCAATTTCTTGAGCTCTTAAATTCTTTTTTGCGGTAATAGGGAACCATGCACCTGCTTTTACAGTAGCATCATTAGCAACAACAATACACTGCTTGCCTTTTACATATCCTATTTTTACGACTACACCACCAGAAGGGCAACCTCCGTGTTCTTTATACATACCGTCGCCGACAAAAGCACCAACCTCTATAGATTCCGCTTTGTCATCTAATAAATAATCAACCCGCTCTCTAGCGGTCATTTTACCTTGAGCATGTTGCTTGTCAATTCGGCTTTTTCCACCACCTAATTTAACAGTAGCTAGTCTTTTCTTTAATGCTGATAAAAGTAATTTATTATGATCTTCGTTTTTATTGAAGTTGATATCCATAGGTACTAAAATTTCTTTAATGGGTATAAATATAAGGAGTAATTATTGATTAACTTTGATAATATATAAAGAGATATATGAAACAGAAACTACGTTGGGGAATAGTTGGTTTAGGGAGTATCGCAAATCATTTTGTAAAAGATCTTGCTTTAGTTGAAGCATCTGAATTGGTAGCGGTAGCATCTAGAAATCTTGATAAAGCTCAAGAATTTTCTAAAACCTATGCCTCTAAATATGCATTTGGTAGTTATGAGGAATTATTTAAATGTACTGAAGTAGATGTTATCTACATTGCCACCCCACATTCATTTCATGCCAAAATAGCTATTGATGCTATGTATTACGGAAAGCATATTTTATGTGAAAAACCCTTAGGAGTGAATACTGCTGAAGTAGTTAAAATGTTTGAAGCTGCTAAAGAAAATAACGTGTTTTTAATGGAAGCCTTATGGAGTCGGTTTAATCCAAGTATTCAAAAAATAACTGAGCTGATTGCAGAGGGTGTTATTGGGGACATAAAATATGTTCATGCTGATTTTGCTTTTCCAGCATTGCATAGAGATGATGAGAATAGACTTTTAAATCCAAATTTGGCAGGAGGTTCACTTTTAGATATAGGTATTTACCCTGTATTTTTAGCGTATTTGTTGTTAGGAAAACCTGATGATATTATGGCGTCTTCTAAGTTTTACAAAACAGGAGTAGAAATGCAGACGGCTATGATTTTTGATTATCCAGATGCACAAGCTGTTTTATATAGCGGATTAAATTCTAAGTCAGCAATGAAAGCTGAGATTTCAGGAACTAAAGGAGCTATTTATATAAATCCAAGATGGCACGAAGCACAAGGTTTTGAGTTGGAACTTAACGAAAAAATTACGAAATTTGATTTACCGACGAAAGGTAGGGGGTATTATTATGAAATTTTGGAAGTTCAAAATTGTATAGGTAATAAGGAATTAGAAAGTACGTTATGGAATCATGAGGATAGCAGGAGTCTCATTGGGTTATTAGATAGTATTAGAGCTAAAACAGGAGTTGTTTTTCCTTTTGAAGAATAAAACTTAGCGTTTCTAAATAGAAAACTCCTTAAAATAACGATATTTGATCCCACCAACGAACTAAAAATTACAAGATATTATGGGAATGAATAAAAACACGGTGCTCGCATGGGCTACTTTTATAATGATTTTTGTAGGATTATCTTTAATAGCCTTAGGGGCTTTTAGGTATTACGAAGTTGCAGGGTATGGTTTTGCAGCTGTAGGAATTGGATTTTTAGCAGTTGCTTGGGTTTTTAATGCCTTGAAAGGAAGAGTTTAAATTTGACCACAAAATAAAGTACAAACAATTAAATATAGTTAATTACATGTCTGACGATAAGAAAGTAATTTTTTCCATGTCTGGGGTTACTAAAACCTATAAAACGGCAAATACACCCGTTTTAAAAAATATTTATTTAAGCTTTTTTTACGGAGCTAAAATAGGTATTCTTGGTCTTAATGGATCAGGAAAGTCTACACTCCTAAAAATTATAGCAGGAGTTGATAAGAATTTTCAAGGAGATGTGGTTTTCTCTCCGGGCTACCGCGTAGGTTACCTAGAACAAGAGCCACAATTAGATGAGGATAAAACAGTGCTTGAAATTGTAAAAGAGGGTGTTGCAGATACGGTTGCAATTCTTGATGAATACAACAAGATAAATGATATGTTTGGGTTAGAAGAAGTATATTCTGATGCAGATAAGATGGATAAGCTAATGGCGCGTCAAGCCGTGTTGCAAGATGAAATAGATGCCGCAAATGCTTGGGAATTAGATACCAAATTAGAAATTGCTATGGATGCTTTACGTACTCCAGATTCTGATAAAAAGATTGGGGTTTTATCTGGAGGAGAGCGTAGGCGTGTAGCCTTATGCCGTTTGTTATTACAAGAGCCAGAAATATTGTTATTAGATGAACCTACGAACCACTTAGATGCAGAATCTGTACATTGGTTAGAGCATCATTTAGCAGCATATAAAGGAACTGTTATTGCCGTAACGCATGATAGATACTTTTTAGATAATGTTGCGGGTTGGATTTTAGAATTAGATAGGGGAGAAGGTATTCCTTGGAAAGGAAATTATTCTAGCTGGTTAGATCAGAAGTCTAAGCGTATGGCAGATGAAAGTAAGGTTGCTTCCAAACGTCAAAAAACATTAGAACGCGAGTTAGAGTGGGTACGTCAAGGAGCAAAAGGCCGTCAGACTAAGCAAAAAGCACGTTTAAATAATTACGATAAGTTAATGAGTCAAGACCAAAAGGTACTTGATGAAAAACTTGAAATTTATATTCCTAATGGTCCACGTTTAGGAACCAATGTTATTGAAGCCGTTGGGGTTAGTAAAGCATACGGAGACAAACTTTTATACGAAGATCTTAATTTTAAACTTCCACAAGCAGGTATCGTTGGGGTTATTGGACCAAACGGTGCTGGTAAAACTACCATTTTTAGAATGGTGATGGGAGAAGAGAAATCTGATAAGGGAGAATTTGTAGTGGGTGATACTGCTAAAATCGCATATGTAGATCAAAGTCACTCTAACATTGATCCAGAGAAAACAATCTGGCAAAACTTTAGTGATGAGCAAGAAATGATCATGATGGGAGGCCGTCAAGTAAATTCTCGCGCATATTTAAGTCGCTTTAACTTTTCAGGAAGTGAACAAAATAAAAAAGTGAATATGTTGTCTGGGGGGGAACGTAACCGCTTACATTTAGCAATGACCCTAAAAGAAGAAGGGAATGTATTGCTTCTAGATGAACCTACAAACGATCTTGATGTAAATACATTACGTGCATTAGAAGAAGGTTTAGAGAATTTTGCGGGTTGTGCCGTTGTTATTTCTCACGACCGTTGGTTCTTAGATCGTATTTGCACCCACATTTTAGCTTTTGAAGGAGATTCTCAAGTATATTTCTTTGAAGGATCATTCTCTGATTATGAAGAGAATAAAAAGAAACGTTTGGTTGGCGATTTAATGCCGAAACGTATTAAGTATAAAAAACTAATTCGTTAAGTACCGAATTGTTTGAATATAGAAAAAGGCCTTCCAAATTGGGAGGCCTTTTTATTTTGATATTTTGTAAACCAGCTAAATAGATTAGAAACAGTAGTTATAATTTAAAAAGCAGATAAAAACAAATGCAATTATTAGTTTAATAATCCATTTTCGGATACCAATCTAATTGGATCACTTCGATAGTAGGATCTCCTTCATTGACTAATTTCTTAAACTTAGCAACATCACTCACCTCCGGATTTCCTCTGTAATGGTAAGGATACACTTGTTTAGGCTTAAATTCTAAAACAGCACTCGCTGCGCTTTCTTCCGTCATTGTATAAGGAAGGTTCATACAAATGAAAGCCTTATCAATATCTTTTAAAGCACGCATTTCAGGAATATCTTCGGTATCACCTGAAAAATAAATACGCTCCTCGTCTTTACTTAAAAGGTATCCGTTACCTCTCCCTTTTGTATGAAATTTTAAAGCTTCCTCACGTAAGTTGTACATTGGTATTGCTTCAATAGTAATACCATTAAAAACTGCCTTTTCCCCATTGGCTAAAATTTGCAATTGCGATTTTAGATTTTCAGGTAATTTATCAGCCACTGCTTGTGGTACTATTATTTTAGTTTCAGAAAGATCCAAAGAATCTAGAGTAACACTATCTAAATGGTCACCGTGTATGTCGGTTATCAATAAAAGATTAGGTTTTTTTTGCTCGGTATATTCACCTGCCCCACCAACAGGATCAATATAAATAGTAGTTTCGCCCCATTGCAATACAGCAGAAGCATGTTCAATAGGTGATATAGTGATAACGTCTTCCGTTTTTAGAACTGTTTCGGTTTCAGTGGGGTAATTTTCGACACCTATTTCTTCTTTTTTATTTTCTTTGCAGCCTATCGCAAAAAATCCTAATAAGCTTAGTGTTACTAACTTTTTCATAAGCATACTTTATTTTAATTGTAGTTCCATTTTAATATCACTTCTGGCATAAGGTAAATCCGTTTCTAAGGGTACCTCCACAAAGTTATATTTTCTATAAAGGTATAAAGCGTGTGGAAGTTTAGTACTTGAATACAAAATAATTTTATCCCAATCGCTTTTCTCACCAAACCGTATTGCAAATTTTAATAATTCTTGTCCAATTTTAAGTCCTTGGTATTTTTCATTAACAGCCATTTTTCCTAATTCAAAACTAGTAGCATTAACTTTAAGGAACGAGAAACAGCCAACGATTTTTCCTTCATACTTTGCAAAGAAAATATGTCCGTTTTTTTTCAGTATGGTATTTTCGCAATCAGTAAGTAGTTCTTTATCCTTTTCTTCTACATAAAAATATTTTTTTAACCATGCTACGTTTAAATCATAAAAATCTTTGGAATGTATTGATTCGTAAGGTATTATACTAACGGCCATGTTTTATTTTTTTTATAGGCTTTAAAAATAAGGCATTTGTGAACTATTTTTTGCTTAAAAAATCTAAAAATAAGTTTAAAACGTATATATTTCTGATACAAACAAACCCCCTCGTAAGAGGAAAACTAAAAAGAACAATTAATTTTTTAAATTATGGCAGAAACAAAAAGTAACAATGGATTAAAAGTTATAGCTGGTCTATTACTAGTATTGTTGGTTGGATTGGTAATTTATACCGTGAGTCTTTATAAAGAAAAACAAGACAACACAGACAAGCTTAGCAAAGAAAAAGAATTGGTTGTAGAAGATTTAACAAGTCTACGTTCTGAATATGACAAAGCAATTTTAGAAAGTAATGCAACTAATGAAGAGTTAGTAAGCGCAAGAGATAATATCGCAAAATATATTGATTCTGTTAAGACTATGAAACTTGATATTTCTGCTTTAGGGAAATATAGAAGACAAGTGAGTATTCTTACAAAAGAAAGACAACAATTAATTAGAAAAGTTGATTCTTTAACTCGTTCTAATGGTAGATTGGTAATGGAAAGAGATAGTACATTTACAGAATTAGAAAAACAAACTGTTTTCAACGATTCTTTAGTAGTGCAAAATACACAATTAGCAAATGTTGTTGAAAGAGGTTCAGCATTAAACATTTCTAAATTAGCGGTAGATGCAGTAAAAGAACGTAATAGTGGAAAATTAGTTTCTACGTCTAGAGCTGGTGCAACAGATAAATTTAAAGTGTGTTTTACACTTACAAATAACACAATTGCACAAGCTGGTGATAAAGCTTTTTATATTGAAGTTTTAGATCCTCAAGGAAATGTTTTAGGAGAGAGTTTTACTAAAACTAGTGATTCAGGAGCTTCTGTAACGTATAGTAAAGCAACTTCATTCTATTATGAAAATAAAGCTTTAGATGTTTGTGATTACATCAACAAGCCATCAGGAGATTTCCAAAAAGGAAACTACATGGTTAACGTGTATGATAACAAACTTAAATTACTAGGAACAAGTAAGTTCACTTTAAAATAGTCTTAGACTAACCATTAACAAAAAAGGGGTAATCTTTCATTAGATTGCCCCTTTCTTTTTTACATGAATCTCTAATTGCCAACCTACACTACAAAATAGAGATGTAGGTCTTTGTGATTTACTTCCTGATTTTACTTCACAAATTTTAGGAAAAATCACTGAAATATGATGTTTTGGCAGATACCATGAAAATGTAAACCCTTTCGCCAAAAGATATATGTATTTAGGAATTCCGTCTAATCAAGGGTATTAGATGCAGGTAAAAAAGTTTCTGAATTACTTAAAATTCCTTTAGAGCATTTTCATATCAGAGTAGACATTGAAAAAAATTAGGAGTCCTGTGCATCTTACGTGTTAATGCAGATTTAGAGACGCTTAAAAAGAAAAAATAAGTAGTACTAAGGCCTACGATAAACTTGAAGTAAAGAAGTCATTTACTCAGAATTTTTAAAAGAAGTTTTCATCTCTTTGTTTGAGCAATTGATAGGAAGTAGAATATCTTAACGGAGTATAAAAATTAGAGTGTAAATAAAATTCATGAAAAAAAATAGAAAATGAAGTTTGTTTACATATTTTAAATAGAGACAATGGATTTTCGATTAGAAATCCTAAATTTTCAAAGAGATTGGAATTCTTATTTCTATTATAAAAAAGACTCTTACTAGAAATTTTTCAGGTAAGAGTCTTTTTAATTTTATTTTAAAGTTCCAACCATTTCTTCTGGTTTAACCCATTCATCGTAATCTTCTGCAGTTACATACCCAAGATTAATAGCCTCTACTTTTAGAGTAGTTCCGTTTTTATGTGCAGTATTTGCAATTTCGGCAGCTTTATAATATCCTATTTTAGTATTTAATGCGGTGACTAGCATCAATGAATTATTAAGTAATTGCTTAATAACTTCATGATTAGGCTCAATGCCCACAGCACAATTTTCTTCAAAACTTGCACACGCATCTCCAAGAAGTTCTGCAGACTGCAAAATGTTTGCCGCCATCATAGGTTTAAATACATTTAACTCATAATGTCCTTGAGTACCACCAACGCTAATTGCGACATCATTACCCATAACCTGAGCGCATACCATCGTTAATGCCTCACATTGCGTAGGATTAACTTTTCCTGGCATAATTGAACTACCAGGTTCATTCGCTGGAATAATAATTTCGCCAATTCCCGAACGTGGGCCAGAAGCCATCATTCTAATATCATTAGCAATTTTGTTTAAGGATACCGCTAGTTGTTTTAATGCTCCATGACTTTCTACAATAGCATCATGGGCAGCTAAAGCTTCAAATTTATTTTCAGCAGTTACAAAAGGTAATCCTGTAAACTCAGCTATAAAATCAGCTACTATAACATCGTAACCTTCAGGAGTGTTTAAACCAGTTCCTACGGCTGTTCCTCCAAGAGCAAGTTCTGCTAAGTGAGGTAATGTGTTTTTTAATGCTTTTAATCCGTGATCTAATTGTGATACATACCCAGAGAATTCTTGTCCTAAAGTTAGGGGAGTAGCATCCATTAAATGGGTACGTCCAATTTTTACAACGTTTTTAAATTCGATCGTTTTTTTGTGTAATGTATCACGTAGCTGCGTTACTCCAGGAATAGTTACCTCAATAATTTTCTTATATGCAGCAATATGCATTCCTGTTGGAAAAGTGTCATTAGAAGATTGAGATTTGTTTACATCATCATTAGGCTGAATTACTTTTTCGCCCGCTCCAATAATTCTGCCAGCAAGCTCCTGTGCTCTATTTGCAATAACCTCATTAACATTCATATTGCTCTGAGTACCAGAACCAGTCTGCCAAATAACTAAAGGGAATTGGTCATCATGTTTTTTTGCTAGAATTTCATCACAAACTTGGGCGATAAAATCTCTTTTTTCTTCAGAAAGAACTCCTAACTTATGATTTGCATAGGCTGCAGCTTTTTTTAAGTAAGCAAATCCGTATACAATATCTAATGGCATAGACCCAATTGGCCCTATTTTAAAATTGTTTCTTGAACGTTCTGTTTGGGCGCCCCAATATTTATCCGATGGAACTTCTACATTACCCATCGTGTCTTTTTCTATTCTAAAACTCATAAGAAATTTATTAATGTACACTACAAAGATATTGCATTGTACTTTTTTTTTAGTGTCTCTTGAAAATAATTCTACTTTTTTTTAAAATTGATTTGTACTATTCATCATTTTCAAAGTATCTTTGTAATAATAAAAATTAATATCATGTTTGAATTTGACCAATATTTAGGTTTTTTAGCGTTTTTAACCATTTTGACAATAGGTTTTTGGATAATGATTTTCCTATTAACTTTTGTAATACCTTACTGGTTAGGAGGAAACCTTATAGAGCTTTATAAAGAAAAGCGTGATGCTAAAAAAGCAAAGCTGAAAGAAGAAGAGCAATAATAGATTCTATTTTTTTTGTCTAAATTGTTATCTAATAAATAAATATAAAAAAAGAAGCCAATTGGCTTCTTTTTTGTTTCTATAAGGGAACGAAACTTAGAATTCGTCCCCACCATCATCATCATTCCTTTGTTGCCCTTTTTGTTTAGATTTTCCTTTAGGTTGATTAAATCTGTAAACTAACCCGAGTGTAAATTGTCTTCTTCTCCATTGAAATTCACTTTCTGAAGTAAAAAATTCTGTTTCCGTATAAGATCTTCTTTTTGCAGAGTTAAAAACATCACTTACATTAAATGATAATGTACCGTTATCACCAAAAACATCCTTACTAAAAGCAAGACTTACAAAGGTTATACTTTTACTTTCTGTTTGTGAATTCTCTGAAGGGCCTCTATAGAATACATTAGTTTGCCAATCTATATCTGAGGGTAGTGATACTTTAGAGCTAAATCTAGAAAACCAACTTGTGTTTTTTGCACCATAATCTACATCGTTAAAGACACCTTCGGTTTCAAATTGGAAAAAGTTGAAACTACCGTTTAAACGTAACCACTTTGTTGGACTGTATAGGATACCGGCTTCGGCTCCAATTCTTTGATTGGATGATAGATTAATTGGCAATGACCTTATGATGTTAATACCATCAGAAGTAAGCTCTCCAGTCTCTTCTTGAATTCTTTCAAATGAATTAGTTTCTTTCTGGTAATAGATAGAAGAGGTCAATGTTAATTTTTTCCATCTTTTTAAATAACCTAAGTCAAAAGCATTGGCATAAGCAGGGTCTAAATCTGGATTTCCTTGAAATACGTTTGTTCTACTAGATCTTGAAGGAAACGGATTTATATAACGGCCTCTAGGTCTGTTGATTCTTCTATTATATCCTAAAGAAATACTTTCCATTTCACTTAACTCTAAAATTAAATTTACAGTAGGGAAAAGGCCTAAATAGTTCTTATCAAAGTTTAGATCTATCTCTGATCCTAATACTTCTTGTAATGCAGCTTCATCATATTCAGAAGCTACTTTGCCTTTCAACTGTGTGTTTTCTAATCTTAAGCCTAGTAAAAAAGAGAATTTACCATATTTATTACCATATTGAGAATAGAAAGCATTGACATTCTCATCATAACTAAATTTATTCGTCAAATCTAAATTAGTAGTGAATAGGGCTGTATTCTGATTTAAAGTGTCTAATTGATAATCAGTTACGCTTTGTTCAAAACTACCACGATAACCAGCTTCAAATTGAGCATCGCCCATAGGCAATACATAATCTACTTGAAATAAATATTCATTTTCAGTTTCATCTTGATAGATGTTTTCTCTTGCTAATAAATTAGTGTCTGGTATAGTATTGTTTTCTACTATTGTGGTTAAAATATCTTCTACATCATAGGAGTATTGAAAATCTGAAGTTAATTTATGGCCTTCATCATTAAAGTTGTTAGTGTAGTTTAACGATACCTGATAACTTTTATCATCTTCACTCTGATCTTCTGTACGAAAGGTTTCATTGGTAACCGTAGTTCCTTCATAGCGTTTACTTTCATTTTCTGTAAGATCTGATTCGTCAGAAAACCTACCGAAAACGCTAGCCGTTATAGAAGATTTTTCAGTTAAAAAATATTCCATTCCTAAATTAGCATTAAAGGCTTTATCCTTTCTAGTAATGTCTCTATCTTCAAATATTCTATCATAATCACCACTAGTATACGTATTGTCAAAAAATGCATTACCAGGTGATGTACGGTACGAGTAGCCTAACGTGTTAAATAGGTTAAATTTGTCTGTTCTTAGATTTAAATTGCTGCTTATTTGACTTGATGTTGGATGACCTATAGTTGTATTTATAGATCCATTAAAGCCTAATGTTTTTTCTTTTCGTAGAATAATATTTAAAATACCTGCAGTACCCTCGGCATCGTATCTAGCAGAAGGGCTCGTAATTACTTCTACTTTTTCTATAGCATCTGCGGGTAGTTGGCGTAAAGCATCTGTAGAACCAAAACCTGCCATTGCAGAAGGTTTTCCATTAATTAAAATTCTAACATTTTCGTTTCCTCGTAAACTTATGGCTCCATCTACATCTACAGTAACAGAGGGAACATTGTTTAATGCATCACTAACATTGGCACCACTTGTGGTAAGATCTTTACCTATATTGTATACTTTTTTATCTAAACGAACCTCAACAGTAGTTTTTTCTGCAACCACTTCAATGCCTTCTAATTGAGAAACATCAGGGTTAAGTCGTATCGTACCTAAATTTATAGACTTATTCAGGGTTTGATTAGAAAGTCTGTAGGTTTTATAACCTATATATTCTATGCTAACATTATATTTTCCAGGCAGCGTTTCTACTTCATATTTACCTGTTTCATCTGTAATTCCACCAGTAACCTTACTCGGGTCATCTACACTTTGCAAAACTAGTGTTGCATATTCTAGTGGTTGCCCGGTGTCTTGTTCTACTACAATTCCTGTTATTTTTATTGGGTTTTGCTCTTGTGTCCTTTGAGCAGATAGGTTAAATTGTGTGAGTAGTAGTAAGGTAATTGGTAAAAGTAGTTTCATGCTGTTTTTAAATTAATCTTTGTTTTTTCTTTTTTTCTTTTTTTTCTTTTTTGATTTGAATCTTTCTTTTTGCAACTTTTCGAAAGCTTCGTATTTATCTTCTGGTAATCCTTCTTTTAATTCTTCTTCTTGCTCTTTCACAATTTTTTCCATGGCTTCTCTTGTTTTGTCAGGAGCCAATTTTAAAATTTGTAACTCAATTCGCTTTTGAACACTTTTGGTTAAAATTGTTCTAACAATAGCTTCTTCAAAAGGATTTAATCCTACAGATTCAGTTATGTTGGGCATTTCATTATCTACAATTTGTTCTGCAGTAAGTGCCTTTGGCTCTTCTTGCGGGGTTTGCGCTTGTGGAATGGAATTTCTTTGTCTTCCGTAACCATTTCCGCTTCTTCCATTACCATATTGGGCATTAATTTCTACAGATGATAACACAAGAATTAAAATTGCAATTAAAGATTTTAAATATATTTTCATGGCTAATACTATTATAAGATTATAAAACTAAATTAAGGTTTAAACGGACTTGGTTAAAAGTTTGTTAAAATGATTTAACCAAGTTTTATGCCAAACAACCAAATATTAAATAATTGATTGGATATCAGAAGCCGGGCGTCCAATTACCGCTTTTGTACCGTTTACTATAATGGGACGTTCAATTAATTTTGGATGGGCAATCATAGCTTTTATGAGTTCTTTTTCTGATAATTCCTTGCCTTTATATTCTTCCTTCCAGATTTTTTCATTTTTCCGGACTAAATTAATGGCAGGAATATCTAAAAGATGAATGATTTCGGAAAGTTCTTTTTCCGTTAGTACATCTTCTAAATACTTTACTACTTTAAACTCCTTACCTGATTTTTCAAGTACCGCTAAACCTTCTCTAGATTTGGAGCATCTTGGGTTGTGATATATTGTAATCATAATAATTTATTTTAAAAGTTATAGCCTAATTTATTCTTCGTCTCTCTGCCCCATCATCATTAAAAAAGCTTTTAAAAACTTATCTATATCGCCATCCATAACGGCATCAACATTACCAGTTTCTGTAGCGGTACGTACATCTTTTACCAGTTTATATGGATGCATCACATAATTTCGAATTTGAGAACCCCATTCAATTTTCATTTTAGAGGACTCTATTTCCTGGCGGGCTTCCATCTTTTTACGCAATTCAATTTCATAAAGCTGAGATTTAAGCATTTTTAATGCCGTAGCTCTATTTTCATGCTGAGAACGTGAATCTGAACAAGAAATCTGAATTCCACTTGGTTTATGCGTAAGTTGAACTTTAGTTTCAACCTTATTCACATTTTGTCCACCAGCTCCAGAAGACCTTGCGGTTGTGATATCTATATCTGCAGGATTAATAGCAATCTCTATGCTATCATCTACTAATGGGTATACATAAACAGAGGCAAATGAGGTATGACGTTTTGCATTGCTATCAAAAGGAGAAATACGAACCAATCGGTGAACTCCATTCTCACCTTTTAACCATCCAAAGGAAAACTCACCATCAATTTCTAAGGTTACGGTTTTTATACCGGTAACATCACCTTCTTGATAATTGAGTTCTTTTATTTTGAAGCCCTTTTTTTCGCTCCACATCATATACATTCGCATGAGCATAGCAGCCCAATCACAACTCTCAGTTCCACCGGCTCCTGCGGTAATTTGTATAATAGCAGGGAGTTCATCACCTTCCTCAGAAAGCATGTTTTTGAACTCTAGGTTCTCTATAGTGTCTAGTGTTTTAGTATACTGTTTTTCTACTTCTTCCTCGGTAATAGCACCTTCTTTTTGAAACTCAATAAGAACTTCCAGGTCATTAGCTAAGGTTTCGGATGTTTTATAGTCATCAACCCACTTTTTTTTAGATTGAATATACTTCATGTGCTCCTGAGCCTTTTGAGGATTGTCCCAAAAGTCTGGTGCTAATGTTTTTTCTTGTTCATTCTCTATTTCTATAAGCTTGGCATCAACGTCAAAGATACCTCCTCAACGCACCAAGGCGATCTAAAAGACCTTTGTATAGGTCTGTAGTAATTATCATGCTATTCAATTTGAAGCAAAAATAAGTTTCTTTTTACTTGAAAACTCTTCTAATCATAAAAAAGATAATTTACTGCTGCTGACTACTAACTTGTACAGAATAATGTGTTCTGTTTTGACCTTGGGTATATACGATGCCTTTTAAAGGAGAACAGTCTTGGTAGTCTTTACCATGACAGACCTTAATATGGTTAGTACCAACTAATAAATTGTTGGTAGGGTCAAAGCCCACCCAACCAATATTAAGAATATATACTTCTGCCCAAGCATGCATTTGAGAATCTCCGAAATAGCCATTTCCTTGATGTAAGTACCCAGATACATAGCGAGCGGGTACTTTGTTCGCTCTAGCAATAGCACAGAATAGGTGTGTAAAATCTTGACAAACACCATGCCTATTCATGATAATGTTATTTAAAGTAGTCTCTACATTGGTTACATTAACTTTAAAGTAGAGGTGCTCGTAGGTAAAACTATTTAAGTCTTGTACATTTTCAAAAATAGATTTTGCTACATCAAAAGAAAAAATAGCTTCTTTACTTTTGGGTAAAGAAGTGAAATGAGTACTCCTTAAAAACCGATTGAAGTCTATTTTAAAATCTAGAGAATTTAGTTTTTCATAATCTTGTTCAATAGATGTGAAAATTTGAAAATCGAATGGATTTATATCCTTTTTAATTAGTTTAAAGTTTGCTGTAAATTCAATCTCATTAAAGGATTTTTTAGGATTTACGCGTATGGTTTCAAAACCATAACCATTTATAGAAACTTCATTAGGTGTACCCAAAGAGTTTTTAAATTTAATTTCAATGAATTCTTGATTGTCATTAGTTTCTGGGATAATTAGAAATTGCCAAAAAGCACTATGCACCAAATTTTCATAGGTGTTTGTAGTGCTATATAGGATACTATATGCTAATGACATAATTTTAAAAAATTGCTATTAATTCTATGTGTTAGAAATAGTCTAGTAGTTAAAGAATTCTTTTTCCATTTTTAAACTTATTTCTGTTAGATTAATCAAGATATTCTCTATAAACTCTTGAATATTGCATTCTATCTCTTCAATATGCTTGTATTGAATTTCTGATCTTACTTTTCCAATTAAGAATGCTGTTGAATTTTTGTTGTAATTTGTGGTGGTGTCCAAGACCTTAATATGGTAGTAAACTTGGTTTAAACTATTCATTATAGAACGCGGACAATTAGGATTTAAAATTAAAAATTCTAAAGTAGAAATACTTGTTGGCGCTTTCTTGTAATGTCTTCTCATCATATCATATGATTCTGCACATTTTAATAAGGTAGTCCATTCAAAGCTTTTACTAAATTTATCGCCATAACTTCCCTGAGAATTTAGAGCATCTTTGTTTTTAGAATTTATAATTCTAATTACTTGTGTGGCACGTTCCATATTTATGCCTAACATGATAATGGCATACACAGGGTCGTGGAGTAGGGTGCCTCTAATTTTACCTCTTAAGATATCAGTCATTTCTGTTACATGTAGTGTAAAATCATGCAAGCCATTTTTTACAAATACGTCTGAATTATAATTTAATGTAAAATGATAAAACTTATTAATTGCCTCGTACAACTCTGTAGAGATTAAATCCCTGGCACTATTGGCATTTTCACGTGCGGACTTAATATTATTAATAATGGAATAATGGGTTTGGTGATCTAAGCCTATTTTAAATAAAACATTTTGTTCATTAAGAATTTTACTATCGTCTTCCTCAGGGTCTCCAACCATAAAAAGCATGGACCGCAATACAAATTGTCTTGATTGTGAAAGTTGATTAGGTGCATCTAAGGATGAAAAGTAATTGACGTTTAAATACCGAGCGATATGTTCTGAACGTTCAATATAACGACCCATCCAGAATAGATTATTTGCAACTCTTGCTAGCATATATTATATAGATTTTAGTACCCAAGTGTCTTTAGAACCACCGCCTTGAGATGAATTAACAATTAAATTTCCTTTTTGTAGTGCTACGCGTGTTAAACCGCCTTTAAGTACAAACTCTTTGTCTTTGCCCAAGACCGTAAATGTTCTTAGATCTACATGGCGTTGTTCAAATTTCTCAGAATCATCAATATAGGTAGGATGTACAGATAAAGACATTATAGGTTGCGCTACATATTTTCTTGGACTGGCTAAGATTTCTGCTTTTACAACTTCTATTTCTTCTTTACTAAGTCTGTTTCCTATAGATATGCCATAACCCCCAGCTTCATCAACAGGTTTAATGACTAAGTTTCCAATATTTTCTAAAACATACTTTAACTCTTCAGGTCTTGAACAATGGTACGTATGTACGTTACTTAATATAGGCTCTTCGTCTAAGTAATATTTAATAATTTGCGGCATGTACGTATAAACAGCCTTATCATCTGCAACTCCTGTACCGGGTGCATTTGCTAGGGTTACATTTCCTTTTTTGTATGCGGCAAATAATCCAGGAACACCAATGGCAGAGTCTGCCTTAAATTCTAAAGGATCTATATACTGGTCATCAATTCTTCTATAGATAATATCTACTTTTAAAGGTCCTTTTATAGTTTTCATGTATACAAAATCATTTTCAACAAATAAATCTCGACCTTCTACAAGTTCAACACCCATTGTTTTAGCTAAATAGGAATGTTCGTAAAAGGCAGAATTGTACATCCCAGGTGTAATGACTACGCAATTAGGAATGTCTACGCCCTGAGGCTTTACACTTTCTAAAAGGTCTAAAAGGTTTTCTGCATAATTCGTGACAGAATAGGTTTGGTAATGGTTAAAGACACCAAAGAGTGCACGTTTTAAAGCTGTTCTATTGCAGATTACATAGCTTACGCCAGATGGACAACGAATATTATCTTCTAAAACATAATATTTACCATCATTATGTTTTATGACATCAATACCAGAAATATGATTGTAAATACCCCCGGGAGGATCTATCCCATTCATTTGTTCTAAGTAATTAGCAGAAGAACTTATTAGATCCATCGGGACAATACCATCACGAATAATATTTTTATCATGGTAAATGTCCCAAAGAAATAGATTTAAAGCCTTACTTCTTTGTATGGATCCTTTTTCAATAATGTCCCATTCTGTAGCGTCTATTATTCGAGGAAAAAGATCAAAAGGGAATATTTTCTCCTTAGTTTCTTTATCACCATAGACTTGGAATGTAATTCCTTGATTAAAAAAGGAAGCTTTTGCCTTGGTGTTTAGTTTCACATAATCGTCAATTGATTGCTCACCATAAAGGGAAAATAGTTTTTGATAAACTTCTTTAATTTTTCCCTCAGCATCAAAAATTTCATCATACAACTCAGAATCTCTCTCGTAAGATGAAAATATTTTATTTTCAATATTTGTCATATAAATAGTGTTTGAGTTAAATTACTGGTTTTTATAGACTTTATTAGCTATAATTAAGCAATAATCGGACTATGATTTAATATTTTGCATAATAATTTACTGTGAATTTTGATGATTTGGTTTTTTGTTGCCTTTATAGCACATTTAGAACTAAGTCCATTGTTTTTTTATAATTTTAAGATCTAAAAATATTGAAAATGAGACCACAGAAAATACCATTATTTTTACTTTTATGTATAGCGTTAACCGCTACAGCCCAGTTCTCCAAAAAGAGTGCTAGTTTTCAGAAATTTAATGGATTATTTGACTTCTTTTATGATGACCAAAATGATAAAGTCTATATCGCTGTAAATGAATTAGATAAAGAATTTCTTTATGTGTACGCATTGAGTAATGGTATTGGTAGTAATGATATTGGTTTAGACCGTGGCCAATTAGGGAATGAACAAGTGGTCTATTTTAAAAAAGTAGGTAATAAATTATTACTTATTCAACCTAACTTAAAATATAGAGCTTTAACAGATAATGTTTTAGAGAAGAAGTCCGTAGCGCAAGCTTTTGCTACAGCTGTTTTGTTTGGATTTAAAATTGAAGAAGAAAAGAATGGGAGATATATAATTGATATAACCGACTTTCTAATGCAAGATACTCATGGTGTTGCAAACAGACTGCAACAAGCAAAACAAGGGTCTTTTAGTTTGGATACTTCTAAAAGTGCTTTTAATTTAGAACGTACTAAAGCCTTTCCTAAAAATATAGAATTAGATGTTATCTTAACCTTTAAAGGAGATGACAAAGGAGTAGAATTAAGATCTGTGGCTCCTAATCCTAGTTTAATCACTGTAGCTCAGCATCACTCTTTTGTTGAATTACCAGATGCTAATTTTAAGAAGAGGATATATGACCCTCGAAGTGGTTCGTATCCTTTTACTTATTATGATTATGCTACACCAATACAAGAATCTACTTTAAAACAATTTATTAGAAGACATCGGTTAGAAAAGAAAGACCCACAAGCTGCCATTAGTGAAGCTATTGTGCCTATTGTGTATTATTTAGATAATGGTACGCCTGAGCCTGTAAGAAGTGCTTTGCTTGAAGGAGGTAAATGGTGGAATCAAGCCTTTGAAGCAATTGGCTATAAAGATGCATTTCAATTAAAAATGTTACCTGCAGATGCAGATCCGTTAGATTCTCGGTATAATGTTATTCAATGGGTGCACCGCTCAACAAGAGGGTGGAGTTATGGGAGTAGTATTACAGACCCTAGGACGGGTGAAATAATTAAAGGCCATGTGAGCTTAGGTAGCTTGCGTATTAGACAAGATTTCTTAATAGCACAAGCCTTAATGGATAAACCCTTTGAAGAGCGTGATGATAATTATGAACCTATGCTAGAACTAGCTTTAGCAAGAATACGACAGCTCTCTGCGCATGAAATTGGTCATACCTTAGGATTTGCACATAATTTTGCGGCTAGTGCAAATAATAACGCATCAGTAATGGACTATCCTCACCCTCAATTTAGTATAAAACGTAGAAAAATTGATTTTTCCGAGGCGTATGCAAAAGGGATTGGAGCATGGGATAAAGTGACGGTGGCGTATTCGTATTCAGATTTTACAAAAGATAAGAATGAACATAAAGAATTAAATACAATCCTGAAAGATGCACAAGAAAAAGGTTTAAGATATATTACGGATCAAGATTCTAGACCAAAAGGTATTACAAATGGCTTGAGCCATTTATGGGATAATGGTGCTAATGCGAGTGAAGAGTTAGAAAAAGTATTAAAAGTTAGGGCCTTAGCTATTGATAATTTTTCTGTGGATAATATAAAAAGAGGAGAAACATATTCCACCTTAGAAGATGTTTTTGTGCCACTGTACTTTTTTCACAGATATCAAGTAGAAGCTGCAGCAAAACAAATTGGAGGAATAGATTTTAACTATGCTCTTAAAGGAGACCAACAAATGGTAGTAGAAACCTTAGATAGTAAGATTCAGAAAGAGGCTTTAAAAATTGTGCTTAAAACTTTAGACGCAGAAGTTATAGCTATACCGAAAGAGAAGCTAAGTTTATTTCCTCCTAGAGCTTTTGGGAATTCAAGATCTAGAGAGTCTTTTAAAAGTAAAACAGGTATTGCTTTTGATCCTATTTCTGCAGCAGAAACTGCAGCAGATCTTACTCTAGAGTTTCTTTTGCACCCAGAAAGAGCGTCGAAATTAATAGAACAAAAAAGTTTAGATGATAAAAATTTAGGGTTAGAAGACGTGTTAGGCCAAGTAATTAATGCTACTTTTAATACAACCAATAGCGATGCATATCTAACCGAAGTTCAAAAAGCAATTAACTACCGTGTTTTGTATTATTTGATGAATTTAGCTGCTAATCATGAAGTTCATGGCCAAGTAAATGCTATTGCACGTTTAAAATTGAATGATCTGAAACGTAGATATGAGAAAGGTTCTGATGCTTTTTCTTTTGAAATAGCGAATAGGATTATACAATTTCAAGAACATCCAGAAATATTCAAGGGTATACCGGTAGCAGAAATCCCTGACGGTTCTCCTATTGGAATGGCTTGTTATTAAATAGGTATTAAAAGAAAGAAGCTTTTAAATTCAAGAAATTGACTTTAATGCGATAAGTTTAATGCATCAATCTACTATTATATAATAAATGAAAATAAATTTAATTAGTGATACAGTAACAAAGCCAACTCCAGGAATGCTAAAAGCGATGTTTGCAGCAGAGGTGGGAGATGATGTATTTAAAGAAGACCCATCGGTAAACGCTTTAGAGAAAAAAGTAGCAGAGTTGTTTCATAAAGACGTTGCGTTATTTTTTCCTAGCGGAACTATGGCGAACCAAGCAGCTATAAAATTACATACGCAACCAGCAGATCAATTAATCTGTGATAAATATGCTCATGTTTATAATTATGAAGGAGGCGGAATAAGTTTTAATAGTGGTGTTTCTTGCAAATTAGTGGATGGAGAAAGAGGAATGATGACAGCCAAACAGGTTGAAGAAGCTATAAACCCACCAGATTTTTACCACAGTCCTTTAACCACTTTAGTAAGTATAGAGAATACTACCAATAAAGGGGGTGGCGCTTGTTGGGATTTTGAAGAGCTTAAAAAAATACAAACGGTTTGTAAGTCAAATCGTTTAGGATACCATTTAGATGGCGCACGCTTATGGAACGCTATGCTGGCTAAAAATGAAACACCACAACAATACGGTGAGCTCTTTGACACCATAAGTGTTTGCTTCAGTAAAGGGCTTGGTTGTCCTGTAGGTTCTGTATTAGTAGGAAACAAAGAAATAATGCAAAAAGCAATCCGGGTTCGTAAGATTTTGGGAGGAGGTATGCGTCAGGCTGGATATTTGGCAGCGGCTGCATCGTATGCTTTAGAGCATCATGTAGATAGATTGGCTGAAGATCATAATAAAGCCCAAGAAATCGGGAAGGTATTGCGGCAACTACTATTTATCAAGAAGGTAGAACCTATTGAAACCAATATTATTATATTTGAAATTAACGAAACACTAGTAAGTACAGAAAATTTCTTAGAAAAATTGGCAGCAAATAATGTATTTATAATAGGTATGGGCCAAGGTAAATTAAGAATCGTAACCCATTTAGATTATACAGATGAAATGCATGTGGCATTTTTATCCATCTTAAAAAAAATATAGTTTACGGTTTTGAAGTGGTATTAGGGGCTACGATGTTTCTAAGGTTCTTAATACCATTTTCCATTCCGGCCTCTGAGGTGTATAATATAGAATTTCCTACAACTTTGCCTTGGTCATCCTTTAGCATAAATAAAAACTCGCCTTTATAGTTTGTCTTTCGTTCAAATAACAATGGTTTGGTAACTAATATATTTAAGGTTGCTGCAACCTGCTCTAAATCATTCTTGTTAGTGTAGGGAATACTTTCTAGTAGCGTATTCCCATTAGTACTTTCCAATTTAAACGCGTGATTACCAGATTTATCGGTGAAATATTTAATCATATCCTATCCTTTTTTCCTCAAAATACGAAAAAAACAGTAAAATACTAAGCTTTATTTTGTAGGAAAATACAGTAATTTATGTTTAGTAGTGCGTTTTGGCGATAAAATGTGTATTTTGACGATAAATTCCTTTTAGTTTTCTTTAACAAATAGATTTTGATTCAAAGAGAATATATTTGCAGTACTAAATATTAACATAACAAAACACATTTTAAAATGAGAAAAATTTTATTTTTATTGTCAGTTTTTACTGCATCTTTTTCGATGGCACAAGATTTACCTTCTAATCCAGAACCAGGTAAATGTTATGTACGTTGTACAACACCAGATGTTTACGTAAATGAAACGGTGACAATTACATTAAAGCCTGCTTATTCAGTTTTAAAAACTGTTCCAGCAACTTTTAAAACTGTAACAGAAAACGTAGAGATTAAATCCTCTGGAAAAAAATTAACGGTTGTTCCTGAAAAATGGGGTACAGAAACAATCAGTTATACTTCTAAGCAAGGTGGTAATACCTTAAGTATTTCTCCTGCATCTTTTACAACAGGATCTGAAACAATTGAAATTAAGCCAGCTTACGCACAATGGGAACTTGGTGCTGCTGCTCCTGATTGTTCTTCTGGTAATCCTGATGATTGTAGATATTGGTGTTACAAAGGATATCCTGCAGAATTTACTACGGTATCTACTACAGTATTGTCTACACCTGCCAGTGTTAGTAAAACACCAATAGGATCAAAAGATGCTAGCTATACTAAAAGAGTTCTTTTAGAGCAAGCAAAAGTAATTGAAGAAATTATTCCTGCGGAATATAAAAACATTACGAAAACAATTATTGATAAAGATGCTTATACCGTAGAAGAAACTATTCCTGCAGTAACAAAAACTGTTTCTAAAGAAGTTTTAAAGGAAAAAGGTGGTTTAACAAGCTGGAAAGAAGTTGAATGTTCTTTAGTAGAATACCAAGCTTTACCAATAAACTGGAATTCTGGAAGCGCTACTTTAACTTCTGAAGCTAAAAGTATTATAGATAACAGATTAATGCCTGTATTAGCTCAAAATCCTGGAGTTAAAGTTGAATTAGCTTCTCATACAGATTCTCAAGGAGCTTCTTCTTCTAATCAAGATCTTTCTGAAAGAAGAGCAAAAGCTGTTGCAGATTACCTTATCTCTAAAGGAGTTAATTCAAGTCTTTTAGTTGCTAATGGATACGGCGAAACTAAATTATTAAATAGATGTAAAGATGGTGTTTCTTGTACTGCAAGAGAGCACGCTGCAAACAGAAGAACTCAGTTTAGATTAATCAATAACTAAGTTTTTACTCATACTAATAAGTAAGTTACTAAAAGCCCTCTGTTCTCAGGGGGCTTTTTTAGTAGCTATATGTTTGCGCTGACCTTTAGAAATTAAACGAGTACTGTTAGTGATTAAAATAATGGGCCTCTCCCTTAGTTTTCTTTGATAGTTTTAAGGTAAGTGGAGCAATGTAATTCTTTTAAGCTCTAGTATTTAGGTGTATTAGTCCTATAGCTAATGGTAATTTAATGATTACTATTTAAGTTTTATGCGAATAAAGAAGAGAAGTATTAGTTTTTTAGGGCTAGTAGGTTTTACTTGTAAGTACAAAGGAGCACTTATAAGTAATCTAATAGAACCTATATAAATGGTAAAAGCCGCATTTTAGATTTCTAAAATGCGGCTTTTACAGGTTTTTTAGTTATTGAATACCTACTTTATTTATAGTATTTATCTAAAAATTTAGTGTGGTACTGTATTTCACCATTCATGCTATATCCTGACATAGCGCCTAATTCCTTTCCGTTTTCATTAATAACCTTTAGCATAGGAACACTTCCTCTTTTGTTATATTTAGAGGCTAATTCTTTATTTTGGGCTAATTGATCTGCACTCAATAAATCTCTATTTCTAGGGATATCTACATATAATAAAATATATTCTTTAGCATATTCATCAAAAGAAGGAGTTTCAAAAAAGTCTTTCTTCAAGGCGATACATGGTGGGCACCAATCACTACCTGTAAAAAAGACAAGTATATTTTTATCTTCTTTTTCTGCTTTTTTAACAGCCGTTTTGTAATCTGTAAGCCAATTTGTTTTTTTCTCTTTTAAATCCCCTTGAGCACAAAGTAGTACAGGGAATAAAAGCGCAATCAGTAACTTCTTCATTGGTTTATGTTTAATTATTTAAATAACGAATCCATTCCAGGAATATTGGGCATTCCGTCTTTCGCAACGGCAGAAAGTTCTGCTTCATTTACATTGGTAGCTTTTTCAATAGCTTTATTTAGTACTAGTATAAGGTAATCTTCCAGTTGTTCCTTGTCGGCTAATAATTCGTCATCAATAGAAATTTCTTTAATAACCCTATTCGCATTTAAGGTAACCTTAAGTTTTCCATCAGAAGATTTTTCATCTACTAGTATAGTATGCATTCTTTCTTTGGCCACTTTAATTTTTTCTTGGGTTTCTTTTAGCTTACCCATCATGCCCATCATATCTCCAAACATAGTCGTTGTATTAGTATTTAATCTTCAAAAGTAATAAATTGTGGTGTTAAATTTTTCCATACGATGAGATGTACCCTAAAAAAAGCGTTTATTTTTCTTTTAAGTATTAGTTTTGCTGCTTCTTGTAAAAGTGATAAAAAAATTATGTCTCAAAATACCGTACCTGTTGCAAAAAAGATGCCGAAATCATTAGAGATTCACGGAGATACACGAATTGATAATTATTATTGGTTAAATGATAGAGAAGATAAGGAGGTTATTGATTATTTAAATGAAGAAAAAGCCTACTATGAAAAAATGATGGCGCATACGGTTTCTTTTCAGAATTCTTTGTTTGACGAAATGAAATCTAGAATAAAAGAAGATGATTCTTCTGTACCTTACAAGCAAAATGGATATTGGTATTCAACCCGTTATGAAATAGGAAAAGAATATCCTATTTATTCTAGAAAGACAGATACTAACAATGCGGAAGCGATAGAATTGTTTGATTGCAATGTTATGGCAGAAGGTTTAGACTATTTTAAATTGGGTGGTATTGCGGTTAGTCCTAATAATGAATTAGCAGTTTTTGGAGTTGATGATGTGTCTAGAAGAGAATACACTTTAAAGATTAAAAACTTAAATACAGGAGAAATCTATGATGATGTCATTGAAAAAACTACAGGAGGGGCGGTTTGGGCAAATGACAATAAAACGTTTTTCTATTCTAAGAAAGATCCGATAACCTTACGCTCTGATAAAATTTATAAGCATGTTTTAGGTACACCAACTGTCGATGATGTAATGGTTTACCATGAAGAAGATGAAACTTACGACTGTTTTGTCTATAAAACAAAATCAAAAAAATATATTATTATTGGATCAACAAGTACGCTTACTTCAGAATATAGGTATATAAAATCTGACGCTCCGAATAGTGATTTTACTATTTTTTCTAAAAGAGAACGGGGAGTTGAATATTCATTAGCACATTATAAAGATGATTTTTATATTCTGACGAATAAAGATGACGCAACGAATTTCAAATTAATGAAAACGTCGGATACTAAGACCAGCTCAGAAAATTGGGAAGATTTTATTGCACACAGGAGTGATGTGCTTTTAGAAGATATTGAAATATTTAAAGAATTTTATGTAATTTCTGAACGAGAAAACGGATTAGCTAAAATAAAGATTGTTCGTTGGGATTCTGAAGAGAGTTATTTTTTACCCTTTAATGATGAAACCTATACTGCGTATGTAAGTACTAATCCAGATTTTGATACAGAAATACTTCGGTATGGGTATAATTCACTTACCACGCCAAGTTCTGTTATCGATTTTAACATGAAGACTAAAGAAAAGGATGTTAAAAAAGAACAAGAAGTATTAGGAGGTAAATTTCAAAAAGAAAATTACACCTCAGAAAGAATTTGGGCAACAGCAAGAGACGGTGTAAAAATACCAATGTCTGTTGTTTATCATAAAGACACTAAGCTAGATGGCTCTAGTCCTTTACTACAATATGGCTATGGTTCTTATGGGTATACCTTAGATCCAAATTTCTCTACGGTTAGATTAAGTTTATTAGACCGTGGCTTTATTTATGTGATAGCGCATGTTCGTGGAAGCGAATATTTAGGAAGGCAATGGTATGATGAGGGTAAACTTTTAAAAAAACAAAATTCATTTACAGATTTTATAGATTGTTCTAAGTTCTTAATAGCAAACCAATACACCAGTCCAGAACATTTATACGCAGAAGGCGGTTCTGCAGGTGGCTTACTTATGGGAGGAATCGTTAATATGGAACCAAATTTGTATCATGGCGTTATTGCTGCAGTACCTTTTGTAGATGTTGTAACTACAATGTTAGATGATACCATACCTTTAACGACAGGGGAGTATGATGAATGGGGTAATCCAAATGAAAAGGAATATTATGACTATATGAAATCCTATTCTCCTTATGATAATGTACAAGAAATAAAATATCCAAATATGCTGATCACTACGGGGTTGCACGATTCTCAAGTGCAATATTGGGAACCAGCAAAATGGGTAGCTAAATTAAGAGATATGAAAAAAGATACTAATGTATTACTTTTTGATATTAATATGGATGCGGGTCATGGAGGTGCATCTGGACGGTTTGAAGCCTTAAAAGAAGTTGCTAAAGAATACGCTTTTTTAATTGATTTGGAAAAGAAAATCGATTAATGAAAAAAATTCAATAAATTTGTAGCTTATTGTTATGTATATATCATAAAAAACAACCTGACAATAGTTGTATAACTTAGATCCAACAAATGGAAAATAAGATAAACGCTCATAATAACGTTTTGGAACTAATAGGTAACACACCTTTAGTTAAATTAAATAGAGTAGCAGAATCATTTACTGGTAATTTTTACGCTAAAGTAGAAGCTTTTAACCCAGGCCACTCCTCAAAAGATAGAATTGCTAACTTCATTATAGAAGAAGCAGAACATAAAGGTTTACTTAAGCCTGGTAGTACAATCATTGAAACAACCTCTGGTAATACGGGTTTTAGTATTGCAATGGTTAGTATTATAAAAGGCTATAAATGTATCTTAGCGGTTAGTTCAAAATCTTCACTAGATAAAATAGACATGTTACGCTCTATGGGGGCTGAGGTTTATGTTTGTCCTGCACATGTAGCTCCTGAAGATCCTAGATCTTATTATCAGGTAGCGAAACGTTTACACGAAGAAACTAAAGATAGTATTTACATTAATCAGTATTTCAACAAATTAAATACGGAAGCGCATTACAGGTCTACCGGTCCAGAAATTTGGAAGCAAACAAACGGGCAGATTACGCATTTAGTAGCATGTAGTGGTACTGGAGGAACAATCTCTGGAACAGCAGCCTATTTAAAAGAACAGAATCCTAATGTTAAAATTATAGCTGTGGATGCTTATGGTTCTGTTTTAAAGAAATACCACGAGACAAGAGAATTTGATAGTAAAGAAATTTACCCATACCGAATTGAAGGTTTAGGTAAAAATTTAATTCCAGATTCTATTGACTTTGATGTAATTGATAAGTTTATAAAAGTAACTGATGAAGAGAGTGCACATTCTGCACGTGAAATATCTAGAAAAGAAGGTATGTTTGTTGGGTATACCAGTGGTGCAGCTTTACAGGCCATTAAACAATTAGATGCTGAAGGTGAGTTTGATGAAAATAGTAATGTAGTGGTTATTTTTCCTGATCATGGCTCTCGTTATATGAGTAAAGTATATAGTGATAAATGGATGGCTGATCAAGGTTTTTCAAATGCAATATCTACAGATAAGATACCAGAAGTACAGTATATAAAATAAGATAATTTAATAATATTAATTTAAAGCAATGGTTCATTTGAATCATTGCTTTTTTTTGTATCTATATTTTATGAAAACATACTAAAAATCTTTACTTTTGCGGTAAATTCAATTTAATTTAGAATGAGAGATTTATTTGAAAGAATAATCGAGAATAAAGGACCATTAGGGAAATGGGCATCGCAAGCTGAAGGTTATTTTGTATTCCCAAAACTTGAAGGACCTATCTCTAATCGTATGAAATTCCGAGGAAAGGAAGTTCTAACGTGGAGCATTAACGATTATTTAGGTCTTGCTAATTTACCGGAAATTAAAAAAGTTGACGGAGAAACAGCAGCAGAATATGGAGCTGCATACCCTATGGGTGCGCGTATGATGAGTGGTCATACCGATTTTCATGAACAATTAGAGCAAGAACTAGCTACTTTCGTTAGCAAGGAAACCGCTTATCTTTTAAACTTCGGATACCAAGGTATCATGTCTGCTATAGACGCGTTGGTTGGTAAAGATGATATTATTGTTTACGATGTAGATTCTCATGCTTGTATAATAGATGGTGTTCGTTTACATATGGGTAAGCGTTTCACTTTTAAGCATAATGATATTGAGAGCTTAGAGAAAAATCTTGAACGTGCCGTTAAAATGGCAGACCAAACAGGTGGCGGTATCCTTGTGATTACTGAAGGTGTTTTTGGTATGCGTGGTGAACAAGGTAGGTTAAAAGAGATTGTCGCTTTAAAAGAAAAATACAATTTTAGACTACTTGTAGATGACGCACATGGTTTTGGTACCTTAGGTAAAACTGGTGCTGGAGCAGGTGAGGAGCAAGGTGTTCAAGACGGAATTGATGTTTATTTTGCAACTTTCGCAAAATCTATGGCCGGTATCGGTGCATTTTTAGCTGCTGATAAAGGAATTATAGATTATTTAAAATACAACTTGCGTTCTCAAATGTTTGCGAAGTCATTACCTATGATTTACGTGAAAGGAGCATTAAAACGTTTAGATATGTTACGTACGATGCCACAACTTAAAAATAAGTTATGGGAAAACGTAAATGCATTGCAAGGCGGACTTAAAGAACGTGGTTTTGATATTGGAACAACAACAAGTTGTGTAACTCCTGTATATTTAAACGGAAGTATTCCTGAGGCAATGGCTTTAGTAAAAGATTTACGTGAGAATCATGGTATCTTTTGTTCTATCGTTGTGTATCCAGTAATTCCAAAAGGATTAATATTACTTCGTATGATTCCTACAGCGACCCATACTTTAGAGGATGTTGCAGTTACTTTAGAGGCTTTCTCTGCAATTAGAGAGCGTTTAGAGAACGGAACTTACAAAAGACTTTCTGCTGCCGTAGCTGCCGCTATGGGTGAGTAAGAAGGACTACTATAACATATAAAAATCCCGAGTGTAATTTAATTACATCTCGGGATTTTTTTTATTCTATAACCAAAAGCTTATAAATTTTTTCGGTACGTTCTTCTGCGTTTATAAATTTCAGGATCAAAATTTTTCCATAATTGTTTTATGGCAATATTTTCTTCTAACTCAGGTGTTCGTACACAGCTTAGAATACCTCTAGCAGTAAAAGTTTCATAATATTCATTAAATATAATAGCAGTAACACCTTTGTTTTGGTAGTCAGGATGCACACCTATTAAATAAAAGATGACCTCTTTACTTTGTTTTTTTGCTTTTAGTAAATGAAAAATACCTGTTGGAAATAATTTTCCTTTAGATTTTTGTAGTGCTTCCGAAAATGAAGGCATTACAATGCTAAACGCAACAAGTTTATCATCCTTATCTACTACAAATTTTATATATTCAGGATTAATAAAGCTAATGTATTTTTTCTTAAAATAGGCTTTTTGTATTTCTGTAATGGGCACAAAAGAGGATAGTGAGGCGTAGGATTCATTAAATAAATCGAACATTTTATCAGCCATAGGCATTACATCCTTTGTTTTTGTGAAATTTATAGGGCGTAAATTGTATCGTTTTTTAATTAATTCATTTGCTTTCGCATAAAATTTAGGATCAGCATTAGCAAATGGAAATCTGTTTTCCATGTATTCCTTTTCTTTTGCGAAACCTAAGTTTTCGTAGTGGTTTACATAATAGGCGTGGTTGTACCAGGTAATCATAGTTCCAATTTCTTCAAAACCTTCCGTAAGTACACCTACTTTATCTAAGTTCGAAAAGCCAACGGGACCTTCCATGTACTCAAGGTTGTTCTTCTTTCCAATTTCTTTTACCTTTTCAATTAAGGCTTTGGAAACTTCAAGATCATCAATAAAATCAAACCAGCCAAAACGCATTTTAGAAACTTTCTGCTGTTTAATCTCAATCCAATTAACAATTGCGACTATGCGGCCTACTATTTCATTGCCCCTATAGGCAAGAAATAAAGTAGCGTCCGCGTCTTTAAAGGCAGGGTTTTTGTCTTTGTCAAAGGAGTCCATTTCATCGGCAATGATGGGAGGAACCCAATATGGAGAATCTTTATATAGGGTAAAAGGAAATTTTACAAACTTTTTAATATCTGCTTTTAACTTTACTTCTGAAACTGTAATCATCTGTGCTTTTTAGAAGTATCAATATTAGCACTATTTATCAACATCTTAAAGCAAGAAAGGAAGTTAATGTTTTATAATTTTCAATTTTAAAAAAAAGAGGTAACTAGAAATCAATAGCGCCATTCTCTCCTTTTTTCTTTTTCTTTTCTGCTTTCTTAAGTTTTTTAAATTGTTTTTTTGTTGGCCCCAAATCTACATCTTCTGCACCACCTTCTTTTTTAGACTCTTTGGCTTTCTTTTTCATGTCTTTTTTGCCAATCTGTCCATTTTCGCCTCCTTTTTGCTCGTCAATTGGTATAATCTTATCTTGGTGTTTGTCTAAGCGATAGGAAAGCCCAAGGGTGCCAAACATACGGGTAGGAGTGTCTTTAAAGCTTCCTCCGAAAGTAATGTCTGCTTGTAAATTTTTAGAGAATAAATGAGCAATACCTGTTCTGTATAAAGCATCTGCATAGCGATCGCTCTTAATTCCTTGTTGTTCTAAGAAAATACTCCATTTAGGGTTTCTAAAAGCATGAGTAAGAGATACAATATAACTCCATTCAGGAAATTCAGAACCAATTCTATCGTATGCAATGTTAGATATAAAAACAACTCTTGGAGAAATTTTACTTTGCGTAGCAAGCATTACACGTGGTGTAACAGTACCATCGCCAATATAATAGGGGTTATCCCCTAAATTAAACGTAGCCCCTGCATAAAGAGATACTGCAGGAAGTAAATTGCGCCATTGAAATTTATGGTTCGCTTTCCAGCTCATTAAATTTGGCTTATTGCGTTCTGGGTTTTTGAACGGATCATAGATCAAATATTTTAATCCCAATCTGTTTCTAGAAAAATCTGTTATGGATTGATCAGGAGAAGAATTAGAATAGGTAATCTCTTCTTTTTGATAAGTACCCTCATAAATAAGCTCTAATTTTTCAAATAAAAGACCATAGCGAAGGGCTAGTTCTGTACTTAAAATATTAGAATCAGAACTTAATAACACATGGTCTTGTTGTTCGTAACCAATACCAAACTCAGCCTGAATTACATTTTTGCCAACGGCATAAGCGCTAACAGATTGTCCAGGACGGTTAGAATTAATCACATCTGTGTATTGTGATGATGCTATTATGGAGTAAAGAAAAATAGTTATTAGTAGAAAATATTTCATGATATATAGTTCTGTGACGTACTGTATGCAACGGTTTTATTAATATTTTAAGATTTTCATCGCCATAATGCGGATTGATAATTGTATTTTTGATATTAATTATTTGAACAATATG
Organism: Cellulophaga algicola DSM 14237; assembly: GCF_000186265.1. Taxonomy (NCBI): domain Bacteria; kingdom Pseudomonadati; phylum Bacteroidota; class Flavobacteriia; order Flavobacteriales; family Flavobacteriaceae; genus Paracellulophaga; species Paracellulophaga algicola. The sequence goes on from NC_014934.1 coordinate 3,936,585, forward strand.
GCTTTCTTAAAAACGATATTAATCATACTATTAGTATATTATTTATTTAAAATATTAATAAAATTATTTGCGCCTAAAATATTGGGTTATGCGGGTAAAAAAGCGGAACAACATTTCAGAGAAAAGTTTGAGGGTTTTAACACGCAACAGTCACCGCAAAATAACACCAAACAAGGTGATGTGATTATAGACGACAACACGATTAAAAAATCTAATTCTTCAAAAAAAGTTGGAGAATATATAGATTTTGAAGAAATTGATTAATTTTCCTTTTTTTAACCACCAATCAAAATATAGAAGAGAAGCTCGAGGATTTTAAGTCTTTGGTTTTAGCTATCTATTTTTTAGAAAACAGAATTATAAATGAAAAGTAATCTTAGGGCTTTTTTAATTCATTTTTTTGCTATTGCCATTTTTATTTTCGCAGCAATAGCTTTTTTCACACCAGTTTTACAAGGTAAAGTTATTTTTCAGTCAGATATTGCCCAGTATACGGGGATGGCTAAAGAGCAAACTGATTTTAAAGCGCAAACCGGGGAAGAACCTTATTGGACCAACAGTGCGTTTGGCGGAATGCCAACCTATCAACTAGGAGCACATTATCCCTATAATTTTGTGAAAAAGGTAGATTTAGCATTGCGCTTTTTACCACGTCCTGCAGATTATTTATTTCTATATCTATTAGGTTTTTATATCTTACTTTGTTGTTTGAAAGTAGATTACAGGCTAGCTGTTTTAGGCGCTCTGGCTTTTGGTTTTTCTACATATTTGATTATAATTTTGGGTGTAGGGCACAATGCAAAAGCACATGCTATTGCTTATTTACCAATGCTTTTAGGAGGTATTATTTTAGTTTTTCGAAAACAATATGTTTGGGGATTTATTTTAACAGCTATTGCTATGGCACTTGAAATAAATGCGAATCACTATCAAATGACCTATTATTTTATGCTTTTAGTTTTAATACTAGGCATTGTTTATTTAATAGCTGCTATCCGAAAGAAAGAATTGAAACATTTATTTACATCGGTAGGTGTTTTATTAATAGCCGTTTTGTTGGGTATTGCTACTAATGCAACTAGTTTAATGGCTACTAAGGAGTATGCTGATTGGAGTACACGAGGTAAAAGTAGTTTAACGATTAATCCTGATGGTTCTCCAAAAGAAGATACAGGAGGCCTAGGGAAAGAATATATTACACAATACAGTTATGGTATTACCGAATCTTTAAATCTATTTGTTCCTAGGCTTTTTGGAGGTTCAAATTCAGAAGATTTAGGAGAAGATTCTAATGCGTATGATTTTTTAATAGAACGAAATATCTCTCCTTCACAAGCCTTAGAGTTTAGTAAAGGAATGCCATTATATTGGGGAGATCAGCCAGGAACTTCAGCGCCAGCTTATATTGGCGCGATACTTTTCTTCTTATTTTTCTTAGGCTTATTTTTAGTAAAAACGAATAGTAAGTGGTGGCTATTAGGTGGGGTTATTATGTCTTTATTACTTTCTTGGGGAAAGAATTTTAGTTTCCTTACAGATTTTATGATAGATTATTTTCCATTATACGATAAGTTTAGGGCTGTTTCATCTATCCAAGTTATTCTTGAATTGTGTGTGCCAATCCTGGCAATACTAGCACTAAACGCATTAATGGACGCTAAAGTTGAAAAATCTAAAAAACTCAATGCCCTTAAAATCAGTTTTTTTATTAGTATTGGTGTAGGGATATTACTCCTGTTAACCAAAAGTCTATTCCATTTTGAAGGTGCTAGTGATCCGTATTTAGAAAAAAATTATGGGAATGAATTAATGACCATGATTCGTTTAGATAGAGAAGCAGTATATACCAATGATACGCTACGTTCTCTGTTGTTTGTCTTTCTAGCGGCTACTTTACTTTGGTTTTTTATTAAAGAGAAAATAAATAAAAATGTCTTTGTACTTGTTTTAGGCCTTCTGATTCTTTTTGATTTAGTGGGTGTAGCTAAGCGTTATGTTAACGATGATGATTTTGTACGTCAACGTGCAATGACTACGCCGTTTCCAAAAACAGAAGTAGATCAATTAATAAAGCAAGATGATGGGGTGTTTAGAGTGTACAACCCAGCAGAAGGTTTGAATGGGGCAAGCACGTCATACTACCATCAATCTATTGGTGGGTACCATGCTGCTAAGCCTGCAAAAATTCAAGATTTATTTGATTTTTATATTTATAAAGTTAATTTAAACGTGTTGAATATGCTTAATGTTAAGTATATCATTCAACAAGATGAAAATGGAAGTTTCCCTGCTCAAAATCCTGATGCTAATGGTAATGCGTGGTTTATTTCTACCTTAGAGAAAGTGAGCACAAGCTCAGAAGAAATTTTAGCACTAAAAGATTTAGATACCAAGAATAACGCCGTTATCAATAACGAGAACTATCCTGAGATTACGGAGTTCCAGTATAAAAAAGATTCCTTGGCTATACTAACATTAAAGTCATATCAACCCAATAAAATCTCTTATATTTCTGATAATGCAAATAAAGGTTTTGCGGTCTTTTCAGAAATGTATTATGAAAAAGGTTGGAATGCTTATATTGACGGACAGATAAAACCGCATATGTGTGTAGATTATGCTTTAAGAGGATTAGTTATACCTGCGGGTAAACACAATATTGTATTTAAGTTTGAGCCTGAAGTAATTAAAAAAGGCTCTACAATTGTGGTCTTAAGTTCGGGGTTACTAGCTTTACTAGTACTAGCGGCTATAGGTTTTACTTTTTCAAGACCTCGTAAAAAAGAAAAAGAATAATGAAGAAAGTTTTAATTATCACGTATTACTGGCCACCTGCAGGAGGGCCAGGCGTACAACGGTGGTTGAAATTTGTGAAGTACCTTAGAGATTTTAATATTGAACCCGTATTATTTATACCTAAAAACCCCAATTACCCAATAACAGACGCCGCTTTTTTGAAAGAAATTCCAGAAGGAATCAAAATAATAAAGCAATCTATTTTTGAGCCCTATCAATTGGCTAGTTTTTTATCTAGTAAAAAAACAAAGCGTATAAGTTCGGGAATTATTCAAACTAAAAATCAATCTTTTTTAGAAAAAATTTTACTCTGGATTAGAGGGAATTTATTTATTCCTGATGCACGTAAATATTGGATAAAACCTTCTGTGAAGTCCATTACTAAAGTACTTCAAGAAGAAAACATTGAAACAATTATTACCACAGGACCTCCGCATAGTATACATCTTATTGGTTTGGCCTTAAAAGAAAGATTAGGAATTACTTGGTTGGCAGATTTCAGAGATCCATGGACCTCTATAGGGTACCATAAAAAATTGAAATTAACTAGAGCAGCAAAGAAGAAACATAAATTTTTAGAAAAACGTGTTTTGAATATTGCGGATACAATAGTTGTCACAAGTCCAACTACGAAAAGAGAATTTGAAGCGCTTACATCGCAACCAATCTCGGTAATCACCAATGGTTTTGATGATCAGCAAATTCAAGAAATTAAGTTAGATGCTGCCTTTACTATGGTACATATAGGATCTTTATTGTCTGGAAGAAATCCAGAAAATTTATGGCGTATTCTTTCTGAGTTGCTAGTATCAAATGCTGATTTTAAAAAAGTTTTTAAACTTAAATTAATAGGGGTTGTTAGTGAAGATGTCTTAGAAAGTATATACGCTCACCATTTAAAACCATATGTGGATTTGGTGGGTTATGTTTCTCATAATACCGCTTTACAGGCGCAAAAAAAATCTCAAATTCTGTTATTGACGGAAATAAATTCAAAAGAAACCCAAGGGATTATTCCGGGAAAACTTTTTGAATACCTAGCAGCAAAGAGGCCTATCTTAGCCATTGGGCCTAAAAACTGGGATGTTTCAGCTATTTTAGAGGATACTAAAGCAGGGAAAACATTCGATTATACGGAAGATGTTAAGCTAAAAAAATTACTTTTAGAATGGTTTGAGGCGTATAAAACTTCATCTTTAAATATAGCAGCAACAAATATAAATAAGTATAGTAGGAGGGAACTTACCCGAAAATTAGCAGAACTAATCTAATGGGAATCGTACTTAAACAGTCACTTAACAATACAATAATAACCTATCTAGGCTTTGCTGTAGGTGCTGTTAATACGTTATTTTTATATACTCGTTTTTTAACAGATGAATATTACGGGCTAGTTGGTGTTATTCTCTCTGCTTCAGCAGTACTAATGCCTCTATTAGCTTTTGGGGTACCTAATACCTTAGTGAAATACTTCAGTGGCTTTAAAGATAGTACTCATAAAAATGGGTTTTTAACCTTAATGTTGGTATTACCGTTATTTTTAATACTACCGGTTGCTCTAATTTCCTATGTAGCTTATGATGCTATTGGTAATTTTTTGGCAAAAGAAAACCCTATAGTGAAAGGCTATGTTTGGTACATCTTTATCATAGGGATGTCAATGGCTTATTTTGAGATCTTTTATGCTTTGGCCAAAGTGCATATGAAATCTATTTTCGGTAATTTTTTGAAAGAGGTATTTACACGAATAGGAGTTACCATACTCCTCATAATGGTTTATTTTAATTGGATTTCTGTGGATACTTTTTTAATAAGCTTAGTAATTCTTTATATTTTGAGAATGCTCATTATGAAATTCTATGCTTATTCATTACAAATGCCAGTCTTAAGTTTCAAGTTTCCAGCGAATACCAAAACCATAATTCAATATAGTGCCTTAATCATTTTAGGAGGCTCCGCAGCTGTAGTGTTGCTAGAGGTAGATAAGGTAATGATCAATCAATTTATCAAAATTGAAAATGTAGCCTATTATAGTGTAGCTATTTTTATAGCAACGGTAATTTCAGTGCCTTCCAGGGCAATGCATCAAATAGTATACCCTTTAACTGCAGAAATTTTGACTAAAAATGATACGGCTAGTTTAAAGAACCTGTATCATAGAAGTGCGTTAACATTATTTATTATTTCGGGTTTACTTTATTTGTTAATTATAGTAAACCTAGGAGATCTTTATTTGCTTTTATCGGATGATTACAGCAAAGGTTTTTTTGTTGTTTTATTAATAGGATTGGCGAAAGTATATGATGCTATTTTAGGAAATAATAATGCCATCTTATACAATTCTGATTATTATAAGATGCTATTAATTCTAGGTGTTTTTTTAGCTATAATAACCATACTATTTAATATGTGGCTTATTCCCGAATATGAATTAATAGGAGCGGCAATAGCATCATTCTCTGCAATTTTTATATATAATACTTTAAAGATAGTATTTGTAAAGGTTCGTTTTGGAATTCTTCCTTTTTCTAATGCAATGCTTAAAGTACTACTTGTATTGGTTTTATTAGGAGTTGCTTTTTATTTTATAACAATTCCTTTTCATCCCATACTCAGTATCAGTATAAAAAGTATACTCATGATAGTATTTTATACTTGGGTTTTATACCGTTTTAAATTATCAGAAGACGTATCGGGAGTACTCCATAAATTCTTTAAAAAATAAATAAACCCCGCAGTGAATTAATTCACTACGGGGTTAACAACTAACCAACCTAAAAACTATTTTTAATTTCTTGATCTACTACTTCTACTAGAAGTACTAGTTGATTTTGAACTTCTAGAAGGTGTACTACTCACTTTTCTAGAAGAAGTACTTCTCGTACTCACACTATTTTGTCTTGTAGGAGTACTTTTTGCTGCTCTTGAAGAAGATGAACTTCTTGAAGACACTCCATTATTTTTAGTAGAGGTAGTTGTTCTTTGCGTATTACTTTTGTTGTTAGAAGGACTTCTATATGTAGTACTTCTCGTAACCGTCGTAGAACGTGGATTTTTTGTTACACTAACTTCTCTTTTAACATTAGTACCACTTCTAGAGTTTGTATTAGATCTAGAGGCTACAGTTCTATTTGTATTTTTTGTAGAAGGGCTTCTGTAATCAGACCTTGTATTTCCTTTTCTACTAGAGGCATTAGATCTTGAAGTTACTCCTTTAGAATTACTTCTTGTAACAGGTGTTCTGTAATTAGATCTCGTAGTTCCTTTTGACGATCTAGAACTATAGTTTCTAGAATGAGCATCTCTTTGTGCTACTCTTCTATCATTTTTATAAACTTGAGCTCTTTCATTACGAACTTGGTTATATCTATGTTCTTTACCCACTACAGCATAAGCTCTACGTGTGTTGTAACGGTAAGGATTATAATACGTATACCTTACAGCACTATAGTATCTTCTATATGGTCTGTTGTTTACTAAACAGAATCCTACAGATGGTCTAGCAAAATAACTGTGAAAAGGACGGTAAACATATGATCTATTGTACACGTTAATAAAACCTCTGTAATGATTGTAATTTCCTCTGTTGTCATAAAAAACATACATACCACCTAAACGAGATACTCTATTATTGTTGTAGTTAATATCTACACCACCAATTTCAGTTACACGGCCATAATAATCATAATATACAGGTACATTCTCAACTTGAATAATAGCTCCGTAATCATCATATTGAACATATGGGTTGTAATCATAACCAGAATTAAAAGTGATGTTGGTACGACCAATGTTTACATTTGCATTTACACTAGTTCTATCGTCGATATAGAAATCGAATTCACCATCAGGATAAACTGAAAATGTTATCCCGTTTTCAACAAAGATGAATGAGTTATTATTGTTATTGGTATAAGTATTGCTTGCTGCAACCTTATTTTCTGTGTTAGCAGCTACAGCACTTGAGGTACTCAAAACTAAAGCTGATAAAAGGAGTATTAATTTTCTCATGATATAAGGTTTTAATAATTCATGAAAGCAACTATTTGCATTCGGTTAGTATATTACAAACAGCGTGCCAAGATTAAAAAAACACTGATTATCAATTCTTTATGAGGTTTAAGGAATGAATTTCCTTCGTTGTAAAACAAAAAAAACGATGTTAACTTAATAACATCGTCTTTATTTAACTTTCTAAAAGGTACTATTTATAACTTCTCTTTTAAATACTTTGCGGTATGAGATACTTTATTTTTTGCTACTTCTTCGGGGGTACCAGCAGCTATAAGTTCGCCTCCTTTTGTTCCACCTTCCATTCCAAGATCTATAATATAATCAGCACATTTAATTAAATCGATGTTGTGCTCAATCACAACAATAGAATGACCCTTATCAATTAAGGCATTAAATGATTTTAGTAGTTTTTTGATATCATGAAAATGTAAACCGGTAGTAGGTTCATCAAAAATAAATAAAGCCTTTTCCTTGGTTGTTCCTTTTACTAAAAATGATGCTAATTTAATTCGTTGAGCTTCTCCACCAGATAGGGTAGAAGAAGATTGTCCTAGCGTTACATAGCCTAAGCCAACGTCTTGTAGCGGCTTTAATTTTCTGAAAATTTTTGTTTGTTGGTGTTTTTCAAAAAAAGCAAGGGCATCATCAATGGTCATATTTAACAAGTCGTCAATATTGGCCTCTTCAAACTTAACCTCTAAAACTTCTTTCTTAAAACGTTTACCTTTACAGGTTTCACACTCCAAATGAACATCAGCCATGAACTGCATTTCTACCGTAATTTCTCCCTCTCCTTTACATTTTTCACAGCGACCGCCATCTACATTAAACGAAAAATGTTTGGTTTGGTAGTTTCTAAGTTTACTTAGTTTTTGTGCAGCGTAGAGTGCGCGGATATCATCATAAGCTTTTATATACGTTACAGGATTAGAACGTGAAGATCTACCAATAGGGTTTTGATCTACGAATTCTACATGTTTTATTTCACTGTACTTTCCTTTGACACTAGTAAACTGACCTGCTTTTTCTCCATAGCCGCCAATTTCTTTTAATATAATAGGATATAAGATCTTTTTAATCAAAGTACTTTTTCCACTACCGGATACTCCTGTAACTACAGTAAGCATATTTAAAGGAAAAGTAACATCTATATTTTTTAAGTTGTTTTCTCTTGCGCCTAGTATTTCAATAAAGTTTTTAGAGGTTCTTCTTTTTTTAGGAACTTCTATTTCTAGAGTACCATTTAAATAGCCAGCGGTAAGTGAAGATGAATTTAAGATGTCTTTCATAGTACCATGAGCAACCACATGGCCCCCTTGTGTACCTGCTTCAGGGCCTATATCAATAATTTCATCGGCAGCTTTCATGATATCTTCATCATGTTCTACAACAATTACGGTATTCCCTAAATCTCGAAGTGACTTTAAAACATCAATTAAATTTTCTGTATCCTTAGGGTGTAGTCCAATACTAGGTTCATCTAAAATATACATAGACCCCACCAAGCTGCTACCTAAAGAGGTGGCTAAATTAATTCGTTGGCTTTCTCCACCTGATAAGGAGTTAGATTTTCGGTTTAAAGTTAGATAGGTAAGTCCTACCTTATATAAGAAGCCTAATCTACTTTTAATTTCAATTAATAATCGAGAAGCAATTTTCTTATCGGTTTCATTTAAGCTTATCGTTTCAAAAAAAGCAATTAAATCTTCTATGGGTTGTTCTACTAAGTCAGAAATAGATTTACCATCTACTTTTACATAGTCAGTTTCTTTTCTTAATCTTCTGCCTTTACAAGTCGTACACCTGGTTTTACCGCGATACCGCGATAACATAACACGATTCTGAATTTTATAACTCTTTTCTTCTAACGCAGAAAAGAAAGCACTAATCCCCGTAAAATGTTCGTTTCCGTCCCAAACTAATTGTTTTTGCTTGTCTGTAAGTTGAAACCAAGGTTTGTGTATCGGAAAATCGAATTTATAAGCGCTATTCACTAATTGATCACGATACCATCCCATACTATCACCTCGCCAAGGGAATACTCCATTTTCAAAAACAGATAAAGCTGTGTTAGGTACTACTAAATCTTCATCAATACCAATAACATCTCCATACCCTTCGCAAGTAGGGCATGCGCCATAAGGATTATTAAAACTAAATAGGTGTACATTAGGTTCTAAGAACTTCATGCCATCTAATTCAAACTTATTGCTAAACGGGATTTGTTCACCAGTTGTTAAGCTCTCAATAATACAATCTCCTTTGCCTTCAAAAAAAGCGGTATCGACAGCATTTGCTAATCGATTTAAAAAATCTTCGTCATCCTTAGTTATAATACGATCTACAACTAAGCTAAACTCTTTATCTATTTCTGTAATGGTATCATCAATACGGATTACTTCTCCTTTATATTTAATACGCGCATAGCCTTGTTGTGAAAAAATCTGTAAAGATTTAAGCGCATCTCTATCTTCTCTTATTTTTATTGGTGCTAATAAAAGGAGCTTCGTTCCTTCTGGAAATGTTTTTACAAAATTAATAACATCAGTAACGGTATGTTTTTTTACCTCATTACCAGAAATAGGGGAGATAGTTTTTCCTATTCTCGCATAGACTAGTTTTAAGTAGTCATATATTTCGGTAGTGGTTCCTACGGTAGAACGTGGATTGGTAGAGTTAACTTTTTGCTCAATGGCAATTGCAGGAGCTATACCTTTTATATAGTCTACTTTAGGTTTATCTAATTTTCCTAAAAACTGACGTGCATAAGACGATAGACTTTCTACATACCTACGTTGTCCTTCTGCATACAAGGTGTCAAATGCTAAGCTAGATTTTCCTGAACCAGACAAACCAGTAACTACAACGAGCTTATTCCTAGGGATTACAACATCTATATTCTTAAGATTGTGCAACCTAGCACCTTTAATTATTATATTTTCTTTAGGATTTACATCTAAAATGCTATTCATACATGTATTTATAAAGCACAAAGATACAATTTGAGCACTTCAATACCCACAATACACGTTTTAACATCGGAAATATTGCATGTCACAACAATTTTTTTTTAAAAGTATGTAGTTCGTATATATTTGACATGTAATTAATAAGTAACCGCTCATAAAGAAACATTATTCTTTACACATTTTTACACATTTTCGCACAAAAAAAAATCACATCCGTAAGAAGATATGGCCGCCTAAGTTTAACCAAAAAAAACCGTAATTTGTATGGAACTACAGATTGAAGACTCAGTATTAGTAAAGAATTATATCAACGGAGAAGAAAAAGCTCTAGAGATTTTAATTAATCGCCACAACCAAAGAATTTCTAGCTTTATTTATTCTAAAGTATTAGATAGAGATATTACAGAAGATATCTTTCAGGATACTTTTATTAAAGTAATTAAAACCCTGAGAAAAGGATCTTATAGTGAAGAAGGTAAATTCTTACCTTGGGTAATGCGTATTGCGCATAACTTGGTTATAGATCATTTTAGAAAGAACAAAAGAATGCCAATGTTTGAAGGTAACGATGATTTTAATATCTTTTCTGTAATTGGTGATGATCAATTGAATATAGAAAAACAATTAATCAAAGATCAGATAGACAACGACTTAAATCTGTTAATAGAGGAATTGCCAGAAGATCAGAAAGAAGTTTTAATGATGCGTATTTATAAGGATATGAGTTTTAAAGAAATATCTGAGAATACGGGAGTTAGTATTAATACAGCTTTAGGTAGAATGCGATATGCGTTAATTAATCTTAGAAAGGTAATTGATAAGAACAATATTGTTTTAACTAATTAAAAGGGGCTATACCAAACCAAACAATAATTCCGTTTTAGTAGCGTTATCTTATCATAACAATACTGTGGAAATGGGAAAAATTTATTCTGAAAACCAAAATATTAGCAAGTCTAACAAAGCTTGTGCAGCAACTGTACAGTTCCTAATGAATTATTCAAAATCTCTTCATGTTATTACTTATAATAATATGAAGTTTGAAAATAATTTAAATTAAAAAGAGTCGCAATTAGCGACTCTTTTTAATTTTTAATAATCTCCGTTTATATGCACCGCCTATAGCTTTTAAGCTTTAATCTTCATTAGGTGTGTAATGCTTATTTATTAAATAATTTATGCTAGTTATTTAAGTAAAATTTTTATGAAACCTATAGAAGGTAGCTTTAATATCTAAATTTTTATTTTTCATTTATATATTTTAAGAAAATATTTGCTATCAAATAAAAGCAGCTAAATTTACTTTAAAAGTTCTAATCGTCATAAAATCATTATATTAGCTATTTTGTAAGGTAAAAGTATAGCGAGAAATTCTATGAATAATTATATTTATTTTAAGAATTACATCTAAAACACCAATCATGCTCGTATGTATAACGCACAATACTAAAATATGAGGAGCTCAATTCCTACAAGACACGTTTTAACATCGAAAATATTGCATATCACAACAAACTTTTTTTAGAAGTGACCTTTTTCTCTATATTTGATATGTAATTAAAAACCAGTAGCCTATAAAGCAAAATTACTTTTTTAAAAATTTAAGCACACAAAAAGAAAGTTCATATCCATAACAGGAGGTGGATGCCTAATGTTAACCAAAAAAAAGTAATTTGTATGGAACTACAGATTGAAGACTCAGTATTAGTAAAAAATTATATCAACGGAGAAGAAAAAGCTCTAGAGATTTTAATTAATCGCCACAACCAAAGAATTTCTAGCTTTATATATTCTAAAGTATTAGATAGAGATGTTACAGAAGACATCTTTCAAGATACTTTTATTAAAGTAATTAAAACGCTAAGAAAAGGGTCTTATAGTGAAGAGGGTAAATTTTTGCCTTGGGTAATGCGTATTTCACATAACCTAGTTATAGATCATTTTAGAAAGAATAAAAGAATGCCAATGTTTGAAGGCAGTGATGATTTTAATATCTTTTCTGTAATTGGTGATGATCAATTAAATGTTGAAAAACAATTGATTAAAGATCAGATAGATAATGACTTAAACCTTTTAATAGAGGAATTACCAGAAGATCAGAAAGAAGTTTTAATGATGCGTATTTATAAAGATATGAGTTTTAAAGAAATATCTGAGAATACAGGAGTTAGCATTAATACTGCTTTAGGAAGAATGCGATATGCATTAATTAACCTTAGAAAGGTAATAGAAAAGAACAATATCGTTTTAACGAATTAATTCGTAGTACACCGAACCAAACAATAATTCCGTTTTAGTAGCGTTATCTTAACATAACAATACTGAACATATGGAAAAAATTTACTCTGAGAATAAAAATAAGTGTGAGCTTGCAAAAGCTTGTCCAGAAACTATACAGTTTCTAATGAGTTATTCTAAAGCTTTAGATATTATTACTTATAAAAATAATATTCAGTTTGAGAATAACTTAAACTAAAACTAAAAAGAGCCGCCAACTAGCGGCTCTTTTTAGTTTTATAATAGGCGTCTAGCACCGTTTTTCTGCCTATTGTTTTAGTAATTATATCATCTTCCAAATTCCACCCTCTTGCAGGGGAATATTCACGACCATACCATATAATTTGTAAATGTAGATCGTTCCAAATTTCTTTTGGAAATAAACGTTTTGCGTCTTTTTCTGTCTGGACAACATTTTTTCCATTGGTAAAGCCCCAACGGTACATTAATCTATGAATATGGGTATCTACAGGAAAAGCAGGGATTCCAAAAGCTTGTGATACTACAACGCTAGCTGTTTTGTGGCCAACAGCAGGAAATTCTTCTAGTAATTCTAATTCTTGAGGTACAATGCCATCATACTTATCGACTAACATTTGTGACAAACCATGAATCCCCTTAGATTTCATTGGAGACAAACCTACAGGTCTTATTATCGCTCTAATTTCATCAATCGTAAGTTTAATCATATCATACGGATTGTCTGCTTTTGCAAATAGTAAAGGCGTAATTTGATTGACTCTAACATCTGTGCATTGCGCAGACATTAGAACAGCAATTAGTAGTGTGTATGGATCTTTGTGGTCTAAAGGAACGGGTATCGTTGGGTATAATTCTTTAAGTTTTTGAATTGTGAATGCTACTTTTTCTGATTTTGTCATTAGAATAGTTTATAAATCTATTTGCAAAGAGTATTTGTCTACACTAGCAATCAAGATTTCTAATTTGTATTTTTACAAAAAAACGAATTTAAATAAAAAAAGCTATGCAAACTTTAAAAGTAGGAGATAAGGTTCCTTCATTTTCAGCAAAAGATCAAGATGGAAAAACAATTAATTTATCTGATTACGCAGGGAAAAAACTAATTGTATTTTTTTATCCTAAAGCGAGCACGCCTGGTTGTACTGCAGAGGCTTGTAACTTACGTGATAATTACGCGGAATTACAATCTCAAGGATATGAATTATTAGGGGTAAGCGCCGATTCTGAAAAAAGACAAGCTAATTTTAAAAATAAATACGAATTTCCATTTCCATTATTGGCAGATGAAGACCATACAGTTATCAATGCTTTTGGAGTTTGGGGACCGAAAAAATTTATGGGAAGAGAATATGATGGTATTCATCGTATGACTTTTGTAATAGATGAAAATGGTGCTGTATCAAATGTTGTTGAAAAAGTAAAAACAAAAGATCATGCAGCACAATTATTAGGTGAGTCGTCCTAAAATAGGTTGACAGTTTTTAAATAATTAATATTAAACCAGAGAAGCTAGCTTCTCTGGTTTTTTGTTATGTACAAAGTTAGGTGTTTTATATTTTAGACTCAAGTGTGGTCTTTTGTTGTTATACGTTTTTATTGATTCTGCTATAAGCTTTTTCAACTCTTTGCCAGTGTTACATTTATAGATTAGGAATTCCCCTTTCAATATGCCGTTGATTCGTTCTGCCAATGCATTTTGGTAGCAATCATAACCATCTGTCATTGACGGAGTCATATTGCTTAGCCTTAGTTCTTTTTGGTATATGCCGGAGCAATACTGGCCTTATCGGAAAAATGAGAGAAAATGTTCATTAGATAATAGTTCCATTTACAGCTAATCCCAGAGCTTTTCAAAACGCTTACTTACGACTCTTGTATAATGAGCGGTATGTTTAGGGTCGCGATGTCCAAGGTAATCCTGTATTAATCGAAGGTCGTATCCTTTGTTGGCCAGATAGAAACCACAAGAGTGTCTCAACGTATGTGGATGAACATTTTCCAATTTAGCTGCGGTAGCGATAACATTCACAATATAATTGATTGCCTGCCTTGTCAATGGCAGCCCCCTTTCGTTTACAAATAGCCAAGGCAGATTATCCTCTCTGGAATTCAGGTATCGTTTAATTGCGCGAAGTTCATCCCCGGAAATAGGATGCTCTACCGAAAGTCCGCTTTTGAGTCTATTTATCCAAATTCTTGATTCTTTTATGTTAACATCGGATTTTTTGATGGCTATCGCTTCACTAACCCTGAGACCATGCCGGTAAGTCATTAAAAGTAAAAGGTAGTTCCGTTTTGGATATCGGGTTTTTTTAGAAGCAGCTAAGAGTGATTTGATTTCGGCATCGCTTAAAAAGTCCTTTGGTCTTTCATGGGCATTGGTAGTCCTTTTTTTACACTCTTTACATTTCGCCCGTTGGTCATGATTTTTGCATTGTGAATTAGCTCCGTGAAATATAGTCCAAAAAATCAATACTCTTTACATAATACGGTTTTTGTAAAGAGTTCACAGTTTTCCTATATAATCTTAGCAACTATAAATGACTAAAAAAGCGAGACAATTTATTTGTCTCGCTTTAATATTTCAATTTAATAGATTCAATTACACTCTACGGCTTCCATCAAATCCGATTCCTTGAAAATAAACTCAAGCCCGTAATCCCTTTGGCCTGTCAATTCTTCCGAATAGTTATCATATTCCTTTATGGAGAAAATTCTATCATTGAAATCTTTTCTGAAATACAAACACTTATCCGTTACAAATTTTACCGCTATCGAATCACCTATACTATCTGTAACTGTTTTAAAACTAAATACTGCAGGTACTTCAGATACTGTAGTATTCGTGATGATTTCGCCTCCGTCTTCAATGGTGTAGTTTCTGATAAGTACATCAAGTCGATTATAGACTTCCATCGAAAGTTGAACGCCGGTCTCATTTTTATAGGTGTAATCTACTGTTTTCAATTCTTCAGTATTGGTCGTACAACCCTGTAGAAAAGATAGCATACTACTTCCAAATATTAAAAAGAGCTTCCAAATTATTTTCTGTTCCATTTGTATGTTTGTTTTTAATGTTTATTCTCCAACCATTCCAGTTATCTTGTCCGTCTAAAGCATCTTCAATTTGTCTTATCGAGTATCCCGAGACCTGATCGACCCCTGAGATTCCATCAATCATATCCTGAACAACTCCCGTATATTCATTGAAATATGGTGGTTGATAACCAGAATATACCATACGTGTCAACTCCCATTGAACACCTCTGGCCCAACTTTCCACAACGTAATCGTCCGCACCGTTATATCCGGATCTATCCATGTTCCAATGTGAAGCATGTGCCAATTCATGAATTATCGTGCCATATAAATCCATAGTATTTCTAGTGGGATTATAAATTCTTATGGCACTATTGATGCCGAAGAACCTACAAGCAGCACAATGACTGCCATTAGTATCACTATTTGTTTCAAAAACTGCCCTTAACTTTAACTGGGTTTTTAAGACACCGTTATTAGGAGGCCTTCTCAATCCCTTTATATTATTGTAATAATAGTGATGTGCAGCTCTAAAAATCGTCGCAAAGAATTCTTGCTCGCCGTTTCTAATATCTATACTCCAACTACCTCTTTTTTTAGGCCCGCCGTAACCTGCGGTATTCAAAAAGCCATCCTTACGCACTTCAAATTCATATCTCCCATTCAAAGGAATAATTTGCATCTCTTCTAAATCTTCCATCACATGAATAGTAACCATTTGCATCGGTAAAACCATTATGCGTGGTAAACCATCTACGGGCTTTTACACGAAGACCAGCAACTCCGACATAGGTACTTTTTTCATCATCCCATACTTTAATGGTTCCAGAGGGTCTCCATTTACTTTTAGCAGATAGCGAGCTACTAATATCCCCCTCACTTAAATTTCCTGTTAATTTTAAAGATTCGTCAACTAGCATTTCAATTGTAACTTTTGATGCAAACATACTTTTAGATGTTTCCGTAAAATCTCCATCTTCGTCAGGTATAAATAACTCTTCCAATATTTCATGAGGAACACCCGATGGGAGCTTTTTTCCTACAGGTAATGCAGCATATTGATAAGTAGGCTGTCCGGACGGTACATCGGGATCGCGATAAAAGTCACCATTCGCTTTAATTTCGTAATCTAAGGGTATGTCATAAAGTGCAATAGTCGAATCCATTTTTAAAATAGATAGATGTTCTTCTGATTCGGGCTTAAACTTAACATATAAATGTGTTGCTTTAATAGCTCCATTTTTGGAAGCAATACCTTTTCCTTCCAAGTTTTCCCATGCTTTTTTCATGCTAGAAACTGAATACGGATTTTCCATTTTAGACCCTAATTCTGTAACAGTTGAAGCACTAGCGATGTTATTATCTATCGCTTCGTTTATTTGAAAGGATTCAGCTTCTTCCTTTTCACAGGACAATAGTAAACCGAAGAATAATGTTAAGATGGAAATGCTTTTTAATGTTTTCAGATGTTTCATTTTAGTTATCTCTAAAGTTAATAATATTTTGAGTGCTTTTTTATGATGCTAATATCCTACAAATATAGTAATACATTAACAAATATTTATGATAAATGTTATGTTTTGAAAATTTAATCTGTTTTAGATAACTTCGCTACGAGAATAAAGAAATATGCCCTTAATAAGTTTACTGAAGGATGATGACATTAAGGAATTTGATTCCCCAACTAGACTTACGGACGAAGAAAGAAATGCTGTCTTTTCCGTTAACGGTATAGAAGGAATGGAAGGTATGTTCCGTAAGCCCATAATCAAGATCGGCTTTATACTTCAGCGTGGTTATTTTACGATGCAGAAAAAGTTTTTTGTGCCTCATCAGTTTCACACGGAAGATATCGATTTTGTAGCTAGATTATGTCCCAGGAAAAACAACTTCGATATTTCACTTTACAAGAAACCCACATATATAAAGCACAGGGCTATCATACTCGGGTTATACGGCTACAGGTCTTTTGCCGAGGGAAAGAAACTTTTCGAGAACGAGGCCAATGAGCTTGTCAAGACCTCGTTGCGGCCCAAGGAACTCTTCAATGCGCTAAACGAGTTTCTGTCAATTAAAAAGATAGAATGTCCCAAGTACTATGTTTTTGCAGGGACAATAGGACATGCCCTGAATTCGTTCGAGACAGACTTGATATCGGTGCTAAACCGGAATCTAAGTCCACAGCAAAAGGAAATTCTGAACGGGTTGATGGTGTTGTCCTCTCAGGAAGGAGGCATCGTTGGCAAAGACCCTTATTTGATTACTACTCTAAAAAAACCGGCACAGGCAAGCACCCCAAGAAAAATAAAGGAGAGTTTGTCGGATTTTGAGATAATAGCCGAACTTCATTCCGATTTTTCTAAAATGGTTGAAAAGACAGGTTTTTCAATGGAACTGCTAAATTATTATGCAGTTTGGATAATCAAGGCCAAGTATGTCCAATTTGAAAGTATCAGGGACATTGAAAAAAAACGGCTGTACCTAATTGCATTCATTCTCTATCAATACCGTATTCGTCAAGACCTTTTCGTGGACACGTTCTTACAGGCCATTCAAAAATATCTCAACGATGTGGACAATAGGGTCGTGCATAGTTTTATGGGCGATAATAAAAAAGAGGCATCGAATAAGAACAGGCTAAACAAATTAAGAGGTATTGTACTGTCCTCAAAAGGGCAATTGGATAAGGTACGTGGGATACTCTTCGATAATCAATATCAAGATTCCGAGAAATTATGCCTTCTTAGGAATCTGATGGGATATGACCAGGGGCAGTTCCATGATGAGCTTTTGTCGGAAATCACGAAGTTTGAGAATTCCGGTACGCTACAGCTCAAAGATGACATGCGATTTCAGGAAATGGAAAAGGGGTACCGAAGAATACACAATAGGGTTGCCGGTATTCTAAGGATATTGGACTTTAATCCTGACACCTCGGATTTGAATATACTGAACGCCGTTCAGCACTATCAAAAGACAAAAGGAAAGATAACCTCTAGGGCACCGATGGATTTCATATCCAATAGCGAGCAAAAACGGATTTATGCCGATAACGGGAAATTTATCCCATCGATTTACAAGGTAATACTGTTCAAGGAAGTTGCGCATCATATCAAGGCAGGTTCACTTAATCTTAAATATTCCGATAAATACAAATCGATCGATGAATACCTTATTTCTAAGCAACGTTGGGAAACCAATAAAAAGGAACTTATGGAGAGGGCGAATATCGTCGACCTAGACAATGTTCATAAATTCCTTGAGGACTTAAAAGTTGACCTTCGAAATCAGTACATAAGCACAAACGAAAACATCCCGAACAACAAGCTCCTTAGGTTCTCTAGGGAAGGAAAACCTATTGTAAAAACGCCTAGAATAGAAGTTGTTGAACAGGGCACGATATCTAACCTTTTTGGCAACGATTCCTTCCTTCCGCTAATCACGGTATTATCCGACATTCGGCATTCAACGGATTTTATAGACTCTTTTATGCATTATAGTAAAAGAAGCAATAAGGATGTTCCCCCTGACGCTATGATTTATGCGGCCATTATAGCATTAGGTTGTAATATTGGAGTTAGGAAAATGGGGAGAATATCCAAGGGGCTAGGCGCTGACAAGCTTGAATATGCTGTCCGATGGCATTTCAGCAAAGAGAACATAGATGATGCCAACCGAAGAATCGTCTCTTTAACCGATAAACTGGCGTTGCCATCCATATTCAAAAAGGACCAAGGAGCAAAGCATACTTCTAGCGATGGCCAAAAATTCAATGTTGGTGTACCTTCCTTACATGCCACTTATTCATACAAATATTTCGGATTTGGCAAAGGTGTCTCCGCATATAGTTTTATTGACGAAAAAAGTCGGTTGTTCTATAATACCGTGATTAGTGCCTCCGAAAGGGAAGCCGGCTATGTAATAGACGGTCTGATGCACAATGACGGCATGGAAAGCAGTATACACTCGACCGACACACATGGGTATAGTGAAATCGTATTCGGGCTTTGTAATGCCATGGGTATATTTTTTGCCCCTAGGATAAAGAACTATAAAGACCAGCTGATATATACTTTTAAGGAAAATCCAAGAAAATACTACGAGAAAATGGATTTTAGGATTCTACCCTCCAAAAATAAATATATCGATGAGAGCATACTTCTAGGCCAATGGGAGAATATTTTAAGGTTGTTGTGTTCCATTAAATTAAAGGAAACCAAATCTTCCGAAGTACTGAGACGGCTGAGTTCCTATTCTAAACAACACCCCCTGTATAAATCCTTAAAAGAAATGGGCAGGATATTTAAAAGCATATTCATATTGCGCTATTTGGATGAAAGACCTTTGAGACAGGGCATTGAAAAACAATTAAACCGAATAGAGCAATCCCATCAATTTGCAAAAGCCATATTTTTCGGAAATAATCAGGAATTCAAGGTAGAAACCAAGGAAGAGCAGGAAATTGCCGTTGGTTGTAGGCATTTGATTCAGAATGCAATCGTGTTATGGAACTACCTGTTCATTTCAGAGAAACTTTCTGAAATCATAGAAGAAGATGAATATAAGAAAATATTGAATGCGTTTTCGAATAGTTCCATTATGACGTGGCAGCATATAAATCTACACGGCGAATACGATTTTGAGATTGCGAAAGCGACTACTTTATTCGATTTAGAGAAAATCCTATCGATGGATCTGAATACGGCTTAAATTTCTCTAATGGACATTTTCTCCCATTTTACCGATGAGGCCAATACTGCAATCCTCTATCGGAATGATGAATTAGATCTTTACTTGTCAATCTATTGTTTTTAGCCATTCTTACTGCTTTTACCACATTTTCGGCACTCATATCATCACTAAGGTGATATCCCATTATTTTTCTACTATAGGCATCGGTTACCAAGGATAGATAATGTGTCCGCTCTCTACTTTTGATATATGTAATGTCACTGACGAAGAACTCTTCTGGTCTGGAAACTTTGATTTCTTTCATCAGATTAGGATGTTTTCTAAGCCAATGTTTAGAGTTTGTTGTCTTGGTGTAATTCTTCCTTGGCCTTATCAGCATCGATTCCGAGCGCAAATATCCAAACAGGGCATCTCTTCCTATTTTTAAATTGTGCTTTGCGAATTCTTCCTTTAACAGGTAATACAGCTTTCGTGTACCGAGCCGGGGCATATCCTTGCGAACACCTTCAACCAAGTTCTTTACTTTTATAAACTCCTGTTCTCTTTTTATAATCCGTTTTTCTGCTTGATAGACCGCTTGTCTACTTACCCCAAACAATCGACAACAACGAGATAAACTTAATCGTTGTTCTTGTCGGATGCGCTGGATTGATTGGGCGAATGCTTTTTTCTGATAGCGGTACCATACTGTTTATCGGAGATGTCAATCATAGTATTGAGAATTTTGTTCCTGAGTTTTTCATCGGAAAGCTCTCTCTCCAAGCGTTTGATTTTTTGGGCAGGTGTTTCTTTTGATTTTGGCATTTGATGGCGTATTGGTTTAGTCCAATCTAATGTACCATGTTTTCTCAACCAAACCAAAACAGTACTTCTACCTTGAATACCATAAGCCTTTTGCGCCTGCTTATAAGTCATTTCGCCTTTTTCAACCTGATGGACAACACTTAATTTAAAGCCCAAATTATAATCGCGTTGGGTACGCTTGTCTACCGTAATAATTGAATGTTTCATAAATAAGTCGATTTTGTGTCAACTTATTTCAGGACGGGACAAGGATAAAAAATAAGCCCTAAATCAAATGATTTAGGGCTTATTACTTTAAGATGATGTTTCATCTTTATTTTCAATCTCTATTTTTTTTCGCTTGAACAAACTTCTTTTTTTAATAATTTCTGAAATACCTTCAGGCAATACATCTTCCCAACCTTCATCATTATTAATAATTTTCTTTAATACATCTCTAGAAAATATATGTAGTACATCAGGGTCGTAATCAATAATATCCATTACTTTGCCATTGTATTTAAAGAACTTGTAAAGTTCTTTCATACGCGGATGTACCTTAACATTATTACTGGTCATAATTTGTCCAGTCTCTTCATTTTTCATTGGGTATAAGTATACCTTCAAATCTTTAAAGAATAATTTACCAAAAGCTTCTAAAATACCACCACTTAAATGACGGTAATATTTTTCATCAAAAATATCAACTAGGTTATTTACACCCATTGTTAAACCAATTTTTGCTTTCGTATAATTATTAAAATATTCTACTAACTTGAAATACTCTTGAAATTTAGAAATCATTACGGTATGCCCAAGGGAACATAAAAGTTCTGCCCTGTCCATAAAATCTTGTTCATCTATCTCTCCAGAGGCTTTTAAGTTAGAAAGGGTAATTTCGAAAATTACGATCGTATTTTCTTCTTCAACGCTAGTCTCTCTTATAAATATATCGTGAGACTTTTCTAGCATGTCCATATTTACTTTGGTCACAGGTCTAAAGCTACCACGTAAGGCAAGAATATTTTTCTTATATAAAACAGCTGCTGGTAATAAGTTGTTCCCGTCAGGACCGAACATTACCGCATCGGTCATGTTATTTTTAATCAGCTGTAAACTCATTAAACGGTTATCTACAGCCTTAAAGTTAGGACCAGAAAAGTTAATCATATCAACTTCTAATGTATCCTTATCTAAATGGTCGTATAAATATTTAAGAATTTTACGAGGTTGGTCGTGTTTGTAAAAAGCACCGTAAATAAGATTAACTCCTAGAATACCAAGTGTTTCTTGTTGCAAACGCGCCTCATTTTGTTTAAAACGAACATGAATTATTATTTCATCATATTCTTTTTGAGTAGGGTCTAACTGATATCTTATCCCTAACCAGCCGTGCCCTTTATATCTTTTAGAGAAGTCAATAGTGGCTACTGTGTTTGCATAAGAGAAAAATAAACGTTCTGGGTGTTTTTTTCTACTAATACGATCTTCCATGTTCATCATCTCGTGAGTCAACATTTTTTTCAATCGTGATTGCGTAACGTAACGTCCGTCTTCTTCTATGCCGTAAATAGCATCACTAAAATCTTTATCATACGCACTCATTGCTTTTGCAATTGTACCAGAGGCACCGCCAGATCTAAAAAAATGTCCAGACGTTTCTTGACCAGCACCAATTTCTGAAAATGTTCCGTAAATATCTGGATTCAGATTTATACGAAGCGTTTTAGATTTTATTGAGGGGATATTTTCAAATGCAGTATCCTTTCTTAAAACAGAAGCCATGTAATTTATTTGTTTACAGCAAAGTTAACAAGATTGGGCAATCTAATAAATAAATAAGTTATAAATTTGGATAAAATAGACAATCAGGTGACGATTACATTTTTAGGAACTGGAACTTCGCAAGGAATCCCCGTAATAGGGAGCATACATCCAGTTTGTTTAAGTGAGAACCAGAAAGATAAAAGGCTAAGAGTATCCGTGCTTGTATCTTGGGAAAACTTTAATTATGTTATAGATTGTGGTCCAGATTTTAGACAGCAAATGCTGGAAAACCCTATTGATCAGCTAGATGGTATACTTTTTACACACGAGCATTCTGACCATACTGCAGGTATTGATGATATTAGACCTTTCTTTTTTAAGCAAGGAGATATACCTATTTATGCGCATGAGCGTGTAATTAAGTCTCTAAAAATTCGGTTTGATTATATTTTTGCTCATGAAAACCGGTATCCAGGAGCTCCAGCTGTTGAAATTAAAGAAGTTAGAAATGGAACAACTTTTAAAATTGGCAATTTAAATGTAATTCCTATAGATATTAAACACAACCGATTGCAAGTTTTTGGGTATCGTCTTCAGGATTTTGCCTATTTAACAGATATTAAAACGATAGAGGAGCAGGAGATAAAAAAACTAAATGGTGTTAAGGTTTTAGTGGTTAGTGCTTTACGTATTGAGCCACATCATTCTCATTTTAATTTAGCCGAAGCCCTTGCGTTTATCGCTAAAATTAAACCAGAAAAAGCATATTTAACACATGTAAGTCATCTACTAGGTTTTCATGATGAAGTGCAAAAAACGTTACCCAAAAATGTATATTTGGCTTACGATAATTTAAAAATAACCATCTAATTTAAAAATTGAACCAAATGAAAAGTAAAATTTTCTTATACCTATTTCTTTTTGCATCATTGATCGCACTTTATCTTTTTGTGAGTAGTGGTAATATGAATAAAGAAAAAGAAGCAAGAATTACAAGCTTAAAATCACAAACAGAAAAACTTAACGACTCTATTAGGGAATTACATTTGAAGTTTTTAGAAATGGAATATTTTTCATTAGAAAATAATGATGATGCCTTTGCTTATTATCAACATTTAAATCTTAAAAATCCTACAGGATATATTACAGATAAATTATTAGAAACTAACGAGAGTAAAGGAGATAATCCATTGGTGCCTTATGAAGGTATGGAAGGGAACTTTAAAATTAATAAAATAAAGGTTTTAAACCATAAATGGATTGTAGCCGATTTTTCTGATGGTCAATATTGGGGAGACCTTATTATAAAATATGAGTTGAAGGATGATTTAGGAGTAGATTTTTCACTGCTAGATCATTTGCTTTATGCAAGAAGTAACGAGTAATATGCTTAAAAAAGCTTCTATAGTTTATAGAAGCTTTTTTTATGTTTTTTAGTTTTGAGCTAACCATGTTTTAAACGAGTAAAAATTCTGAGGGGCAACACCATGACCTACAGGAAATTCTTCATAGGTATTTGTTATCCCTAAATGGTCTAAAAATTTAGGAGCTTTAGCTGCCCAGTCTACAGGAATAACTTGATCTACAGATCCATGAGAAGCATATATCTTTAACGATGAAAAATCGTTTTTTTCATAGCCTTCTTTTATTATATTTTCATTGATATATCCACTAAGCGCAATTACACGACTTACTTTTTCAGGATAGGATAAGGCTACAGCATAACTTAAAATAGTACCTTGGCTAAAGCCTAGGAGGGTAACATTATTTTGGTCTACGGAATAAGCGGCACAAGCTTCCGTGATAAAACTAGCAATCTTATCTCTAGATTCAATAGCTTGTTCATCATCACTCCATTTTCCTTTTTCTGCATCAAAATTTATGGCATACCATGCGTTTCCAGATGGCTGTAAAGGATAAGGAGCGCGCACAGATATTATAAAATAGTCTTCTGGTAATTCGGCAGCAAAAGAGAATAAATCTTCTTCATTACTGCCATACCCATGTAGCATAAAAAGCACAGGAGCATTTTTTTCAATAGAAGATGGGCGAATGATATGATATAATGATAATGATTTTGTTTGCATATATATGGTGCTAGATTGTAATAATTATTTAATAAATGTAAACCATTTTTGGTACAGCGGGCCAACAATTGGCATTTCTTGCTTTTTACCGGTTAAAGCCCCAGTAAAACCATAACCCCATAGAATTACATAAAATATATATAAGCCATAAAAAGCATAAGCGCCTCCCCATAAGTTAATAAATATAGCAAAAGCTAGAAATGTTAAGTGCAAGCCGAAGGCTTGTCTGGTGTGATATCTTGCAAAATCATATTGGGGCTCGTTGTTCATACTAACGGCTATGATAGCTCCCACTATCGTAAAGTATGCTATGATAGCAGTATTTTTCGCCTGTTTTTCTCGGTTTAATTCCATGCTTCAAATTTACACCTAGTAAAAGTAATGCGCAAAAAAAAATAGGCTCCAAAATGAAGCCTATTTTTTATATTTTGTGATAAGGAATTATCCTCCAATAGTTCCAATTACAGGAATAGGCTCTTCTTTCAAGTTGTTTGCGTTCATAGCACCTAAAATTGCCAAAATTAATGGTATATAGCCTAAATAGGCCAACATTCCAATACTAGTAACAAATACCAAAATATTAACAACTACAGTCAGTATAATCCATAATATCCAAATACGTACAGCTTGACCGACATGAAAAGTTACAAATTCATTTTTTTTATCTCCTTGGTTTGAAAAATAAGCAATTAGTGTTCCAATTAAGGTAACATAGCTTATTATAGCCATTGTTTTTCCTGCTTCTTTGGTAGTTTGATCCATAATTTTTATTGGTATTTAATGTTTGTTTTTAATACAAACTCAAAAGTACTTATAATAGTATGTTTTTGTCTACTATTATTCCATAAACATTGCCAAGCATCTCTTGTCCTAAAAAAGCGCTATTCTTACTTGTAGCAAATATGTTTTCTTTTGAGAATTCTTTTTTGCTATCTGGATTGAATAATGTTAAGTTCGCTATTTCTCCTTTAGCTAATTTTGGAGTTTTAATGTTATACCGCTCTCTTCCTTTTGTAAGTAGTTGTATGGTAGTTTCTATCTCAAAAATTTGATTTAAAGCTCCAAAGGCAGATTCTAAACCAATAGTACCATAAGCAGCATTATCAAACTCTATAATTTTCTCTTCTACATTTAATGGGGTATGGTCTGATGTTACAAAATCTATAACTCCATCTAGTACTCCTTTAATAAGTGTTCTTGTGTCCTTTTTGGTGCGTAAAGGGGGCATAACTTTGTAATTGGTATCAAAACCTTCTAAAAGTTCATCAGTAAGTGCAAGATTATGGACTGCAACACTACAAGTAACATCTAAGCCCTTCCTTTTGGCTGCCGCTATGAGTTTAACAGAATTAGCAGCAGATATCGTAGGGATATGTAATTTCCCTCCAGTATATTCTAATATAGATAGATCTCTGGAAATTTGTAATTCCTCGGCTAAAGATGGGATTCCTTTAAGTCCCAGGCGTGTAGAAACTTTCTCTTCATTAACAACCCCTTTCCCAGCAATTTGAACGTCTAAAGGAAAAGAATAGACTAAAGCGTCAAAACCTTGAGCGTATTGTAGGGCTATTTTTAAAAGGTTAGAATTTTTAGTCGGATTTTTAAAATCTGAAAATGCAACGGCTCCTGAATGCTGCATATCAAATAATTCAGCGAGAACTTCTCCTTCAGACTTTACTGTTAGGGCTCCTAAAGGATATAATTTTGTTGGATTATTATCAGCTTTATTTTTTAAAAAGACAATATCAGAACTAGAATCGGGTAGTGGGTTTGTATTCGGATTTAAAACCACATCTGTAAAACCACTTTTTGCAGCAGTGAATAATCCATTTTCAATGGTTTCACGCTCTTCATGACCAGGTTCGCCAAAACTTACGCTACTATCAAACCAACCAACAGAGACATGTAAATTGTCTAATTCGATAATTTTTGTTGATTTTTCCGCATCAATTTTAGGAGCAATTTCAGAGATAATACCGTTCTTAATTAAGATATCTCTTTTTTTTTGGTGATGTTCTTTATGAGTAACATCTATAATTGTTGCGGCTTTTAAAAGTACGTTCATTTAAAATATTTTTGAATACCAATTTCAATCAAAGCAAATAGTAGTGCTAAAATAACAAACCATTTCCAAAGCTCGTTTACGCTATCTTCTTTTTCTAAAGTTTCAAATAAATCTGATATTGATGTTGGTGTATTTATCGCTTTAAAATTATCTAAATCCCAATAGGTTAGCTTGCTTTCTGTTCTAGGATAGTTAAAACTTAGCTGTTTAAAGGTTTTTTCTTTATTCTTTACGGCAAACAATCCATCTTCTAGCGGTACTTCATTGAAAATCAGTACTATTTTATTACTTAAAGATTGCTGTTGGGGTATATATTCATTTTTATCATTTGCAATTTTTAACACATCATCCTTCGCTATATGTATTGGTAATGCAATAGAAGTATTTTTACCTACCGTATAATATAAAGTTTCCTGTGCTAAACTTTCTACTCCCATATTGTATAGGGTAGGAACAATTAAAGGTGAATTTTTAAAGTTAGAAAAATCTGAAGATAAGGGAGAGGTAAACACATAAATTCCTTTTTTACCGATCAAAAATGCTTCATTACTAGCATAAGAAAGTATGGAAGGTAGACTAGCTTCTAATTTATAATACGATAAAACGTCAGGATATTGAAAATTATCAATCTTTTTATCAAACACATAGGAGTATAGTGGATGATCAAAATTAATGCTTGTAATTTCCTGAATATTATTTATTTTTTGATTCAACCTTACACCAAATTTGGTTAACAGTGAATTGTAATTAGTTACTAAGATTTTATTATTTGGAATTACTATCAAAGTTCCTCCGTTCTGATTAAATAACTGTAGTGCTTGCATTAAAGCATCAGGGATACGCTCTATTTCATTTAATACTATGGTATTCTGACTCTCAAGTTGACTATAATTTAATTGAGAAATACTACTTTTTTGGAATTCAAATTCTTCAGAAGTATAAATGCGTTCTAAATAATTAGTTTGGACGCCATAAATCTCTAATACTTTTATTTTCTCTCGCTTGTTTTTGCTAAAATAAAATTGATTATCATAGCTTAAGCCGCCATCTTCTATTTGTATTTTACCTAAAATAGATTCATTGTCAGGTAATGAAATTGAAACCTCTGCAGTATTAGAATGTTCAAATGCTGCAGATGTTTTTGCAATTAATTGAGTATCATTATATACTGATATAGGTTGATTTTCTAAATTATAAGAAGCTGATAATTGAATTTTTAAATTGCTGAGCTCATTTGATGTTGTATCATAGAAGACACTGTCAATGGCTATATTTTTATTTTCGGATGGTGTTAATTGGATATAGTATTTAGAAATTTCTTTCGAAGAAATTTCCGTAAATTCTTCATTCTTTTTTTGGAAATCACTTATAATTACTAAATTTTTAATACTGTTAGAAGAAGTGCTAAAAAGTGATTTAGCTTTTAATTCAAGAGCATTTAGCGGTAATTGATTTTGAGAAAAATTTAGTGATAATAAATCATTTTGGATGGCTCCAATAGTCGTGTTTATATAGGTGTCGGTATTGGTAAATACACTTAATTTAGTATTTTTAGGAGCCTTTTTTAAGAGGTCTTGCACTGCTATTTCTAATAAAGAGACATTTCCTTTTTTTGCTTGCATGCTAAAAGAATTATCTATATAAATTATAGTTTCCTTACTTTTAAAAGCAGTAGTTTTTGCAAAATAGGGTTGCGCAAATGCTATAATAAGCGCAGTAAAAAGTGCTATTCTTGTTATGAGGAGGAGCCACTTTTTTAGCGATCTGCTTTTTTGAGATTCGGCAACAACTTTTTGAAGCATTTTTACATTGGTAAATGCTGTTTTTTTAAATCGTCGTAATTGTAAAAGGTGGATTAATATAGGAATCAGTAGTAAAAATAAGCCCCAAAGTATTTCTGGATGTTTAAAATGCATTCCTAATAATTGTTTGACAAATATAATTAAATAATTGTAGTGCTATCTGTAAAAACGGACTTTAATTAAACCAAACGGCATACCCTTTTCTTCGCAATTCTAAAGCTACAAATTCTTCCATTTTTAATCCTTCTTGTTTTGTTTTTAGAGTAGGTATATGATTGTACAAGCTAGGACGCAAATAACTACCGTATTTTTCTACTATAGAAGAGGATAACTTATGTCCTTTTTTGTTCCTATACCCCGTTTTGTGTTGTTCTAAACGTTCTTTTGGTGTCTTACTCGTCATGCCAACATATACACACTCTAACACGCCGTTAAACTGCGGATTAGCAGCTCTAAATCTCCAGTTTTCTGTAAATACTTTTTTCTGTAATTCTATTACGTATATTCTGTATTCTGTTTTTGCCATAGCATTGTTTTATAATTTTAGCAGAAAAAATAATAATCTTCGTACGATGTTAAGTGTAGACTTTCTAATAGTGTTTTAATAGCTTTTTGATCTTCTTGGTTAGCTACAGTAATGATTAATTGTGGATTCTCAATTTCTTTTAAAGCAGTTACACTTTGCATTTCTACCTCATATATATGTTTTCCAATTTTTTTTGTGTTGTTGCAAATCCACCTAAAATCAATAGCAGCGTTTATAAGTTTTTGGGCCATTGTTTTTCCTTTTTTTCCAGCACCCCATAGTACTATGTTTTTTTTAGGGTTTAATTCGATTTCTTTAAAGTAGTGAAATTTTAAATCTAAGAATGTATTTTCGGCATAATGATCGCTTGTTCTAGATGTTCTTGTAGAATAATCACGCCATAAATGCAACACTTGGTCACATGGGATACATTTTAGATGATTTTTGTAAAAACGAAACGCCAAATCATAATCTTCAGGATATACCTCAGAGTTAAACGCTCCACAGCGGTCAAAATCAGATTTGTGTACCATCCAACAGGGAGAAGGTATAACGCACTCCTTGTAAATTTCACTAAAATTTTTACCGTCTGCAGTCAAAGAATTCAACCAACTTTCATAAACAGCATACCCGTCATTAACACCCGTGGCAGAAAAGTATTTAACCTTACCCACGGCAATGTGGTTTGTGCCGTATTTTTGTAATGATCGTACCATTACTTCTAGTCTTGTGGAGCTCATAACATCATCAGCATCCATACGAGTTATAAATGTTCCCTTCGCTTTACGATAGGCTAATTGTAATGCAGAAATAATCCCGGTTCCTTGATTGGTTAAAACTGTAAACCGATCATCGGTATTTGCTATAATCGTTGCAATTTTCTTGCTACCGTCAGTAGAGGAATCATCTACAGCGATTACCTCAAAATTTAGATATGATTGTTGGCTAATGGAAGACAAACATTCTAAAAAGTAGTCTTCTGTATTTTTAAAAGGAATAACAATACTTACTAACGGATTTTGCATTAAGGGTATTAATTTAATTCTTCCAAGACATTTTTTATAGCATTTAGAACCAACGGCGTCATAATATCATAACCTAGAATTGTAGGGTGTACTCCGTCTTCAGAATACATGGCTTTCATTCCTTTTTTATCATCTACCAATGTAGAATAATAATCTAAATAGTAACAATTGTTTTCAGTAGCATATGTTTTAAGAAAGGTATTCATTTCAATAACACTGTCTGCTGGTTCAATACCCGGTTTCCATGCAAATTTATTGGCGGGAAGAATGGAAGCTATAATGACCTTTATTTGGTTAGCTTGTGCAAGTTCTACCATGGATTTAAAATTGTCTTGAATCATTTTCAAGGTAGAAGGTCCTGTATTGCCTGCAATATCATTAATGCCTGCTAGAAGAACAACAGCTTTTGGTTTTAAATCGATCACATCTGCTCTAAAACGCAGTAACATCTGCGGTGTTGTTTGTCCGCTAATTCCCCTATTAATATAAGTATTTTCTTTAAATAACGCTGGGTTACCATAGTCTATCCAGCCTTGAGTAATAGAATTACCCATAAAAACCACTCTCTCTTCATGTTCACCAGGTAGTCCTAAACTGTCGTTTTCTTCTTTAAATCTTTCTAAATTTGGCCAGTCTTGGCTTTGTGCTGTTGCGGTCATAAAGAGTAGTAAACTTGAAATCTTAAGCCAAAATTTTTTCATAAAGTTAAAAGTAATTTATAAACTGTCTCGTTCCGTAGTATCTAAGGAAAGTTCCTCTATAGCTTTAGCTTTACTAGGTTTTTGCATGGACAAATAAAGCATTAATGTTGCGCCAATCGTAAAGTATAGCGTGTAACCATTAGATAGAAATTGTATAAATGCTAAAAATGCAGGCCCTTCTATCAAGGCATATTTTAAAATATTAGCTTTTTGGTAAAGTGCTAATTTTGTGTTTAATGGAGCTGAAGGATTTATAGCAGAGAGCGCTTTAGTGTATAGAAATTTACTCGCAAAATATCCTAGCATAGCCACAATAGGTACAACGTAAATAAATACATTATTTTCCATGCTAAACTGATTTACAAAACCAGGTCCACTAAAAAATGTAAAAGCAGCGAATGCTGCCAAACTAAGCACTAGTAGGGTATGTATAATGGTTAATGTTTTAAAACTCATAAAATGTTTTATAGAATTTAAGACTACCAATTTAAGGTAATTTTAGTTCTTGAAAAACCAATACAGTAAAAATAACATTACGACAGATATCGTAGCAGATAATATAGGTATCCAATGCTCTGTAGCTTTATATTTCTCTAAATTTATTTTCATTTATTTCTAGAGTCGATTTTTTAAAAATAGATTACTTAAATTTTCAGCACCAAGGCTGTTAAAATCCTTTGGATTTCTTTGCATTTAAAGACTTTGTACTAGATGGCATATATGCAGAAAAGCTTATAATAGATTGATTGTCATATAGTTATATTTGTTTTTATAGTTTAATCGGTACAATTTAGATCTAAAGTATCATTAGGCGTCTATACTACCCAAAAGAATAATTTAGCTTTAAAATTGAATATACGGAATTAAGTATCTGAAAATGAGTGTTTTAATTTTACATTAGGCCAATATTAAATTACACTTGAGCTAACCTTTATGTAACCTCTTAACCTTTTTATAAGAATGGGGTAATAAAAGCAAAATACTGTAGTAACATAGCTCTTCAGGTTTATAGATAGTTTTGGCAGCGAGAATAAATAACTATAAACTAAAAAAAAATTATGAAAACCTTTAAATCAACTTTTTTAAGTGCCGTATTGCTTTCTGCAATGGCCTTAACTTTTAACAGCTGTAACCCAGAAGATGGTATAGACGGTACTGATGGTGTTGCCGGTATTGATGGTACTGACGGCGTTGATGGGATTGATGGCGTAGACGGAATGGATGCTTCGGTTTACTTGGCAAATTCAAAATCACCAAATTTATTTAAAGTAACTAGTGATTTTGTGAATTTAAAGATGTCTTTAGTATTAACATCTGAAGATATTATTCCTAATTCACCAGATTTCGTCTATGGTTCTTTAGCAGATGGTGCTGGATTATTGGATAACGGAGATGAAACATTTACATTAATTAACAATATAGAGGGTGATTATTCTATAGCGCGTATCTTATTAAACAAAAACCTGAGACCTTTTCATGGTGAGTATATTTTAAATGCTGAAGCTACAGCATCAACAGCTATGTGTTCTGGGACTTTAATTACAAATGAAGAACACGGATTTGGACCTTTATATTTATCAGGTGGCGAATGGGGTGGTGCTTCCAAAGGAGTATTCGTTACAGATCCTGCAAAGAGTGCAGATGCAGCTAGTACAGGAGAAATGTTACCTGCTTTAGGGCAATGGTCTACAGAAAATGCGGTGCCAATTGGTAAAGATGCTTATGCAGATAAAACAGTCGTATTTATTGGTGATGATCACGCCGATAATAGTGTTCCTTCTGGTCAATTAGGAATGTATGTGGGTGACAGAGGTGATTTAAGTGGTGGAAAATTATACGGGTTAAAAGTTACCACTTCTGGTGTAGATTTTGAAATGGACATGGAACAAGGTACTGCGTATGATGTTGAATTTGTAGCACTTGAAGAGAAAGAAATTGATGCCTTGGATGCAGAAGCGAAATCAAAAGGTGTTATGGGCTTTTCTAGATTGGAAGATATTGATTGGAGAAGAGGTTCTGCAGCGAATCAAAGAGAAATCTATTTTTGTGTTACCGGTCGTTACAGTGCAGATTTAGTAGGTAAAGGATCTATTTTAGGTCGTGTTTATAAAGTTGTATTAAATGAAAATGACCCCACTGGTGCAGCAAAAATCACTTGTGTTTTAGATGGTGATATAGTAGGAGGTAAGGCAGAAGGTTTTCATTCCCCGGATAACATTTTGGTTACTGAAAATTACGCTTACATTCAAGAAGATCCTAACGGATATTTAGATACTGCAGTAAATGGATATGCAAAATTATACCAATATAATTTGACAACAGGAGCAATTAAAACAGTTTTAGAATGTGATCAAAATAGAGCTGAAAGCTTGGGTTACGGTTCGGCTGCAAGTACTTGGGAAATTACAGGTATGATTGATGTTACAGATATCGTGAATAACGGCGAAAACACCTTTTTAGTAATGACTCAAAACCACGGGTGGGAGCCAGCAGACGGTACCTCTTTTACAGACCCTAAAGCTGTTTCAGATATATCATCAGCAACTAAAGAGGGTTCAATGATGTACATGATTAAAGGTTTAGAGAGATAATATTGAAGAAATATCATGAATAAAATACTATTTATGAAAGCTAAGACATATACTTTGGGTATATGTCTTTTGCTTTTACTAACAACTGCTTGTAAGAACGATAAAAAACCGCTTGTTTTAGTAACTACAGATGATGAAATAACTAAATTTTATACGTCGCACTTAAATAATTGTATTCAGTATCTAGAGGCTATGAAGGGTGCAAATCAGGCAGAATATAATATTGATTTATATAAAAAAGCGCGATTTAAATTTAAAGCAATTGAACCTATCTTATCCGCAATTGATAAGAATAATTACAAGTCCCTCAATGCTCCTAACATTTTGCAAGTACAAGAAGAAGATCTTACAGATGTTAAGATTAGAAATCCCTTTGGGTTTCAGGTTATAGAAGAATTACTTTTTGGTGCTGAGACAGACAGTTTAGCACTATATAATGCTATAGACTTAACAAAAAACCGACTTAAACTACTTGAAAAAAATACGCAAATAAATCTTAAAGACCATCATCTAATATGGCTTTTTAGGAATCAAATTGTACGTACAGCCACAACAGGTATAACTGGTTTTGATTCTCCCGTATTAGGACAATCTTTGTTAGAGAGCCAAATAACCTACCAAACCTTAATTGATTTAACGGAGCTTTTAGAATCAAAATTTAGTTCCAACACCTTGTATGTGGCACTAATAGATTCATTCAAAAATTCGATTTCAACATTACAACATGATTTTGATAGCTTTGATCGGTATCGTTTTATTCAAAATTATACAGACAAGCAATTAGAATTATTGGTGAAAGTTCAAAAAGATTGGAACGTTGAGTTTCCTTTTGAAATGGCTATTTCCAATGAAGCAACTTCGCTGTTTGATTCCAATACATTAAATATATTTTATTTTTCAGATTATAAAAGTGATACGTTACGATTGAAAGAAAAACAGCTTTTAGGAAAGCAGTTATTTAATGATAAAATGCTATCTAAAAATTACAAAATGGCTTGCGCTACTTGTCATATAAAAGATAAAGCCTTTACAGATGGCAAAAAGACATTTGATGGTAATCAAATAAGAAATACACCAAGCTTACGCTACGCCGCATACCAACAAACGTTTTTTATGGATGGGCGTTCCGGTAGCTTAGAAGGTCAAATTGTTGGAGTTGCTGATAATCACGATGAGTTTAATTTGCCAATGGATTCTATTACAAATCGTGTACTCAAAAAACAGCCGTATAAAATTCAGTTTGATTCACTATATCAAGGGAAAAGAATGGAGTATAATGTTAGGCATGCTATAGCTTCTTACATCAGAACGTTAAATAGTTTTGACTCTAAATTTGATAAAAACGTAAATGGACTTGAAGATACATTGACGGAAGAAGAAATTTCTGGGTTTAATTTATTTATGGGAAAGGCGGTTTGTGCTACCTGTCATTTTGCTCCTTTATTTAATGGTACCGTACCTCCTGATTATAAAGATACCGAAATGGAATTGATAGGTGTACCTGAACAAAATGACACGATTAATGCGTTAATAAGTAGCGATTTAGGGAGGTATAATATGTTTAAGACAGCGCAACGAAAACATTTTTTTAAGACGCCTACGGTAAGAAATGTTGAAAAAACAAGTCCTTATATGCACAACGGAGTATATACAACACTAGAACAAGTTGTTGATTTTTATAATAGAGGTGGAGGGCAAGGAATAGGAATTGAAGCAGCATATCAAACCCTTCCTTTTGATAATTTAGCACTAACAGAGAAAGAGCAAGCCTCTTTGGTTGCTTTTATGAAAACACTAACCGACTCAGAATAAGGAATTTAATCCTCTCAAGTTTAGAGAGGGTTAAAATTTTTCAAAAACACCTAATCCAAATAAGGCAAAATCATACTTAGCAGGATCATTTGCATCCATTTTACGAAGATTTGCATCTAATTCTGCCAAGGCCTTAGCATCGTTTTGTTTTCGTTTAAGGAGTTTTAGTTTACGTGCTACATTACCAGAATGCACATCTAGCGGACACGATAAATAGGCACTGGGGATGGTATTCCATATACCAAAATCGACTCCTGTTGCAGCATCTCTAACC